>JBCDHQ010000077.1:0-15327 GCA_038749815.1 Pseudomonadota bacterium | reverse complement strand
CCGATGACAAAGCCCGTGCGCCGCCCATAGCGCTGCATCAGCGACGAGAGGACCGGCGCCGCCATCATCGAGCCCATGACTGTCAGAGATATCGGCAGCGTTGCCAGACACTTTTCCGGCGAGAGAATCTGGCCCGAGAGACCACCGAGCGTGAAATGTATCGGCATCTGCGCGCCAAGGATCGCTTGCGCCACGACGAGCACGGTGACGTTGCGTTTGGCCCGGCTGTCTGCCGTAGGGGAAATGCGGTCGGGGGCGAGGGTCTCGGCCATGGACACTTCCTACACTTCCCTCCGACGGAGGCCAATGGCCGCCGTCTCGACGCGACCATCGGTCTGTGATTTCTTTCGCACCGGAGTGGAGACGAGATGGACGAGCGTGAGCTGAAGAGCGAGGCGGATTTGGCGGAGGGACTGGCCGTCCTCTGTGCCCACGACACTGCGTTCGCAGAGGCGGCGGAGGTCGCAGGCCCGCTCCGCCTTCGACGGCGGCCTGGCGGTTTTCAGGCGCTGCTCTCAGCCATCGTCAGCCAGCAGGTCTCGGTCGCGTCCGCGGATGCGGTCTGGGCCAAGTTGGAGGCGGCAGAGCTGACATGCCCGATCCGCCTCTCCGCGTCGGACGAGGAGGGGCTTCTCGCCTGCGGATTGTCGCGCCAGAAGCGGCGCTATGCGCGAGCGCTCGCCGAAGCGGGGCTCGACTTCGAGGCCATGGAGGAGGCGCCGACCGAAGTCGTCATCGAGGAGCTGACGGCCGTCACTGGGATCGGGGTCTGGACAGCGGAGATTTACGCCATGTTCTCGCTTGGGCGGGCGGATGTCTTCGCTGCCGGGGACCTTGCCCTCCAGGAGGCTGCACGATTGGTCTTCGGTCTCGATGCGCGGCCGAGCGAGAAGGCGCTCCGCACGATGGCGGCTGAGTGGGCGCCCTGGCGCACGGTTGCCGCAACGCTTTTCTGGCAATACTACGGCGTCGTCAAAGCGCGGGAAGGGGTGCGGACATGAACCTTACAGGACCGCGCGTCGAGGCCCGTTCGGGCAAAGCGACAAGTCTCATGGTGTTCGTCCACGGCTACGGCGCCGATGGCAACGACCTGATCGGCCTCGCTGAGCCCCTCGGCCCACATCTGCCCGACACCGCGTTCCTTGCGCCGAATGCCCCTGATCGGTGCACCAACAACCCGATGGGGTACCAGTGGTTTCCGATCCCCTGGCTCGACGGCTCCTCTGTCGAGGAGGCCACCAAGGGGGCGGCCCGGGCGGCAGCGCTCCTCAACGCGTGGCTCGACGCTCTGCCGGAGGCGGAGGGGATCGGGCCGGAGCGGACTGTTCTTCTCGGCTTCAGCCAGGGCACGATGATGAGCCTCGAGGTGGGGCTCAGACGGACGGCAGCGGTCGCTGGGATCATCGGGTTCTCAGGCCGGTTGCTCCGCCCCGATGCGCTCGGTGACGAGCTGGCGGCGCGTCCGCCGATTCTGCTCGTGCACGGCGATCAGGATGAGGTGGTCCCTCCATCCTCGATGCCCGAGGCGTCCGCAGCGCTCCGCGGCGCCGGGCTGGAGGTTGAGACCCATGTGTCGCCCGGAATCGGCCACGGGATTGCGCCCGATGGCCTGACCCTGGCGCTGCAGCGGGCGCAAGGGTGGCTTGGCTGACGCCTCAAAACCCCCAGAGCGCCGGTGTCGACACTTCGACGGAGTTTTCTGCGGGGTCGCGGACATAGAGGCTCCGCGCGCCGTTGGGCCAGTGAAAATCCGCTTCGATCACAATGTCTTCAGCACCAAACCTGAGCCTCCACATCTCGATGCCCTCCGCGCCCGCGGCAAAGCACACATGACCTGGGCCGGAGGCCCCGTGCGGCGGAACGGGGAGGGTGCCGGGGCGCGGACCCAAAGCGACGGCGCTTGGATTGAAGATCAGGAGCATTGAGCCCACCAACCTGAAAAAGACATGTCGTCCAGAGACTTCTGTGGCGATCTGAAGGTCGAGGATGCGCCCGTAGAAGTCTTTGGCGGCGTCAAGATCCTCCGCGTAGAGCGCGGTCTCCAGGATCCGGGGCGTGGGCGGTGGGGCTGACATACTTGCCGCCTACCACAATGCGCCCCCGCGCCGCCAGCGTCGCCCAATCGTCACAAAAGCGTTAGGTGCTGTGGATAATGTCCGGGGCAACGGCGGGAGTTCGCAGCATATAGACAGTTGCGCCAGAGCAGAGCCGAGATATAGTTATCGGGACACGAGGGCGGGCGCGTCCGGCGTAGTCTCGGAGGCAGGCAGGACCAAGAACCATGCAGATCGCCCATCATCCGAGTTTCATCCGACAACCGGCCGGCGCGCGCGATCATCCTGCCCTGGTTCTCAACGCGGATTACCGACCGCTCTCCTACCTGCCGCTGTCGCTCTGGCCGTGGCAGGAGGCGGTCAAGGCGGCGTTTCTGGACCGGGTGGTGGTGGTGGCGGAGTATGATGCGTTTGTCCGCTCGCCCACGACCGAGATCCGGATCCCGTCGGTCGTCGTGCTCCGCGATTACGTGCGCCCCGCAAAGACCGCTGCGTTCACGCGGTTCAACCTGTTCCTGCGGGATGAGTTCACCTGCCAGTATTGTGGCGCGCGCGGCGACATGACGTTCGACCACGTTCTGCCGCGGGCCAAGGGGGGGCGGACCTCCTGGAGCAATGTCGTTGCGGCGTGCGGCCCGTGCAATCTTCGCAAGGGCTCAAAGACGTTGAAGCAGGCGGGAATGTCCCTCCGAAAGCGGCCGGTGGAGCCCGATCCGCTGTTGCTGCAGAACATCGGGCGGAAGTTCCCGCCGAACCATCTCCATGAGAGCTGGATGGACTTCCTTTATTGGGACGCAGAGCTCGACGCCTGAGCCCATACGACGGCGCGCGTTGCCGCGAGGAGCCAGACAGATGCGAGCGCGGCCGAGATCAGAGCGTTCCAACCGGCCATTGAGATCCCGGCAAGGCTCCACGCCACCTCGTCGCAGCGCACAATCGGCGCCGCCATGATGCTCGCCAGCAAATCCTCAGAAGAGCCGCCGCTGACGGGACCTGCCGAACAGCTCGTCGGTCCCATGACCCATCCAAGCTCCACCGATGCATGGTAGAAGCCGATCGCCGAGGTGGTGAGCGCGGCTGCGGCGCCGAGAAACAGCAGAGCCGGCCAAGGGCGCCAGAGCAACAGGCCGCCGACCAGCACGGCCGCAGCATGCGGCCAGCGCTGCCAGAGGCAGAGATTGCAGGGCGCCAGGCCGCCGAGATGCTCGAACGTGAACGCCCCGAGGAGGAGTGCAAGCGAGCCCGCCGCCGCCGCGAGGCCGAGGCGCGCGGCCGTCACAGGAACCGGAGGGCGGCAAAGCCCCCGACCAGCAGCACGACAAACGCCGTCGTCACCATCGCCAGCCGCTCTTCGATGAACGTCCGGATCGGCGGTCCGAACTTCCAGAGGAGCGCTGCGATGAAAAAGAAAATCGCGCCCCGTGCGATCAGGGACGAGACCATGAACACCGAAAAGTCGAGCGCCGTCGCGCCGGAGGTAATGGTGATCACCTTGTAGGGGAAGGGCGTGATGCCGGCGATCAGCACGGCCCACGCGCCATAGGCGTTGAATTGGGCTCGAAACTCGTCGAATTTCTCAAGCTTGCCGTAGAAATCGAGGACCGGTTGGCCGACTGCCTCGAAGAGCTCCGCGCCGATCCAATACCCGAACGCGCCGCCCGCAACTGAGGCGAGCGTGCAGACGCCTGCGATTTTCCATGCGTCTCGGGGTGCTGCGATCACCATCGGCACCAGCAGCGCATGCGGCGGGATCGGAAAGACCGAGCTCTCCGCAAACGCCACAAGCGCCAATGCCAGGAGCGCATAAGGCGTCGCGGCAAGTGCAATCGTCCAATCGTAAAGCCGTCGCAGCATTCGACCCTCCGCCCCTCTGCCGACGCGCGCTCGTTTACGCCAAATCAAGGCTCTTTGTCCAATATGACGATGATACTTGGAAAACGAGATGATGTCTGCCGAAGCCACTGCTCCGTCCAAGCCGTCTCGGCGCTTGTCGCCTTTGATCCTCGCCATCATTGCCACGGTGACGAGCGTGGGTCTTTTGGTCCTGGCCTATTTCCTCGGGGTGGCGTCGGGGCTGATCTCGCCGCTTGGCTCCGATCCTGAGCGGGCGCCGCCCACAGCGGCGGAGGAGGCGCACGCCGCACGCTACGCCACCGCGGCGCTCAACGACACGGATGAGGTGTGGGCCGGCGTCTTCATCACAAGCTTCGCGCGCGCCTACACTCCGCCGGAGATGGAGTTTTTTGACGATCGCGTCACCACGCCCTGCGGCGTCCAGTCCGGTCCGCATTATTGCGCCGAAGACCGCGTGATCTATCTCGACAGCGATTTCCTCGCTGAGTTGATCGACCGCGGCCGTCAGCACGGCGAACTGGCGGCGAGCTACGTGATCGCGAAAAACGTAGCGCATCATGTGCAGATGGAGACCGGCATTGGCGTTCAGGCGCGGGCCGTGATCGCGAACGCGGAAAACGGTCAGGCAGATGCCCTCCGTCTCCGTCTCAGTCTTCATCGCGACTGTTTGGCCGGGATTTGGTCGAGGCGGGCGCGGACGCGGATCGGCCGGCTCGACGCCGAGGATGTCGACAGGATCATGGAGTTGGTGCGCACGATGGAGGAGACGTTCGTCGCAGACGCACCCGTGCACCGCGCCGTGCGGACGCGCCGAAGTCAGCACGTCGACTGGTTCATGCGCGGCTATCAGTCCGCGAGCCTCACAATGTGCGACGCTGTGATGAGAGGAACACTCTAAGCACCGCTGGAGTGGATCGCTGCGCCCGCCGCGACGTGGCCGCCGCACGATACCGAAGGTATCTTAAGCGCCTTGATAAAATAGAAAAACCAGAGTTCCGTGTTCCGTGTTCCGTGTTCCGTGTTCCGTGTTCCGTGTTCCGTGTTCCGTGTTCCGTGTTCCGCCACGCCGGACCGGATCAGCTACGCTTTACGGATCGGCCGGATCGTGTCTGCGACCACTCGATGCGGGCTTCCGGTCGGGCTCTGAGGGCAGCGTCTCACACGGTTCTAAACCCGTCGCTTCCATTGGGGGGAAACCGCAGCGGACAGGCATTGCCGTTGGGTACGGCCGCAAGTGTCGGACCGGCGTCACCTCATTGGCTCTAGTGGAACGTGGACCATGCTGTCCTTGTCTTGAGCCGCGGCTTTGATCGTCTCCAGACAGGCCTGTATGCGCGCCAGGCGATGGACGTCTCTGTGCGTGACCACCCAAAGCGGCGCACTCCAAAGCCCAGGTTTGACGATCACGTCGACCATCCCCGCTCTCTCGGCGACACGGGTCGGCAGCGGTCCCAGGGCGTGGCCCTCGAGAACCAGGTTGTTGAGCACCTGCGCATCGTCGCTCCGGAGGCGCAGGTGCCGCTCGGGGATGTTGTCGAGAAGCCAAGCATACGGCCCCACCCGCGGTCCGTCCGACGGCGGGCCTGCGAAGATGTGGCCCTCCAGATCGGATATGTCACTTGGGTGCCCGTGCAGCGCGACGTAATCCGGACTGCCGAACAGCCCGAAGCGCACCTCGCCGAGGGACTGCACCACGTATTCCGGGATCTCCGGCTTATGGCCGACCCGAATTGCGATGTCGACATCGCCCTCTTCGAGCGCCTCAAACCCGAGGCCGGTCAGGCATCGGAGAGACAGCCCCGGTGATGTGGACAGCCGACTGGCCAAGAGCGGCATGAACACTTGCGCGATCATGGACGTCGCGGTGATCGTCACCCGACCGGCCACCAACCCTTGATCGTGTTGCTCCGTCCAGGCGATCCTCTCGATCTCAACCTGCGCGCGCTCCGCAACTTGGGCCAAGTCTCGCGCGGCCGCGGTCGCTGTGTACCCGCGGGCGTGGCGTAGAAAGAGGCGGACGCCGAGGCTCTCCTCCATCAGATCGACATGCCGCTGCACTGTGGCGCGGTGGAGCTGCAGCTCGCGCGAGGCGGCACTGACAGTCCCAAGACGGGCGACGGCCGCAATCGTTCTGAGCTCAAACCAGTGATCCATCACTCTTCTACGCGGTGGGTGCAGCGGAGGCGTTGCCCCCTCAATACCGAGCCGGATGGGCTTTGCCCACATATGTCGGACAGGGGTCATCCGGTCAGGTGGGCGTGGCCCGGCGGCCGCCACGATCGCAGGGGGTAGATCCCCGATGCGCACCTTTGAGCCAGGCGCGCGTGTTGACAGCCCCCGCCGGGATGCTTACACGCAACAGAGGTGACAGACCGGCGGCTATCTTTTCAGTGATTTCAGTCGGTTGTCGAAAAGCGGGCGTGGCGGAATTGGTAGACGCGCCGGATTCAAAATCCGGTTCTGGTGACAGAGTGTCGGTTCGAGCCCGACCGCCCGTACCACGAACAAGGCTGCCAACGCGCTGAGAAGACAGCAAACGCAGGTGCCTGGCGCCGCCGTAGCCCAGTGTGGGGGCGGGTTCCCCCCGGCTTCAACGGATCGATGGCTTGTGAGGCGAGGGAGGTCGGTTGAGCGCCCAAGGATGTCGGCGCGAGGCCCGTCGGTGCGGGTCGTTCGAGCGGCCTCACGCAAAAAGCTCTGCGGCCGTCGGCGGATTGCACCCAACGCGGCCGCAATTGATGGCCGCCGCGCGGGCGGCAATGGCAAGGAGGCGATGCACCTCCGCCGGCTCCGCCGCTGCAAAAACCCCCGGTGTTGTGAGACCCCCGTTCCGCGCTTGGGCGAGAATTGTACCCATAAACGTGTCCCCCGCACCGACCGTATCGACCAGATTGGGCACCGGGTGGGCGGGCACGTCCACAACGCCGCCGCCCCTCAGCAGACCGACGGCCCCGGCGTCGCCTTGCGTCAGAATGACGACGTCTGCGGCTGAGCGCGCCAGAATGGATGTGGCGGCATCGCGCGGTGGTGCGCCGCCGGTCAACCAGCCAAGATCCTCATCGCTGAGTTTGATCAGGCGGCTTGCGGAGAAGAGTGTCTCCAAACGGGCCAGATAGGCCGCCCGGTCGCGAATGAAGGTCGGACGGACATTTGGATCGAGGGCGGTGAAAATGCCCCTCTCAGACGCAGCCTGGTAGAGCTCTGTCCAGGCGGCCCCGTCCTCAATCCCCGCCAGTGCCAGCGAGCCCACATAGAGGACGTCTGTATCGTCGGGGAGGGCGGCGGCGAGGCCCTCCTCGGACACGTCACGCTCAGCCGTGTGCTCTCGGTAAAACTGGTAGGCCGGCTGGCCTTCGTTGAACGAGACGACCGCTAGCGAGGTTGGACGATCGGATGCTGGCGCAAGGACGCGCACAGCGTCGCGCCTCAGATCCTCGGCAATGAGGCGGCCGAGCGTGTCAGAGGACACGGGCGTGAGGTAGCCAACGGGCACGTCCTGGCGCGCTGCGGCCTTGGCTGTGTTCAAGGGGGACCCTCCAACCGCGGCCCGGTAGAGCGGTGCACCCGGCGCTCCGCCCTCTTCTATCAGGTCGATCAGGTTCTCACCGCCCACAACGATCATCGCGAGGTCCTCCCGGCATCCAAGTGGCGGCGAAGGGGCGCGGCAATCGCCCACTTGTCAAGCAGCGTTGCCGCACCGCCGGCAAAGCAACCGTTCGCCATGTGGGTCCGAGGGGGCCGGTCGGAGACCGCGTTGCCGCAATCCGCCGGTGTCCCGGCTTCCCCGATGAGCGGCGATCGTGCGCCAGTTGACGTCTGAGGAGGCCTGTCGGTGAGCCGGACACGCTCTCCCGCTGACGCTGCGGTCGCTGATATCTCGGGGTGTTCACAGCACAGTGCCGGACGGGTGCCCAACGGGGGCCAAAAGGATCGTCGGAGCGTGACAGTCGACCCGTCTCATTGCAATGACACTTGGTCCACTGCCGGCACCACGTCGCTTGACAGCGGCAGCACCAATCGCCCAGCATCCACAAAACATGACGCCCGGGTCTGCCGGGCGCGCTTCCGGGGAGGGGGTTTTGGCGTACCTTTGGGCGGCCTACACTAGGCTTGCGGCCGGTCTATCCGTCTTGCTCCTCATCGGACGAGGTCTCGCCTGGATCGCGCTTGGGCTGATGGTCCTGACGATCCTCCACCAGGTTGTGATGCGCTACGGCTTCAACGCCGCACCGAATTGGACCGAGGAGCTCGCCCGCTTTCTGATGCTGTGGATGACGGGGTTGGCAGCGCCCTCCGCGCTCCGCTGGGGGGGCTTTGTTGCGATTGACATGGTGCCGCGCGCATTGCCGCGAGTGCCGGGCCTCCTCCTCAATTTGTTCATCCTCACGCTCGCGCTTCTTGTCCTCGTGCTGGGCGTGCAGCTCGGCTGGCGCGAAATCACGGGCTTTGGAGGTCGCTTCGCCTCTCCCTCGCTGTGGGTGCCGTTCGATGTGACCTTCGCGACCTTCGAGATCGCGTGGGAGTGGACCAAGGTCGCTAAGAAATACATGTTCGCGTCCCTTTGGGTGGGCTGCTGCCTGATGACCGTTGTGACCCTCGAACTGATGCTCCGCACCGTCCTCACGATCCTCGATCCGAACCGGGACCTTCCGGACGACCCTCACATGATGGCGGCGGGAGCTGACTGATGCTGATTTGGTTTCTGCCTGCGTTCCTCGTCCTTCTGATGATCGGGATGCCCGTCTTCTTCGCCCTTCTCGTGGCGCCCGGCATGCTGTTGTGGATGGACGGGCAGGGCAATCAGCTGATCACGCTTTACCGCAATGTCTACAATGGGATGGACAGTTTTCCGCTCATGGCGCTGCCGTTCTTTATGCTCGCGGGCGAGATCATGAATCGGGGTGGGATCACACTCCGCCTGGTGGAGTTCAGCCAGGCGATCATGGGGCATCTCCGGGGGGGGCTGGCGCATGTAAACATCCTCTCCTCGATCCTCTTTGCCGGTCTCTCCGGGTCTGCGGTGGCCGACACCTCCGCGCTCGGCTCGACGCTGATCCCAGCCATGGAGAAGAACGGCTACAGCCGGAAGTTTGCGGCGGCGGTCACGGCGGCGTCGTCGGTGATCGGTCCGATCATTCCGCCCTCCGGCATCATGATCATCTACGCCTATGTCATGGGCGAATCGGTTGCGGCGCTGTTTCTGGCCGGGATCGTGCCGGGGATCATGGTGGGCGTCGGGCTGATGGTGATGGTCCGGCTCTTGGCCGACCGCTACGATCTGCCGAAGGCCGAGCGGATCGTGAGAAAGGGTCAGTCGATCACGCCAGTCGAGAACCTGATCGCGCGGGCGCTTGCACGGGTCAACATGATCGCCGTGCTTTTTGTTCTCATTGGATTTATTGCGGGGAGCCTCGGCGCAAACGTGCCCTGGTGGCTCCGCCTGATTGTTGCTGCGGGTCTCTCCGAGGGGATCTTCATCGCCCTCCGGCGCCGCATGTCCGAAGACGTGCGGGTTGTCTACAAGCGCGCGGTCGTGCCGCTCCAGACGCCGATCATCATTCTCGGTGGGATCCTGGCCGGCGTCTTCACACCGACAGAGGCCTCCGTGATCGCGGTGGCCTATGCCGTGCTGATTTCCTTTTTCATCCTGCGCTCGATGAAGGTCGGGGATCTGCCGGCGATTCTGCTCAAATCGGCGCTCGGCTCCTCCACTGTTTTGCTGCTCGTCGGCGCTGCGGTCGCCTTCAAGACCGTTGTCTCGCTCAGCCACGCGCCCGAGACGCTGGCGGCCTTTATCCTGTCGCTCTCCGAGAACCCGCTGACGCTCCTCTTCCTCATCAACATGCTTCTCTTCATCGTCGGCATGTTCCTCGACGCGGGTCCGGCGATCATCATCCTCGGGCCGATTCTCGGGCCGATCTTCACGGATATCGGCGTCCACCCAGTGCACTTCGCGATCATCATGAGCGTCAATCTCACCGTGGGGCTCGCCACTCCGCCAATGGGGCTCGTCTTATTTGTGGCGAGTTCGGTCTCGGGGGAGAGGGTGGAGACCATCTCGAAGGCGATCCTGCCGTTCCTCGCGGTCGAAGTGGCGGTGATTTTCCTCATCACCTACGTGCCAGCGATCAGCCTGACCGTGCCCCGTCTCACGGGGTTCATCCAATAGGGGCAGGTCTTTCGAGCCGTCCGCGCCCGGACGCGCGGAAACAGCGCGGCCTCCCTTGACGCCACCGAGCCAGACGGGCTTGATCAAACCGGAGGCGGGGGCGAGCAAGATCCTCGCCGCACCATCAGGAGGGAACGACATGCGTTTCAACACGCTTGCCACAGTCGCGATCGCCGCGCTCATTGGCACCGCCGGTGTGGCGGCTGCGCAGGATTTCACGATCCGGGCGACGGCCAACTCGAACGAAAATGACGAGGATGCCGACGGCCTCAACGTCTTCAAGCAATATGTAGAGGCGGCCTCGAACGGCGCCATTGCGGTCGAGACGTTCATCGGCACGCAGCTTTGCTCCAACGGGACAGAGTGTATGTCGGGCGTCGCGGACGGCACGATCGACGTCTATATCTCCACCTCCGGCGGCACGGCGGGCATCTTCCCCTTCGTGCAGGTGCTCGATCTGCCCTACCTGATGGCCGATGACCGGGTGGCCGAGGCCGCGCTCGCCAACGGCTCGCCGCTCATCACCAAAATGCAGGAGATGGTGCTCGAGGTCTCGGGCGGTGCGATCCGGCTGATGACGGTCGGCAACACCGGCGGTTGGCGGAACTTCGCGAACACCGTGCGCCGGATCCAGGCACCCGCCGATCTCGAGGGGCTGAAGATCCGCACTGTGGTCGCCGATCTCCCGCAGGAGCTCGTCCGCGCCCTCGGCGCCTCGCCGACGCCGATCCCGTGGCCTGAGCTCTTCACCTCGTTCCAGACAGGTGTGGTCGAAGGGTCGAAGAACGGCATCACCGACATTATGGGGATGAAGTTCCCGGATGCGGGCCTTCAGTATGTGACGCTTGATGGACACGCCTACATGGGCGCCCTCTGGTTCATGAACAATGCCAAGTTCCAGTCGATGCCCAACGACATGAAGAAAGTGGTCCTCGACGGGTTCTACCAGCTGCAGCAGGCGACTTTCGCGTCGCCGAAGCGGAAGTCGATCCAGGCTTATGAGGATTTCGTTGCGGGCGGCGGCGACCTGTATGTCCCGACACCTGACGAAAAGGCGGCTTTCGCCGAAGCGGCTGCACCGGTCTATGACTGGTTCAAATCCAATGTCGACGGCGGCGAGGACATCTTCGCCGCGATGGAGGCAGCGGTCGCCGAGGCGGAAGCCTCCCTCGAGGCCGTTTACGGCTCAGAGCTCAACTGAGCGACAGGTCCCGGCCAGCTCCTACGGCCGGGACCCACAGATCTGGCTTCTCCGGAGCGCAACGGCGCCGTTGCGCTCCGGGGGGCATGACGGTGGCGCGACATGGGCCGAGACCCTCTCAGTCTCTACGGTGTGAACCGCTCCGGTTCCGAGGTGAGTGGGCCTATCGCGGGCTGTGGCCACCGCGGGCGGAAACCGGGCAGGGTGTCGCCTCAGGCCCGAGCTGCGATGGAGTGACGTGAATGGACAGGTCACTCAAACGGGAACAGCCAGGGTCGGTAGTCTTGGATCAACTCATGCGCCTTGGCGATTTCTTCCGGTGTCATCTTCTTCTGAACTTCCTCCAGGCTGATCGCGGCGTCCGGATCATCCCCGATTGCCGAAAGCGTGTACCAAAGATAGGCCCGGACGAGGTCCGGCGCCGGCATGCCGCGACCGATTTCGTAGTACCACCCGACGCCCGACTGCGCGCCCGGGTGCCCCTTCATGGCAGAGCGCAAGTACCACTCGAACGCGCGGACATCGTCGCGGGGCACGCCGAGGCCCATGGCATACATGATCCCGATCAGCTCCTCCGCGTCGGCATTGCCAGAGCGGGCGGCGGGACGGAGCGCGTCCATCGCCTCCTCGAAGCGGCCGGCCTCCATCAGATCGCGCGCATCCTCGATGTCGGCGGCGACGAAAGGGGCCAAAAGCAGAAGGGCCAGGGTCAGTCTCAGCATCGGATCTCTCCTCTTCTCGGTGGAGTGTGCCTTGCGCTCGGGATGGCCTCAAGCGCCCTCGCCGGACCGCTCGGGCCCGACGATTTCCGCCCCGTCGATCCGGCGGCGGCGGAGGTCGGGCGGCTCCTCTTCTATGACAAGATCCTCTCGGGGAACCAGAACATCTCCTGTGGGACCTGCCATCACCACGAGCTCGGGACAACGGACCGCCTGTCGCTCGGGATCGGCGAAGGGGGCGAGGGGATCGGTCGGGAGCGGATCGCAGGCGACATTGAGCGGCGCGTGCCCCGCAATGCGCCGGCGCTCTGGAACCTGGGCGCTGAGGAGATCCGGGTTCTCTTCCACGACGGTCGTCTGTCGCTCGACCCGATGTCGCCGACGGGCTTTGACAGCCCGGTCGAGGAGGCGTTGCCCGACGGGATCGAGACCATCGTCGCGGCGCAGGCGCTTCTGCCGCTCTTGGCGGAGACGGAGATGGCGGGCGATGCGGCCGAGAACCCTGTCGCCCGGGCCGCCCGGCGCCGCCCGCAGGAGGCCTGGGCGATCCTTGCCCGGCGGGTCCGATCGATCCCGGCCTATCGGGAAATGCTGGTTGCGGCCTTCGACCTACAGGCGCCGGAGGAGATCGAGATCGTTCATGTTGCAAACGCCCTCGGCGCTTTCGTCTCGGCCGAGTGGCAGAGCCATGACAGCCGCTATGATCGCCACCTCGCCGGCGAGGCGGCGCTGACGGAGGAGGAGGCGGCCGGGCGAGACCTCTTTTTCGTCGAGGTTGGGTGCGCCGGGTGTCATGCGGGGCCGCTCTTCAGCGACCAGGGCTTCCACGCGCTCGGCCTTCCGTCGTTTGGGCCCGGGCGGACGCGGGCCTTCGATCCCGTGGTGCGGGATCGCGGCCGGCTGAATGAGACCGACCGGCTCGAGGACGCCTACCGGTTTCGCACCCCGATGTTGCGCAACGTGGCGCTCACCGCACCCTATGGCCACAACGGTGCCTATCCGACGCTTGAGGGCATGATCCGCCACCACATGGATCCGGCCGCGGCGCGCCGCGCGTGGGAGCCCGCGATGGCGGAGCTGCCCGAAGTCGAACACCTCGCATCGGTCGATTTCGTCGTCTTTGAAGATGCGCGCGAGATGGCGCGGCTCGCCTCTGCCATCGATGTTGATCTGCCGGTGCTCTCGGATGCCGAGATCGATGCGCTGGTGGCGTTTTTGCACACGCTGACCGGAGACGAGAGCACGAAGGGCCGCCTCGGGCGACCCGAGACGGTGCCGAGCGGACTCCCGGTTGATTGATGCGCACGGTTCTGGTCGTCGGCTCAACGGTCACTGATTTTCTCTTTGAGGTCGACGCATTCCCGGATCGCGCGGAGAAATACGCGGCGCGGGATGGCCAGATTGTGGGCGGCGGCTGCGCTGGGAACGCGGCCGTCGCCATTGCGCGGCTCGGCGGGCGAGCGGAGTTGGCGGCGCGCATGGGGCAGGATTTGATCGGTGATCTGACCCTCGGCGACCTCGAGGCCGAAGGGGTCGAGACGGGCCGGGTGCTGCGGGCCGAGGGGGGGCGATCCGCCTTCTCAGCAATCCACATCACGCCGGATGGGGAGCGTATGGTCACGGCCTTTCGGGGCACCGGCCTCGCGGAGACGGTGGCGCTTGACGACGCCGAGCCGGACGCGATCCTGGTCGACACGCGCTGGCCGGACGCCGCTGCCGTGGCGCTCGACCGCGCGCGGGCGCTCGGCGTGCCGGGCATCCTCGACGGCGAGGCGCCGGTGCCTCTGGATCTCGCCCGTCGCGCAAGCCACGTTGCGTTCTCCGCCCAGGGGCTCCGTGCGTTCACTGATGAGCTTGATCTGGAGATGGCGCTACGACAGGCCGCATCCCGTCTTGACACCTGGGTTGCGGTGACGGACGGAGGGGCCGGGGTGTTTGTCGCAGCAGAGACGCCCGTTCGGCATCCTGCCTTTCCCGTTGAGGTTGTCGACACACTCGCCGCGGGCGATGTCTGGCATGGCGCGTTTGCTCTCGCCCTCGCTGAGGGGCAGGGGGAGGACGCCGCCATCCGCTTCGCCGCGGCTGCGGCAGCCCTCAAATGCACCCGCGCCGGGGGTCGGCGCGGGGCACCTTATCGCACTGAAACCGAACGTTTTTTAGGGGAACGTGGTTGATGACACTGACGCCTGGAAAGCTCTGGGGGCTGCGGCGCATGGCCTGCGCGGATGGTCTCTTCAAAATGACCGCCGTCGATCAGCGCCCGCCGATCAAGAACCCGATCGCCAAAGCACTTGGTGTCGAGACGGCGCCGTGGGACGAGGTCGCCAAGTTCAAGACGATGTTGATCGAGACGCTGCAGGGGGCGTCCTCGGCGATGCTGCTCGATCCGCATTATGCAATCCCGATGGGGCTCGACGTGTTCTCCCCGACCAAGGGGCTCATCGTGACGCTCGAGGACAGCGGTTTTGCAGACACGCCCGGTGGGCGGATCTCGTCGGAGATCGACGACTGGTCGGTCGGCAAGATCCGGCGGATGGGGGGCGATGCGGTCAAGGTTCTCGCCTGGTACCGCCCCGACGCAGAGCCGGCGGTGATCCAGGCGCAGAAGGATTTCGCGCGCCGGGTCGGTGAGGCCTGCGCGCGTTATGACATTCCTTATCTTTTCGAGCTTCTGGTTTACCCGCTCGCCCGAGACGCGGAGCAGACCAAGGAGTATGTCGAGATGCGGGGCAAGAACGCCGATCACGTGCTCGCCTCTGTCGAGGAGTTTGCAAAATCCGAGTACGGCGTCGACGTCTTCAAGTTGGAGAGCCCGGTGGCCGCCGATGCGGCGGACGGCTCGGCGGAGGTCCAGGCCCTCTTTGATGAGATGGGTCGGCTGGCCGGCCGCCCCTGGGTTATGCTCTCTGCCGGTGCGGGAAAGGCCGCGTTCCGGCAGATCCTGGAGCATGCCTATGCCGCGGGCGCGTCGGGCTATCTCGCGGGCCGCGCGATCTGGCTCGACGCCTTTCAGAAGTATCCCGATTGGGCGGCGATCCACACCGCGCTCGAGAGCGAGGCGGTCGACTACATGACGGCGCTCAACGCCCTCACGGACGCGCGTGCGACACCCTGGTTCGATCATCCGCTCTATTCGGGCGGCGCAAGCTTCCATCCAGGCGATGCAAGCTTTCGCCACGGCTACGAGGACATCTGATGGCGCGGGTCGGCATTTTGCCGCTCGGGCGCCCGACATTTGACGTGCCGTTCGCCGAGGAGGGGCTCGCAGCCATGCTCGCCCGCCTCGATGGCACGGAGCACGAGATCCTCGGGCCGCGCCACCTCCTCTTT
>JBCDHQ010000076.1:0-15421 GCA_038749815.1 Pseudomonadota bacterium | reverse complement strand
GCGCTCCTCGGAGCCGATGAAGTCCCACCAGGTCTCGATGAACTCATCGTTGATCTCGGTGTCGACGCTCATGAAATAGTTCCAGGCGGCGAGGTGACCGACCAGCGGCTCGGTGTCGAGACCGGCGAGCTCTTCTTCACCGACCGAAAACGCGACGACCGGGATGTCGGAGGCGTCGATGCCCTGGTTGCCGAGCTCCTTGTAGAAGGGCACGTTGGCGTCGCCGTTGATGGTCGAGACCACGGCGGTCTTCTTGCCCTCTGAGCCGAACTCCGCGATGTCGGAGACGATGGTCTGCCAGTCGGAGTGTCCGAAGGGCGTGTAGTTGATCATGATGTCTTCGTCCGCGACGCCCAGATCTTTGAGGTAGGCCTCGAGGATCTTGTTGGTTGTGCGCGGATAGACATAGTCGGTGCCGGCGAGAACCCAGCGCTCCACACCCTCTTCTTCGAGGAGGTAGTTGACGGCGGGGATCGCCTGTTGATTGGGCGCGGCGCCGGTGTAGAAGACGTTGCGCTGGCTTTCCTCGCCCTCGTACTGGACGGGGTAAAAGAGGAGGCTGTTCAGCTCCTCAAATACCGGGAGGACGGATTTCCGCGACACGGAGGTCCAGCAGCCGAAGACGACATCGACGCCCTCACCCTCGATCAGCTCGCGCGCCTTTTCGGCAAAGAGCGGCCAGTCGGAGGCCGGGTCGACCACCACCGGCTCCAGCATCATGCCGTTGACGCCGCCCTTTTCGTTCTGCTCCTCGATCAGCATCAGCATCACGTCTTTGAGCGTCGTCTCCGAGATCGCCATCGTCCCGGAGAGGGAGTGCAGAATGCCGACTTTGATCGTTTCCTGGGCCAGCGCGGTCGACGCGGTCAGGGCGGCGGCAAGGCTGACGCCTGCCAACAAGGATTTGGAGGAGGTCATCATGGGTCCCCTGTTCTCTCGCGGCGCTTGAATTTCGCCGCCTATGTGACGCAACCCACGGGCCGCGTTGGCGCGTCGTCGCACCTCGCGCATCACGCAAATGCGACGGGCCGGTGACAATCTCCACCGCCCGCGCGTTGCCCCGGAAAACCGCGACTGCACAGAGCTTGGGCACAATGGCTGGGCTTTGCCCGCAGATTGGCCGCCGTCAAACGTCGATTGCGGTGAAGGCGTTGCGCAGGGCCTGGCTCCAGGCCTCGGACATGGCGTTGAAGACCTCGTCGCCCGGCTCGATCCGGAGGCTCTCGTCGATGCGGCAACTGTCGCGGCGGATCACGGTCAGATCCAGCGGCATGCCCACGGAGAGGTTGGAGCGCAGGGTCGAGTCCATCGAGAGGAGCACGGCCTTTTTCGCGTCGGAGATCGACGTTTCCGGCTGGACCACCCGGTCCAGGATCGGCTTGCCGTATTTGTGCTCGCCGATTTGCAGGAACGGTGTGTCGCGGGTCGCCTCGATGAAGTTCCCCTCGGGGTAGAGCAGAAAGAGCCGCATCGCACCGCCGCGCCGTTGACCCGCCACGATCATCGAGGCAGAGGCCGACGCGCTCGAATTGCTGAGCTTCTTGCCGATCCGCTGCGAGACGGAGGACAAGGTCTCACCGATCAGATCGACAGCGCCGAGCATCGTCTCGACGCTGAGGATCGAGGGCGTGTCCTCCTCCGGCGCCTCGATCGCTGCCTCAAGGCGCGCGATTGTCGTCTGGGTCACGGAGAGCGATCCGGCGGTCAGGATCGAGATCACCCGCTCGCCCGGATCCTCGAACGTGAAGGTCTTGCGGTAGGTCGAGATGTTGTCGATCCCCGCATTCGTGCGGGTGTCGGAGAGAAGGACGATCCCCTCTTCAAGCAGAAGGCCGACGCAATAGGTCATAGGACCACCCCTGAGTACCGGCGGGAGCCTACTGCTGCGCCGCCTCGACGGCAACGGTGACGTCGAGGTCCTCGCGCGCCTGCCCGAAGCTCGTCCCCCGCACCGGGGCGGCGCTGACCGCGTCGAGGCCCGAGGTGAGGCGCACATAGCGCTCATCCGGGCAGCACCGGTTGGCCGCATCGAAGCCGACCCAGCCGAGCCCCTCGATGTGGAGCTCGGCCCAGGCATGACCGGCATCGCCCGTGACCGCCTCCTCGGACGCGAGGAGGTAGCCCGTCACGTAGCGCGCCGGCAGCTCGGCCTGCCGCGCCGCCGCGATCAGGACATGGGCATAGTCCTGGCACACGCCCTGCCCGCCCGCCAGCGCCTCCGCCGCCGTTGTCGCCGCGCCCGTTGTCTCCGGCTCGTAGGTGAGCGCCTCTGCCACGGCGGCGGACAGCGCATGCGCGCGGGCGAGCGGCGCAGGCTCGTCCTGTTCGGCCGCAAGCGCGCGGATCGCGGCATCGGGAGCCGTCAGCGGAGTGTCACGGCGATAGGCAAGCGGTGGGACACGCTCGCGCATGCCGGTCAGAACGCCATTGGTGTCCGTGGTGACAACCTGCCCCGATGCGGTGATCTCCACGACATCGACCGGGCCATTGAGCGTCATGGTCCGCACCTCGTCGCCGCCTGGATCCGTGCGGCGGGTTCCGAACACCGCATTTGGGCACGCGACATCCCAGGACAGGATCTTCTGCCCACCCGACGGCATCGGCGTCAGACGCTGACTTTGGACGACGTAGCGCATCGGCTCGGCAAAGCGGTAGGTCGTGACGTGGTGAATAGAGAGGCGCACTATTTCGGCCCAAACAGATAGCTGTCGGCGACGGCCTGCGCGAGATCGCCGTTCTCGGCGATGAACGCCGCCAGAAACTCGTGCAGGCCCTCGGCGATGATCTCCTCGATCCGGGCGTCGGCCAGGCGACCGAGGAGGGCGCGCGCCCTGCTTTGTGCCTCCGTCGTGTGACCATAGGCCCGCGCGAGGCGGTTGAGATGGTAGCTCACCTCTGACGAGCAGTGGAGAAGCGCCCGCGGATTGGTCGTGTTCAGGATGAGGAAATGCGCGATCTTTGAGGGCACGTAGTCGCCGCCATAGGTCCAGTGAAAGGACCGGTGAGCCGAGAGCGCGCGCAGAAGCGTGATCCACTGATAGTTGTCGACGCTCCCTCCGACCCGCTGGGTTGTCGGCAAGAGAACATAGTACTTTACGTCGAGCACCCGCGCCGTGTTGTCCGCCCTCTCAAGGTAGTAGCCGAGCGACATGAAATCGTAGCCGTCCTGGTGGAGCTGCGTGCCCTCGATCGCGCCGCGCATCAGCTGGGTCTGGCGCCGCGTCCAGTCGCAGAGCTTCGGCAGTTCTCCCGGACGGAGGTGTTTCAGATCCTGGTAGGCGCCGTTGAGCGCGTCCCAGACCTCCGTCGTCACGGCCGTGCGCACGATGCGGGCGTTGTCGCGTGCGCGGCTGAAGCAACTCGCGATCGAAGACGGGTTCTCGCGGTCGAAAAAGAGGTACTGCTCTATCGCGCCCACCTCGGGGGCGCCGTATTTCTCGGCGTACCCCTCCTCGACGCCGGCCGCCGTCAGGATCGACCCCCAATCCGACCGCGTCCCCTCCCCCGAAGAGGGCATCAGCGCGATCCGGTATCCCACCGTCATCAGCCGCGCCATCGTCTCTGCCCGCTCCATGTAGCGGGTCATCCAGTAGAGGTTTTCTGCGGTCCGGCTCAGCATCAGTCGGCGATCACCCACGTGTCCTTGACGCCCCCGCCTTGGGAGGAGTTCACAACAAGCGAGCCTTCCCGCAAGGCGACGCGCGTCAGACCGCCTGGGCAGAGGCTGACCTGTCGGCCCACCAGGCAATACGGGCGGAGGTCGACATGGCGGGGTGCGAGGCCCTGATCGACGAAGGTCGGGCAGGTCGAGAGGGAGAGCGTCGGCTGCGCGATGAAATCGGCCGGATCGGCGCGAACGCGGTCGGCATAGGCCTCGATCTCGGCCTTGCTCGCGGCGGGCCCCACCAACATGCCGTAGCCGCCCGAACCGTGCACTTCCTTCACAACAAGCTCCGAGAGATGCTCGAGCACATAGGCCAAGTCGTCCGCTTCGCTGCAGCGCCACGTCGGAACGTTCTTGAGGATTGGTTCCTCCCCGAGATAAAACCTTATCATTTCAGGTACATACGTGTAGACGGCCTTGTCGTCGGCAACCCCCGCCCCCGGCGCGGAGCAGAGCGAGACGCCGCCCGTCAGATAGACGCTCATCAGGCCAGGCACGCCGAGCATGCTCTCAGCGCGGAAGTGAAGCGGGTCGAGAAACGGGTCATCGATCCGTCGATAGATGACGTCGACGCGTTGCGGGCCGCGCGTGGTCCGCATGAAGGCCAGGTCCCCCTCGACAAAGAGATCTTGGCCTTCAACGAGCTCAACGCCCATTTGATCCGCGAGAAACGAGTGCTCGTAATAGGCCGAGTTGAAGGCACCCGGCGTCAGAACGACAATGGTTGGCTCGCCATCGCATCGGACCGGCGCAACGGATGCGAGTGTGCGGCGCAATTGGTCCGGGTAGTGCTCGATCGGGGCGACGCGCATCATCCGGAAGAGGTCCGGAAACATCCGCATCATGATTTCGCGGTTCTCAAGCATGTAGGACACGCCCGAGGGCGTGCGGCAGTTGTCCTCGAGAACAAAAAACTCCTCGGCGGAAGTGCGAACCAGATCAATCCCGACAATGTGACTGAACACACCCTCGGGCGGGCGGAAACCGGCAACGGAGGGCTCATAGGCCACATTTCGGAACACGAGCGGGGCGGGAACCCGTCCCGCACGGACGATTTCCGCGCGGTCGTAGATGTCGCGAATGAACGCGTTCAAGGCCTCAGCGCGTTGCTTGACGCCACGCTCGAGGCGCGACCACTCGTACGCCGTAAACACCCGCGGGATAAGATCGAACGGGATCAGCCGTTCCGGATCGCCGCCCTCGCCGTAAACGGCGAACGTGATGCCAATCCTGCGAAAGAGCGCTTCCGCCTCGGCTTTCTTGGCTGCGAGATCGCCCGGGCCCAAACGATCCGCCCACTCTGCGAGCGTGCGGTAGGTGTCGCGGATCGCCTCACCCTTGTACATTTCATTGAAGAAGGCGATGTGCAGTCCCCCAACCCGGTCACCAAAAGATAGCCGCGAAGTTCTGCAACCGGGAAGCCTGAAGTTCGGGCATTCGCTCGCGGCGCGCTCAGGATGCAACCGTTTTGGGCTACGGGCGCAGCGCGTCGCTCACCGGCGAGGCAGGATCTCCCCCTTAAAGAGAGAAATCTTGGCGTGGTGCATGCCCATGGGCGCCGGCGACGCTCAGTCCACGGCGACGCCCGCCTCCTCAACCGCCTCGCGGAACGCGCTCGCCTCCTCCAGTTGGGAGGCGAGGCCCGCAAGCGTCAGGGGTGTCTCGGCGCGGGGCGGCAGCGCGGGTTGTTGCAGGCGGTCGGCGAGCGGCCGCAATTTGTCGGGAAGGGCCTCTGTTGAGACATCGCGCCAATTCTGAGTGAGGAGGGCCATTCGGCTCCGGTCCGCATCTTGGCGGCCGAGCTCTTCAAGCGCTTCGAATGCCGCCTGAAGTGTGCCGAGACGCAAATAGGCCTCAGACCGCAACCGTGCGGCCTCTTCATCGTCCAGCCCTTCCAAGACCGCAATGGCGCCCGCAGCGTCTTCGCTCTCAAGTCTCGCTCGCGCTCGGATGAGCCGGTCCGCTCGTGTCAACACCAGAGGATGCGTCTCAACAAGCGTTCGTGCGGCATTCGGCAGTCCCTCGTCGATCAGGCCGCCTGCGAGTTTTGTTCTAAGTGCGACACTTCCCCGGTCTGCTCCAAGATGGTGTCTGTTCTCCAAAACCAGCGCCGCATAGATGACGCCCGGCATCGCTTTCGGGTCCAGGCCGTCGAGACCGTCGCGCGCAGTGGCGGCAATTCGAGCACCGTCCTCGGGGTGGAGGGACAACAGTTCTTCGATGCGCGCAAACCCGGCAGCTGGCCGATTGGCTGCAAAGTCGAGCCGGGACAGTGTCAGGCCGATCCGCAAACCCTCACTGGACCCTCTCCGCAGCCGGCGCTCAATGTCGAGGTCGGCGAACAACCGCTCTGTCACGGGTGCGCCAGATGACAGCACATCTTCCGCCTCAAGTAACAGGAGATCGACATGTGTCGGTCCGCGCTCGGTGCGAAACTCCTCGGTGATCTCGCGGCTCTCCTCTATGTCGCCGAGCTCCACGGCTATTCTGGCTCGAGCAAACCCTTCAGATGCCGACATTGTGCCGGGTGTTCGGTCGAGAATGCGTTTCAGATCCTCGACTTCTACCCCAGCGCCGGCCTCTGCGGCATGACGAAGAATCTCAGCGCCGGCGATCCGACGGACTGACGGCGGAAGTTCTGAGAACGCGTCGATCTGGAGCGCGCCACGTTCCGTTGAGGCGTCGAGCACCTCCAATCCAGCAGCGGCCCGCCAGAGAGCGACGCGGCCGTCGCATCCCTCCATCTCATGCATGGCCGAATCCTCATGGACAGGTCGACCCTCCACCACCCGGGCCAGGTCTGTGAGAAGTCGGTGAAACCGCTCGTCACCTGGAGCGTGCGTGAGCAAGAGCTCCGCCTCGCGCCCGAAGCCGATGAAAATGTAGAACTGCGCAAGCTCTTGGAGGCGCTTGGCGTCTATGCCACCGTGATCAGCGACCAGTCCGCGGCGCAGATGCGCGATCTGATCCACAATCGGTGTGTCAGACGCCCAAAACCGCATGTTGAGCATGTCGTTTTCGGGGCATGTATCCGCCACCTCGCCCTCAGAGGGGCGGCGTGGAGGCTCGATGAGCGGAAGGCGAGTGGTGATTTGGCGACGCGAGAGGGTGGCGGGGTCCTCGGGCATCGGCGCCCCGGACGCCATATCTGGTGTAGGAGGCGGCGGCACCGCAATATCCGGCATCGCCTCGGGCTCCGGGGCATTGTCTGGTTCGATCTCGGTTTCAACCGTCGAGGTGCCACCGGCAGAACCCGGCGGACCGTCGATGTCGCGGGCGGCACTCGCCTCGATGGCGTCTTGCAGCTCGACAAGGCGATCCGTGTCCGTGACATCGATCAGTCCTTCAGCCTCTGCCGCTTCGAGATCGCGGAGCAGCGTTCGACCAAGTTCGGAGGCAAGCCGGTCCGGTGTTGATACCGGGGCACCCTCGCTGCGCTCCTCAGGCAAAGACAGGAGTGCATCCAGTGGATCGGTTTGCGGCGGGGGGGCGGGCTGCAGAAGAACCGGACCGACTGTCGCTGCATCCGTGATGTCTGCTGCCCGCGCGCTGGGCGGGTTGAGGACACGCCGGGCAACCGGATCGCCCGGCGCCCCGGAAGCGCGTCGCACATCGACGGCCACGAAGCGGCTGCCGACACGGCTGACTGCAACATCGCAGCTGCAGGCCAATGTCAGCTCGAGGGTGGAGCCGAGTGCGCCAATCCGCCCGTCGACCGAGACAATGCGTGTTCGCGGCATCCGGTCAAAAATACTCTCCAAGCGAAAGCCCTGGCGCAGTCCCGGAAACGTGACGGTCGTGGCGCGTCCGTCTTGCGACACGGCCCAGTCCACACCGGACGGCACCGTGACCAGGAGGCGCGAGTAGTCCGGATGTTCCGCGGAGCGCACCAAAAGCTCCTGCGCGGTGGCCGGGGCCACCGCGAGGATCCACATCATCAAGAGCAGGCGAACCGTCATGCGGCTTCCTTGCGGCCGCTTCGCAGGGCCTCCTCCAGATCATTGAAACTCGGCCTGCGATCGTGGGGGGTGTTTTGGCGCCCCACCTCCACGCAAATGTTGGGCGGATGTTTGTGGAGGTTTGCGACCAAAACCTCGCGGATCAGCTTGTAGAACTTTTGGTCTTCATCGACGACACCCGCCACACGGTTTGCAAACGGTCCGACAAGACCGTAGGCGAGAAAGACGCCGAGAAAGGTTCCAACAAGGGCGCCGCCGATCATCTTGCCGAGGACCTCGGGCGGTTGATCAATCGACGCCATGGTTTTGATCACACCGAGAACGGCTGCGACGATGCCGAGCGCAGGAAGGCCGTCGGCGACATTCTGGAGGGCGTGGCTTGAATGCTGCGCGTGGTGGTAGTGGGCCTCCATCCGCTTGTCGAGCAGCTCTTCCACCTGGTGCGGATCGTCGTAGTTCATCGAGGCAGAGCGCATCGTGTCGCAAATGATGTCGATCGCCTCGTGGTCCGCAAGAATACGTGGAAACTCCGAGAAGATGTCACTCTCATGCGGGGTTTCGATGTGGCCCTCGAGCTCGAGCGGGTTCTGGCGCGCCACCCGGATCAGACGGAAGAGGAGGACCAGGAGATCTTGGTAATCCTGCGGCTTCCACTGCGGCCCGGAAAACACCTTACCGATGTCTTTGGCGGTTTGCTTGAGGCCATGGGTGTCGTTCGAAATGACAAATGCACCAACAGCAGCGCCGCCGATCATGATCATCTCAAAGGGCAATGCTTTGATGATGATGCCGAGTTTACCACCCGCCAACAGGTAGCCCCCGAAGACCATCACAAAGACAATCCCGATCCCGAGAAATCCTAGCATGGCACCTCATCCCTCCCACAGCGCACCGACGCTTTTGTTTAACGCGCGCACCCTTAAGATTCCCTCAAGCGCATGGCTGCAGCGTCATTCGGTCGGGGCGCCGACATTTCGGGAGGCCATGATGACGCTGACGGTGTAGGCCGTCTCTGTCGTCATGGCGGACAGCACATCCGCAGCCGCTTCCGGGGCCATCCGGATCAAAAAGCCGGCGGCGAACACGGGATCCATCGAATCGAAGATCACGGCCGCGTCCTTTGCCTTCATGTTCTGGTAGACGGCCGTCAGACGCTGAATGTCATTTTCCGCTGCCTTGTCAGCGATCGATAGGGTTTCCGCGAGCGCGCCCTCCGCGGCGATCAGTTCGCCTTTTCGGCGCTCGAACTCCTGCTCGGCGATGTCGAGGAGGGCTTGTCGTTCCGCAATGCGGCGCTCCCTCTGATCAAGCTGCTGTGCGCGTTCCTGAATGGCCGCAAGAAGCGCGTCTTCCTCAAAGCTCGCCGCTTGCTCGGGCAACCGGTCTCCGATTTGCTGTGCAACAGCGGGGCCCGTGACGCCGAGGCGCAGGGCACCGGACAGCAGGAAACAGGCCGCAAGAAGAAGGAGCGCCTTGCTTCTCCGCGGTCGAGCAAGCCTCTGTTTCCCGGTCATTGCGACGCTCCGGCGGCGACGCTCCGAAGACGGGCGATCAAGGCTGATCGCGCCTCGTCACGACCTGTGTCCCGGTTGGGCTCGGGGTCTCTTTGGATCGAGGGCAGCGTCGCGGCCGACGGCTGTGTCGCCTCAAGGGGCATTTCGGATGTGTTGCCAATGGGCCGGTCATTCGCCTGTTTAGATGGACGTCGGGCCGCGTCGGTCCCGTCACTGTCCAGTGGCGAGGTGCCCTCCTCAAGACTTGCAGTCAGTTTGTCCCGCAGCCGACCCGACGGGTTCGAGCCCGCCCAAGCCCTGACCGCCTCGGCAGCGGTCCCCGCCCTGGCCGGGGATCGCATGCGAGGACGTTCCGGCGAAGCAGAGCTCTTAAGGTCATGAATGTCGGCCGACGTCTCTCGCGTCTCAGCAACCGCAAGCGCTGCCTCCAGTTTTTGTGTCGCCACTTCCGCCCGATCGGTTAAGTCGCGCAAGTCGCGGGACTGCTCGCGCGAGGCCGTTTTGACCTCTGACAAAGAGGCCCGGGTTTCGTCAACTTGGCGAGAGAGCGACGCGATGGCGCCCCCGAGCCCGCTGTCGAGGCTCTTCAATGCGTTCAGCCGCCGGGAGAGGACCCAACAGTAGAGCGCCGCCGTCGCTGCGGCTGCAATCAGCAGCCCGTCTGCAATGAGTTCCATGAGACCTGCCCCCTCAGCTAAGGATGAATTCCATGATCAGAAGATCCCGGACATGCCCGTCGCCGAGGACGATCTGGATGCGCCGAAGCATCTGAGCCCGCAGAATCGGCAAGGCTGCGGGATCCTGCAGTTCAGCCTCTTCGACGGCCCTGAGATAGGTGTTCAGCACATCCCGGATCCGAGGCAACATCTCGGTCACGACCTCAACCGATGGTGGTTCGACTTCGAGCTGTGCGGTGAACTTGAGCGTCCGGGCGTCAGCGCGGGGGCCGAGCGACACAACAAGCGCCTCCATCGGCACAAAGACGACCTTCTCCGCGCTCTCCATCTTCGCTTCGCCGCCGCCGACGACCGCGCTGGGATCGAGAACGCCGAGATAGCTCGCGACGAATCCCCCCCCGCCTGCAATCAGCGCGCCAACGGCGGCGAGCAGGAGACCCTTCAGCGAGGATTTCGGCGGCTCCTCCGACACTTCTGCGCCGGCATCCGTTGTCTCTGCCATTGAGCGACATGCCTCGAAAATTCTTTCCTTGGGTCGTTTGAACCACGGCAGGGCTAACCAATTCTTAAATCTGGTGGCCCATTTCTACGACCTGACAGCCGGCCCAGAAGGGTGCGGTCCGGGATATGAGGGTTGCCGTGTCACAGCTCCTTACCACTTGGGAGGGCCTTGAAGGCCGCCGCAAGCTCGTGGTTCTTTTGGCAGCCGTTGCTGCCGTTCTGGCCATGGTTGGCATTGCCCGCCTGGCAATTCAGCCAAGCATGGCGCTTCTATATGGTGGGCTCGATTCCACCACTGCGGGTGAGGTCGTGGCCCAGCTCGAGGCGGATCAGATCCCCTATGAGGTGCGCGGAAACGCGATCTACGTGCCTGAGGCAGAGCGGGATGCCACACGCCTAACGCTTGCCGGTCAAGGTCTGCCCTCCGCCTCTGGCGCGGGATACGAGATCCTCGACACGCTGTCTGGCTTCGGCACGACCAGCCAGATGTTCGATGCAGCCTACTGGCGGGCAAAGGAGGGGGAGCTTGCTCGGACGATTCTCGTCTCACCTGAGATCCGGGCGGCGCGTGTTCACATCGCGCACGATCAGGGCACGCCATTTGCCCGTTCGGTGGAGCCGTCGGCCTCGGTGACCGTCACCACGCAGCGGGGCAGCCTCAGCGCAGCGCAGGCGCAGGCCGTACAGTTCATGGTCGCCGGCGCGGTGACCGGTCTGGCGCCGACGCGCGTCACGGTGATCGATGGCAGTTCCGGTGTTGTGATCGCCGGTGGCGACACACAAAATACGGTGGCAGCAGCGCATGACGCGACGCAAGCGCGCGCCGAGAGCATGCGCTCGAACATCGAGCGCCTGCTCGCGGCCCGGGTCGGCGCTGGTAAGGCCGTGGTTGAGGTCCATCTCGACACCGACATGGACAGCCAGACCATAACGGAGCGCATCGTCGATCCGACAAGCCGCGTTACCGTCTCCTCCGACACTGAGGAGCGATCCGAAAACGCCCAGGGTCAGGGCCCGGGTGGCGTCACCGTGGCGAGCAATTTGCCCGACGGAGATGTTGAAGGCGGCGCCGGCGGCAACAATCGAACCGCCAACGAGCTGCGGGAGCGGTTGAATTTCGAAGTGTCCGAGACGCGGCGGGAGCGCGTGATCCAGCCAGGCCAGGTCCGCAAGGTCTCGGTTGCGGTCATTGTCGACGGTATTGTCACGGAGGCGGCCGACGGTTCGCGGAGCTGGGCACCCCGACCGGAGGAAGAACTCACGTCCCTTCGGAATTTGGTCGAGAGCGCCATTGGCTTTGATCCAGCACGCGGCGATGTGGTGACCATCGAGAGCCTTGAGTTCGAAGCCCCGGCGGAGGCCGGCACACTCGCAGCGGACGGCGGGGTCGGCCTCACCGGCGCCACGATGCAGCTCATTCAGACGGCGATCCTCGGTCTGGTGGCGCTGATCCTCGGCCTCTTCGTGATCCGTCCGATCCTCACCCAGCCGGCGGCGCTTCCGGCACCGGACGGCGACGGGATCGAGATCCTCGACAGCTCCGTGCCGATCGAAGCCGACTTCGAAGCGGAGAGCTCGAATGAGCTCGAAAATGCGGACCGCAACAAAATCCGCAATCTGCGCAACGTCATCAGCGAGCGGGCCGAGGAATCCGCAGTGGTCCTGCGGAGCTGGATTGACGGCCACGACAAGGAGACCGCGTGATGGCGAACGTCAAGTTCGAGGTGTTCACCCCGGGCCAGCAAACGGCCGAGGACCGTCAGCGCGAGCTCGCCCGCCGGATCGCGGAGGCCTACCGCGAGGGGCATGCCAAAGGTTTTGCACAGGGTGCTGAGGCCTCCGCGCGCGAGCATGCCGACGCCCAGGACCAGTTGCGCGCCCAGTTCATTGAGGCGCTCCGCGATGCACAACTGACCCAGGCGGTGGCGGAACGCGAAGTGCTTCTGTCCCTTCTGCCGCTCGTGGAGGAAATGACCCGCACGCTCGCGCCGACGCTTGCGGATGCGGGCCTCGCCGCAGCACTCTCGGAACGCCTGGAGACGGCACTCCGCGCGCGGCCCGACGCGCGCCCCAGGGTTCACTGCGCCCCGGAACTCTCCGACGGGGTCGCGCAGGCCCTTGCACAGTTCTCAGACCGCTATGACGTGGTGCCGGATGCGGGCCTCACGCCTCTTGAGGCGCGGCTCTATTGGTCAGACGGGTTTGACGAAATCGACTTCACGCGCTGCCTCGACGACATGACCGCAGCAATTGCCTCCTTCCGCGACGACCGCCCCCAGAAAGAGACGGAGACCGTTCCCCATGCAGGATGACGCCGACAGCTCTGACTTGACCCCGATTGCCGAGACGCTGCCGCCCACCCCGTCGGAGCGTGACGACATGTTGGGGCGCGGGCGTCGCGAGAGCGCCTTCATGGGCGTTCCGATTGATGTGATGATCTCGGTCGGCAAAGCGACCCCGCTCGTAAGCGAACTTGTGCAGCTGCGCCGCGATTCAGTCCTGACCCTGAACTCGAAGATCGATGACCCTGTCGAACTCTATATCGGTGACCGCCTGATCGCCCGGGGTGAGCTGCAGGAGCTCGACGACGGCTCCGGCCAGCTCGGCGTCCGCTTGACGGAGGTCGCCGATCTCTCAAGCGGGGTCTGATCTTCGCCGATGCGCCGCGCCGTCCTCCTCATCGCCCTCATCGCATTTGCCCCCAGCGCTCTCGCGCAGGGCGTGTCGATCGACTTCGGCGGAGAGAGCACGCTGACGCTGCGCACCATCCAGATCTTCCTGCTGTTGACCCTCCTCAGCCTCGCGCCCGGGCTCGCGATCATGATCACGTGCTTTCCGTTCATGGTGACCGTGCTGTCGATCTTGCGCCAGGCGATCGGCGTCCAACAGGCGCCGCCGAACATGATGATCGTGAGCCTGGCCCTTTTCCTGACCTACTTCGTCATGGAGCCGGTCTTTCGCGAGGCGTGGGAGGCCGGGGTCCGGCCACTCCTCGACGGTCAGATGACGCCTGAGGACGCGTTTCCAGCCACATTCACCCCGTTCCGCGTGTTTATGGCGGGCCGCATCGATCCCGACACGCTGGCGACCATGATTGATTTGGCCCCGACACCGCCGATCGAAGGCGCGCCGATCCCGACCTCGATCCTCGTTCCGTCATTCCTCCTCTCTGAAATCCAGCGCGGGTTCGAGGTCGGCTTTCTTGTGTTTCTGCCGTTCCTCGTGATCGATCTCGTGATCGCGGCCATCTTGATGTCGATGGGCATGATGATGGTCCCACCGGCGGTTGTGGCATTGCCCTTCAAGCTTGCCTTCTTTGTGCTGGCCGACGGCTGGACCTTGCTCGCCGGCGCAATGGTCAGGAGCTATGGGACATGAGCGAAGAACCCGCAAAACTCCCCAATGTGTTCGGCGCGACAGATCTTGCCACACCATGGGACGCCGCGCGAAAAGTGCTCGCCGAGAGCGAGGTCAAGATCGACGACATCGACAAGGCCGCGATCATCCTCACGGCGATCGGACCTGAGATGGCTGCGGACTTTCTGCGTGGCCTCGATGAGAACGCGCTCACCCGCACCGCGCTCGCCATCAGTCAACTTGATCGCATTTCGGAAGACGTGCTCGACGCGGTGATCGCCGAGTTTCTGCTCTCGATCGGCACCGAAGACGAGGTGCGCGGTGGCTTTGACACGGCGCGCCGGTTGCTGTCTCAAGTCCTCGACGAGAATGCGATCGAGAAGATCATGTTCGATGTCGAGGGCGGCGACGCACGCGCCGCCTGGAAAAAACTGAACGAATGCACAAACGTTCAGCTTGCTGGGTTCATTGGTGCGGAACACCCGCAAACGGCCTCTGTCATCCTGCTCGAGCTGCGCTCCGACAAGGCCGCGGGCGTCATTGAGCGGCTGGATCCGGAGTTTGCCCAGCAAGTGGTCTTTCGCCTGTCCCGCGTGCCCTCGATCGATCAGGACGTCGCTGAAATGGTGGAACGGGTCATCACCCGGGATTTCCTGTCGGCAATCCAGAAAACCAAGCGCTCCCGCAAGCCGGCCGAGGTCATCGCCGGCCTCATGAACAACCTCACCTCCGACACGCGCGACAAGTTTCTCGCCCAGCTCGAGGATCAAAAGCCCTCGCTGGCGCAAGAGGTCATCCGAACGATGTTCACCTTCTCGGACATTCGTTCGCGGGTGGAGGCGCGCGACGTCTCGGTCCTCATCAAGGAAATCGACGAGCCGCTGCTCCTCCAGGCGCTCAAGTTTGGCGCGCAAGGTGGCAACCCGTCGACGGAGTTCATTCTCAGCAACATCTCGAAGCGCCTCTCCGAACGGCTGCGGGAGGACATCGAGAGCATGCCGGAACTCTCCGGACGCGATGGCGAAGCAGCCCAGCAGGATCTCGTGCGGCAAATCCAGGAGCTGGCGAAACGCGGGTTGGTGCAGTTGGTCGAAGAGGATCTCGCGGACGAATGAAGGCTTCCGCGGGCCGGACGGCGCGATCCCGGCCTCATCGAGCCCTGCAGGGTCATGGCCCGTCCCGCACCTCCGTGAGACAAGCAGGCGCCGCGTCCTGAGCTCGGTGCCAAAGCGGTCCCGTTTGTGCAGACACCAACCAGGTGGAGCCCGGGCGCGACGCCGCGCCGGATGCGTGCCCACCTGCGCACACCGGCGCACGCTCCTCCGCTCTCGGACGACTCGACCTCACCGGCAGCATACCCTACCTGTGAACGGAGGGAGAACATCCGCCAATGCCCGCGCGCCGCATCCTGTCCGTCTGGTTTCCCCGTTTCGCGCTCGACATCGCGGTGCGGCGCGAACCCGTGCTCGCCGGCCTGCCCACGGCGATTGTGGCGGATCGGCAAGGCCGCCAAGTCCTCATTGCAGGCACGCATGGAGCGGACGCGGCGGGCCTGACGCCCGGGCTCGGCCTCACGGATGCGCGCGCGATTTGCCCCGACCTCGTCACACGCCCCGCCGATCCCGCCCGTCAGGGCGAAGTGCTGACGGCCCTCCGTCGTTGGATGGGACGCGTCTCGCCTTGGGTTGCCGAGGACGGGGATGACGGTCTGATCGCCGATCTCACCGGCACCGCCCGGCTCTTCGGGTC
>JBCDHQ010000075.1:0-15529 GCA_038749815.1 Pseudomonadota bacterium | reverse complement strand
GGATCTCCGGTCCAACGATTACCAGGACACCTCGACCCGCCTGATGGAGTTCAAGGACGAGATCAACGCGGCCGAGATCGACCTCCTCGATGGCGAGGGGCGCGTCGTCGCCTCCTCCGAGCGGCGCGACATCGGCATGGATCTCTCCGAAAAGCCCTACTTCATAAATGCGCGCCGCGATCCGGGCACGGTCTTCACGGTCTCGGACCTCGACGAGGGGTCGGGCCGTCTCACGTTCCAGTACAGCCGCAAGATCGAGGACGGCGAAGATACGCTTGGCATTGTCGTGGTTCATCTCGAGCTGGCCCGACTGGAGGAGAGCTGGCGCCAGCGCGCGTCGATCGTGGCCGTGACCGATGGTGAGGACCGGGTGGTTCTGGCCTCAAATCCCCTTTGGCGGCGGCGCACGCTCTCAGGGATCATCGCCGAGGCTCCGCAGCCTTCGCTCTGGCAGCGAGTGCTGGAGCCACCGGGCGGGGGTGAGGAGGCCATGCGGACTGCGTTCCTTGCCAATGAACAGCTCCTCCGCAACGAAGTGCCGACAACCTTCCGCGGCTGGCGGTTGACGTATTTTTCAACGCTCGACGATGTCCGGACCCGCGTGGCCGGCATCCTCGCAGTCGAAATCATGGCGCTCGCTCTGATGATGGCCGGTGGGCTCTGGCTGGTGAACAAGCGGCTGTCGCGGCAGCAGCGCCGCATGATCGAGGAGGGTCACCAACTCCGCCGCCTCAACACACGACTGTCGGAAGAGATTGAGGAGCGTCGGCGCGTTGAACAAAGCCTAACGGCCGCTGAGCAGAGCCTTGAGCAGGCCTCCAAACTCGCCGCCCTCGGCCAGATGTCCGCCGCAGTCAGCCACGAGCTGAACCAACCCCTCGCGGCGATGCGGACTTACCTCGCAGGGGCGCGCCTCCTCTTGCGTCGTGGTCGCTCGGAGGAGGCGCTCGCCAGCTTTCACCGGATCGACGATCTGATCGAGCGGATGGGCACGATCACCCGACAGCTCAAGTCCTTCGCTCGGAAAGGCACGACGGATGACCGGATTGTGGACATGCGCGACGCGGTCGACGGCTCGATCACGATGATGGCGCCGCAGCTCAAGGGGAGCCGGATCGAGGTCGTGAAGATCCTGCCGCCGGAGCCCGTGCCGGTGCGCGCCGATCCCGTGCGCCTCGACCAGGTGATCGTGAACTTGTTGCGCAACGCCGTCGACGCGGTGGAGGATACGCCCGACCCGAAGATCGAGCTTCTTCTGACGGCGGGACGCCACGTCACGCTGACTGTGCGCGACAACGGCATCGGCATCGGCGACACCGAGGCCCTATTCGAACCCTTCTACACCACCAAGAAACCCGGCGAAGGCGTCGGGCTCGGCCTTGCGATCTCAGCCGGGATTGCAAACGAGCTCGGCGGTCAACTGACGGCACGCAATGCCCAACCGCGCGGCGCTGCGTTCGAGTTGCAGTTGCCACGCGCCGAAGAAACGGTCTTCAAAGCAGCGGAGTAAGCGGCATGTCGGACAAGATCCGCGTGGCCATCGTGGACGACGAAGCGGATATGCGCGGGTCGATCGCACAATGGCTCAACCTGTCAGGGTGTGATGCTGAGGCCTTTGGCGGCGCTGAGGCGCTCCTGAAGGATCTCAACGCCGACTACCCCGGCGTGATCGTCTCGGATATCAGAATGCCCGGGATGGACGGGATGGCGCTGTTGCGGCGTCTGCACTCGGTCGATCCGGGTCTGCCTGTGATCCTGATCACAGGGCATGGCGATGTGGCGCTTGCCGTCGATGCGATGCGGCTTGGCGCCTATGACTTTATCGAGAAACCTTTCGATCCCGAGCGGTTGGCCGACCTTGTCAAGCGCGCAGCGACGCAGCGCCGCCTGGCGCTCGACAACCGGAACCTCCGCCGAGAGCTCTCGGACGGGACCCTCCTGCTCCGCCGACTTGCCGGCACCAGCCAGGTGATCGAAAAACTCCGGGAGACGATCCTCGACATCGCTCAAGCGGACGCGCATGTGCTGATCTCCGGCGAGACGGGAACCGGCAAGAACCTCATTGCACACGCGCTGCACGCCTGCGGTCCGCGAAAGGGTAAGGCGTTTGTGCATATGAATTGCGCCTCGCTCGACGAGGAGGCGCTCTCCGAGCAGCTCTTCGGCCCGGCGACCGATCCCACTCTGCCGCCCGCCATTGAGCGGGCCCATGGCGGAACGTTGAGCCTCGAAAACGTGGAAGCGCTGCCAGAGACGCTTCAGGCCCGCCTCGCGACTGAGCTCGACCGTGAGGCGGTCGCCGACACGTCGTTGGCGCCGCGCAATGTCCGCGTGATCGCGATCTCCACCCAGATCACAAGCGTGAACCACACGCCCGACGGGTTTCGCGAGGACCTTTTCTTCCGGCTGGCCGCCCTCCAGGTCAAAACGCCCCCCCTGCGGGAGCGGGGCGAAGACATCCTGATGCTCTTCAACCGCTTCTGCTCCCGCTTTGCGGAGGATTACGGCTGCGAGCCACCGGAGGTCACCGCCGAGGAGGCCGCGCAGCTGATCCAGTCACGCTGGCCGGGCAACATCCGACAGCTGATGAACGTGGCTGAGCGGGCGGTCCTCCAAAAGCGCCGCGGCGAAGAGGGCATCGCGAACCTCCTCTCCGATCAGGAGCCCGGGCCGACGCTGCCCACGGTCACCGCGGAAAAACCCCTCCGCGAGCATGTGGAGGCCTTCGAGAAGATGCTGATCGACAGCGCACTTCGCCGGAACCGGGGTGCAGTCTCGTCGGTCATGGCCGAGCTTGCCTTGCCAAGACGCACACTGAACGAAAAGATGGCCAAATACGGACTTGTGAGGGCCGAGTACCTGTAGCTCCCGTCTGCGTGACATATATTTGAGGCACGCGGGGTCTCCGCGCGCACGCTGAGGAGCGACGTATGACCAAATTAGACATTCTGGCGACCACAGTGGCGGCCGTCTGTGTCGCGGGCTCTGTGTTGGCCCAAGGCAAGACCGAAGGACGCATCGATCAGGTGTCAACCCATATGGGCGAGATGATCGTCACGATGGAAACCGAAGCCGACGCAAAGACAGAACGGGACACCGTGCGGTTTGAGCCCTGGCAAATGGCCGACGACCTGCTGAACCGAGATGACATCGTGTTCTTGATGCGCCACGGGCCGACCGATTGGTCCAAGCGCGACATCGTCGATGTGTCGCCAACCGACTGCGACAACCAGCGCATCATGACCGACACCGGCAAGCAGGACATGGAGAATTTCGGGATCCTGCTCGCCGCCAACGATGTTCGCCCGGGCAAAATCGTGGTGAGCGAGTGGTGTCGGAACCAGCAGACACTCAGTGCTTTCCTCGACGGCATGCGGCTTGTGAACCCGGACTATGTCGAGGACCTGTCGATTGAGACGTCTGCCGATCTCAACCTGCTTCTGTCACTGCAGGGTGCACCGACTGTGACGGCGATGCGCGAGATGATCTCAACCTGGACCGGTGAGGGCCATGACGGTCCGCTGCTTTTGATCAGCCATTTTACCAACATCGATGAGCTGACGGAGTTCCACGTCTACGAAGGCGAGCTGCTCGTTCTCGACCCGAAGCGCGAGAACCGGGTTCTCGGCTATGTCCGGTTGAAGAGCGCCAGCCCGGATGTCGGTCACTTCAGCGTAGACTGAGCCGAAGCGGCGGCGGCCAGGGCGGGAACCAAGTCTCCGTACCCGGTCATCCGCCGCTCGAACGGCAGCTTGAGGCGCAAAGCGGCCTCACGGGCGCGCGCCTCAAGCTCAGGATCGTCGGTCTGCGCAAGATAGATCAGGCGGTCGTAATGCGCGAAGTACACGTCGCGCAGCTCTGGAAACCGGTCGAGGCCCATCGGGCGCCAGACAAACGCATCGAACTGACGGGCGAGGAAGTCCGTCAGGAAGAACGCCCGAAACTCGGTCTGCTGGCGCGCCTCGAAGTCCTCAACACCATCGAAGAACGCGTAGCAATGGGGCCCGGGAACCATGTCGACCCCGAGCGCCCGGCACCGGTCCGCGAGACGTCCGCCGGTCCCGCAATCGGCGTAGACCACGAAGACGCGCGCAGGCCGCGCCGCGTGGACCGCCGCCTCAACGGCGTCCGGGATCCGCTCCGGATGGAGATGGAGGTCCGCGGGCAAACAGCGGAGCTCCATGTGCTGCCAGCCGTGGAGCGCGGTGATCGCGCGAATCTCGCGCGCCAGCGCGCCGCATGCAATCAACACCACCCGCTCGATCACACCTGCCCCCTTTTCGGGCGCGGCGCCCTCGGATAGGGGATCGGGGCATGAGCCCAAAGAAACGCCGAACCCTTGTGCAACGCATTCTCCGCTGGGGCCCCTGGCACTACCGCTTTTGGCGAGAAGTGATCCGCCGACCCTACAATTGGGCGTTCCGGACGCCGGCCGTGGTGGAGGTTGAGCCGCACTTTCCCGGCGCCTCGGAGCTGCGGGCTCAGTTCAGCTCGTTTCAAGCGGAAGCGGTCGAGACCTCGACCGGCCGGCCGCTGCCGGCCAACCACGAAATCATGCCGCACCAGCGCACTTTTTTCGACCACGACCAGATCCCGTGGCAAATGGTGACGTTGCGCGCCTACGGCTACGACTACCCTGAGAACCAGGCGCGGATGCCGAAGATGCAGGACTTCCTTGTCCGCCATCCGGAGGTCGTCTCGGCTGCGATCTCGGTGTTCCCGGCGGGCAAGCACCTGCGCCCGCACAAGGGGCCGTTTCGGGGCGTCTGGCGCTACCACCTGGCCTATCTGGTCAAGGAACTCGAGGATGGCGGCACGGCGGCGGAGCTGACGATCGACGGGAAAACCTACCATCTCCACGAGGGGGACGACCTCCTTTGGGACGACACTTTCATGCATGAGGCGATCAACCGCTCCGACAGTCCGCGGATCGTCCTCTTGCTTGATGTCTTCCGGGCGGATCATCCCTGGTGGCTCGGCTGGTTGTCGCGGCTGGTTCTGATCGCAGCGCAATTCGGCCAACGCGTCGGTCGCATGCGCGAGCGTGCAGCGCTCGCCGGCTGATCTCACATGACGGCCATCTGGTTGTGGCGCCGCGCCATCAGCTCCTTGGCGGTCTCCACGGCGACCGCGGCGTCGCGGCAGTAGGCGTCCGCGCCGATCGCGCGGCCGAACTCCTCGTTGAGGGGCGCGCCGCCGACCATGACGATGTAATCGTCGCGGATCCCCTTCTCGACCATCGTGTCGATCACGACCTTCATGTAGGGCATCGTGGTCGTCAGGAGGGCCGACATCCCGAGAATGTCCGGCGTCTCGCGCTCCAGCGCTTCGAGGTATTTCTCGACGGCGTTGTTGATGCCGAGATCCACAACCTCAAAGCCCGCCCCCTCCATCATCATGGAGACCAGGTTCTTGCCGATGTCATGGATGTCGCCTTTGACCGTGCCGATCACCATCTTGCCGAGCCGCGGTGCGCCGGTTTCCGCCAAAAGGGGCTTCAGGATCGCCATGCCACCTTTCATCGCGTCGGCGGCCTTGAGGACCTCGGGCACAAACAGGATCCCATCGCGAAAGTCGATGCCGACAATCCGCATCCCCTCGACCAGGGCTTTGGTCAGAACGTCATAAGGCGTCCACCCGCGATCAAGCAGGATGTTCACGCCCTCAATCACCTCGTCACGAAGCCCGTCATAGAGGTCGTCAAACATCTGCGGCACGAGCTCTTCGTCATCGAGCTCTGAGAGGATCAGGTCGTCTTCGTCGGACATGGGCGCACTCATCCGGCTAGAGGGTACGAGATGAGGGTGACGCGATGGGCAGGTCGCGCACGTTCACATGCGACAGTGTCGCAGTCGTTCCCGACTATCCGCGGCGACGGCGGCCGCGTGGCGCCCGTGCTGTGGCGGGCTCCGTGCCGTCCTGTTCGGACGAAAACGCGCCGAGGGCCTCCACAATGGCGTCAAGCGTCGGGGGCCCCTCGTTCGGTGCCGCAGCGAGGCGGGCGCGCATCTCCGCCAAGTGCTGTGGGCGCGTTCCGCAGCACCCGCCGATGATCCGCGCTCCGCAGCTCCGTGCGAGGACGGCATAATCCCCCATCAGCGCGGGCGTGCCGTCATAGTGCACATGGCCTTCGACGAATTTGGGGATCCCAGCATTGCCCTTGGCAATGAGAGGCAGGGTCGGGCCGGCGCTGGCAAGTCCGAGAACGGTGCGCAAGAGATCCGACGCGCCCACCCCGCAGTTTGCCCCGAAGGCCAGCGGCGGGTGCGGAAGAGTTCCGACAAGTCCCACCATATCGACCGCGGTCACACCCATCATCGTGCGCCCAGCCGTGTCAAAGCTCATCGTCCCGCACCAAGGCGCGCCATGGCGGGCGGCCGCGGCGGCGGCGGCGCGAAACTCCTCCGCCGAGGAGATCGTCTCCACCCAGATCACATCGGCACCGCCCTCGAGCAGACCTTCGATCTGCTCCGAGAACAGGTCCGTCGCCTCCGCTTCGGTCAGCGTGCCGACAGGCGCCAAAAGCTCCCCCGTCGGCCCGACGGAGCCTGCCACGACCACTGGTCGCACAGCCGCATTCGCAGCCTCCCGTGCGATCCGGGCGGCGGCGGCGTTCAGCTCCCTCACTCGGTTTTCCGCAGCATGGAGGCGGAGGCGCGCCGCCGTGCCCCCGAAGCTGTTCGTCAGAAACAGATCCGATCCCGCGCCAATCGCCGACTCGTAGAGAGCGCGCACACGCTCTGGCCTGTCGACATTCCAAAGCTCAGGCGCCTCGCCCGCCTCGAGACCCATATCAAACAGGTTCGTCCCGGTCGCCCCATCCGCGAGCAGCCACTCCCGCTCCTCAAGCAGCCCCTCGAGGGACGCCATCACGCGGCACCCTTGGCCTGCTCGGCAATCGCGCGCACCCGTGCGATCATTGCGCGGAGGCCGTTGGAGCGCTGTGACGACAAATGTTGATCGAGCCCGATCCGCCCCATCTCGGCAATCGCATCCGTCGCGAGGATCTCATCTGCCGACTGGCCGTCATAAAGAGCCCTGAGAACAGCGATCAACCCCTTGACGATCAGCGCGTCGCTGTCGCCGCGGAACGAGATCAGCGCGTCCGCCCCCTGCCCGTCGAGCACGGGAACCAGCCACACCTGGCTTGCGCACCCATCGACTTTGGTGGCCGCGGTCTTCTCGGCGTCGCGAAGCGGCGGCATCTCCTTGCCGAGCTCGATCACATGGCGGTAGCGATCCTCCCAATCTTCGAGGAAGTCGAAGGTGTCTACGATCTCTTCGAAAGCTGTGCTGGCCACGGTCGTCTCCCACGCATCTCTCGCCCTTTAGGCCTTTCCCAGTGGCGCGTCCAGACGGGGTTTTCTTCGCGATCAAGCTCCCGTATTCAAGTGGGGTCTTCGATGGGTGGGGTATGCGCCTCTTCAGTTTCGGCATCGCAGTTGCGGTGCTTCTCGGATGCTCGAACAACACGCCGGTTGAGCCGGACCCCGTGCCGGAGCCGGCGCCTGAGGTCAGTCGCCGGGCGCTGTTGCCGAGTTTCGATGAGGTCGTGCCCGAACCGGCACTCCGCGGACTGATCTTGCGCGTGGAGGCCACCGCGCCGACGCTCGGCTACGGACGGGCCGCGCTTCTGCCTGTGGGGGATGGCCAGCCGGATGCCGACGGCATCGTGACTTACCAGCTCCGGGCATTGGCGCCACCGACGCCGGGGACCGTTGGACCCGCCTCCGCACGCCGCCTTATCGCCGCGACATTCGTGTCGGATGCGCGGCTCGACGACATCCGGGGGTTCCGCGTCATCTCGCAAACCCGCGAGATCGTGCTCCGCCGCTAGCCGGGCTCCACCGGCTCAAGATCGACGATCCGCACAGTTCTGTCTGCCGCCGAGAGCGCGATCCGCCCCTCCCGCAAGCGGATGGCATCCGCCCCAAAGACGCGCCCGCGCCAACCCCGGAGCACTGCCAGATCGTCGCTTTCGGCGGCCGCAAGGTCCTCGAGATCCGCCGCGGACGCGATCAACCGTTGCGCGACGCCCGTTTCCTCCGCCCGCGCCTTCAAGAGCACGCGCAGGAGGTCGAGCAGGCTTTCGGAGGTCGGCTTGCGTCGCTTTTGCGCCTGGACCGCGGGCAGATCCGCCTCATCGAGGGCCATCGCGCGCGCGACCGACGCCAAAATGGCCTCCGCGATCTCACCGCGCCGTGCCTCGCGGGTCAACAGCCGCGACTTCGCCAGATCGTCGAGCGTGCGGGGCCGCGTCGCTGCGACCTCGGTGATCACATCATCCTTGAAGATCCGCCCACGCGGTTGATTGCGCCGCTGCGCCTCCTCCTCCCGGTAGCGCGCGAGCTCACGCACGACTGCGAGGAACCGCGGCGCTTGGCTCCGCGTCTTGACCCTGCGCCAGGCCTCCTCCGGCCTGATTTCATAGGTGGCGGGATCGCTGAGGATCGCCATCTCCTCCGACACCCAATCCGCCCTGCCGGAGCTCGCAAGTTCGGCCGCGAGCGCTTCGTAGATCTGCCGGAGATGGGTGACGTCGCCGAGGGCGTAGCGCATCTGTTTGTCGCTGAGAGGGCGCCGGCTCCAGTCGGTGAAGCGCGACGACTTGTCGAGACCCTGTTTGCAGATCGCGCGGACCAGGGTCTCATAGCCGACCTGCTCACCATAGCCGCACACCATCGCCGCGATTTGAGTGTCAAACAGGGGCTCGGGGATCACACCGCCATCGACGCAAAAGATCTCAAGGTCCTGCCGGGCGGCGTGAAACACCTTCACCGTCGACGTGTCGCGAAAGAGCTCGTAGAGCGGCGCGAGGTCGAGGTCTTCGGCGAGCACATCGACCAGCACCGCGCCCTCATCCGTGTCGCCCGGCTGCGCGAGCTGGATCAGGCAAAGCTGAGCGTAGTACGTGCGCTCTCGCAGGAACTCAGTGTCCACTGTGACGTAGGGATGGCCCGCGGCTTCGGTGCAAAACAGCGCGAGATCTGACGTCCTTGTGATCACTTTCATGGGCGTTGCATACACGCGGGGCGACGGGCTGACCATGGTGAAACGCTGCGCGCGCGGCTGGTGCGATCCTGTCGCCACGCAAGCCGCCGCAACGTCAGGATCCGTCCCCCAATTCCGGAAATGTCACACGGACCGACAGGCCCCTGCCGGCAAGCCCGGTGCCGGTCTCAACCGTTGCCCCGAGGAGGTCCGCCGCGCGCATCAGCCGCGCGAGGCCGAGGCCCGATCCTTCAACAATGTCGCGGGATTGGAGCATCTCAAAGGGTTCGAACATTCGGGCAACCGAGGCGGTCGGAATGCCCCGCCCGTCGTCCATGACAGTCACCGCAGCGGCCGCGTCGCCCGCGTCGATCCGGCACTGGATCCGTGCTGGGGGATTTGGGTGATGCTTGCGCGCGTTGTCGAGCAACACCGACAGGATGTGATCGACAAGCGCTTGGTCGGTCCGAAGCTCGCACGCGGTGCCATCGAGATCCAGTGCACTCGCGTCCAGCCCGAGCGTTTCCGCCGCGCGACCGATGCATTCGGAGAGATCGACCCGGGTGATATCGAGGCGGTGCTCGGCCAGAAGCTGGTAGACGAAAAAGTCGCGTGTCATCCGCTCCGACCGTCGAGCCTGTGCGACGATGGTATCGAGGGTGTTTTGCACCTCGGGGGGAACCGTGATCCCCGCCTCCTCCAAATCGTCGCGGACCCAGTCGGGCAGCGACTTCACTGAGCGCAGGGGCGACAGCAGGTCGTGGAGGGCACGCCGCAGAGCGCGGGTCTCCGCCCCAGCGCGGGGCGCGCGCAGCACCGGTGCGAGTGCGCGGGCCTCCTCGGCCTCCCGCCGCTGGGCGGCCGTCACGACTTGCTCTGTGTCAGAAGCGCGCTGATGTCGTGGATGGCCTCGAGCGCCTCCTCCAGCATCAGGGCCTGCGCCATCGCGGCGTTGGTGTCCCCGAGATGAAGATCGGTCTTGAGACCCTTCAGCTGGCGACGCATCCGGCTGATCAGGGGCGCCAGGCGCGCCCGCTCCTTGCTTGACGGGTCTGTGTCGAGGGAGTTCGGGTTGTGCTGTTTCTGCGCCGAGCGCATGCTGAGCGTGCGTCCTGCGGCAAAATTGGCGAAGGTTCGCTCCACCGCCTCGCGAAGTTCAGCGCCCGTCAGGTCATCTTTCTTCAGGTAGGCCATGCAGCCACTGTCGAAGGCCTCGGCCACAATCGTCTCCGAGCCCCGACCGGACATCAGGATCAACGGCGTGCAGATCCCGAGTTGGCCGGCAAACACCTCGCGCGCAAGCTCCAGCCCGCTGCCATCGGGGAGGTGGTAGTCGACGATCACAAGATCGACGACCTCGGTTTGCAGAATGGCGCGCGCGGTTTGCAGGTTGGACGTTTCGAGAAAGTTGAGCTCCAGCCCGCTGCGCTGCGCCAGGCGCGTCACGATCTGACGGTCGAAGCGGGAATCGTCGATCAGCAGGCAATTGCGGTATGCGTGCTGAGGAACCGCGGCACCGTTCATATCCGCGGCCAGTGGAACCCTAATCGTTTGCATTGAACCAACCTGCCCTTATCGGTCCCTGTTTGGTGAAGCAGAAAGATTAACGATCCGTTATATCAGCGCTCGCCGAAACACGTGTCCGAGAGCCACGACGCGCGCTGTCCTTGGCGCGTTGAACACACTCCACGTGCGCGGTCCGACAGTCCTTATCCCGGCGGTGGGTCCGAAGAACTTATGGTTCGCAAACCACGCTGCATGGAGGAGTGGGCGTTCACACACATCACGCCCCATCGCGGAACGCTGGGACAGAACACTAAACAAAAACAGGTGTATAGTGCGTTCCTGTAATCTGCGCGTCGCTGGACCCGTGCATGTCCGCTCGGCCAATAAACCGCCTTTGGGGCGAGTGTCCCGACGGCTGTCTCTGCGAAGTCCCTATGGATGGGCCGGGCTCCCATGCGTTTTCGATGACGCGTGTCTCGGCCATGGCACCCTGGGCCGCGTCCTCGGCCCCCATCGAGAGCCGCAACTGACTCCGCCATCTTCCGCGCCGCAAAGCGGAGCGGAGGGTGTCCCGATGTCATAAGATCGGCTTTCTTGGACACAGCGTTTGCTTCACAACAGCAGCCGGGCAGCGAGCCTGTTTGGCGGGGCCCACCGCCATCGGCAGACCCTACAGCCACCCAGACAATCCGCAGCCTGATCGGGTGCCAATCACGGCCGAAGGCGGGCCAAGTCTGAGGCCGGCCCGGGGGTTGGCTCAGGGCAGAGCCGCCGGACGGTCGGATCGCTCAGGCGGCACCGACGGTCCGTCAGAGAGCGTACTGTGCTGCCGAGGCGCCGCACACAGACGGACTTCTGTGCGCGCGCTTTGGAGGTCTGCCCCGGCGTGACACTCACGAGGACCGCCTCAGCGGCCCATCGACCAAGAGGATGTGTTGCGCGGGAGAGATCCGTCGGCCGATGCTCAGAGAGCGTGGCCCTCAGTCCGCCTGAGATGACAGTGGCGCCCTCGCCGAAGCTTGGTTCGGCGCTGGTGCTTGGGGCAAGGTGGCGGCCTCCGCGAGGATCCAGTCTTGGAAGGCCAGAGCCTCGGCCCGGCGCGGCCCGCCGGCCGGGGAGAGGATGTGGTAGGCCTCGACACCCGCGGTTTCGCAGTCGGGCAGGCAAGGCTTCAGACCGAGGCGAGCGACCAGCACGTCGCTGGCAGGCGCACGGGCCAGGGCGATGCCACCACCGGAGGCCGCAATCTCCAGCGCCAGAAGCGTTGTGTCGACGCGAAGGCGCGGCACTGCCGTCAGATCGACATCCTTCCCCAGCACATGCATCCAATTGGCCTCGTGCCGCGTCGCCTCGATCAACGGGTGGCGGAGCGCGTCCGAGATCGAGCCTATCCTGTCGGCAATCGCGGGCGCGGCGACGGGTATGAGCGTCTCTCCAAAGAGGTGCTGAGCCTCGACCCCGCTCGGCGGTGCGCCGAATGCGATCCAGATGTCTGCATCCGGGCTCGGCCTCTCGGGACGACCTAGAAGAGACTGAATGTCCACCCCTACCCCAGGGTGCGCCTCCAGGAACCGCGGCAGCCGCGGCGCCAGCCAGGAGGCCGAGAGCATCAGCGAGACCCCGACCACAAGCGGCGGCTTTCCCGGCGAGGCGAGCGCAGACGCCGCCGCCTCCATACGGCCGAGTGCCTCCCCTACGACGGCGAGCAGGTCGCGTCCGGTCTCCGTCAGGGCGACACCCGCAGGCTGCCGCGAGAAAAGGGGTCGGCCGAGATGCCCCTCAAGCGCGCGGATCTGCTGGCTGACGGCCGGTGGCGACATCGCCAGCCGTTCCGCCGCGCGGGCAAAACTCCCGCTGCGGGCCGCCGCCTCGAACACACGGAGCCAATTGAGGGACGGGATCCGACCTGCCACGGGAAGAGCATAAGTTCAACTTATCCTCGAGCACAAGAAGCCCGTCTTTGTCAGGACCTTTGCCGCGCCTATCCTGGCGAAAACGGAGGACCCTGGATGCCCGACCATCGAACCGCTTACCGCGAGCAGGGCTTCTTGAGTGGCCTGCCGGTGTTCTCGAAGGGTGACGTCGCCCACCTTCGCTCCGCCATCGAAGATCTCGAGGCCCGCCACGCCGAAGGCGCCGGCGGCCACAGGCTCGACCAGTTCTTCCGCGTGAACGGACATGTCGTGATCCCGCTTCTGGCTGAACTCGCGCGGACACCGCGGGTGCTCGACCACGTGGAGGAGGTGCTCGGACCCGACCTCCTCGTGTGGTCGGTCGAGCTCTTCATCAAGGAGCCCGGCAGCGAGAAGACCGTGTCCTGGCACCAGGACATCACCTACTGGGGCATGGGCGAGACCGATGATGAGGTGACGGCGTGGATTGCCCTCTCCGATGTCACGGAGGCGGCAGGGTGCATGCGGTTCCTGCCCGGCAGCCATCGGGGTGGGCTGGTGGTGCACGAGGACACGTTCGATCCCAGCAACCTGCTCTCTCGCGGCCAAGCGATTGCCGGCGTGGACGAGACGCAGGCCAGACACGGGCCGCTCAAGCCGGGGGAGATGTCGCTCCACCACGGGCGGTGCTTTCACGCCTCAGGCCCCAATCGGAGCGCGGACCGCCGGATCGGACTTGCGATCCGGTATGTCACACCGGCGGTGCGGGACCACGCGCCGGGCCGGGACTGGGCGATGCCGGTGCGCGGCGAAGTGCCCGCAGGCGGCTGGGACTGCCTCGCCGGACCTCGTTGCCTCTTCCATCCGCTGGACCTGGCGCTCTACGATCGGATGCTGGCAGGCCAGGCCGCAACGCTGACCGCGGGTGCGGAACGACAGGTGGATCTCTATTTGACCGAGGAGGCGTGATGTCTGAGACCGTCAGCTTCACCGCAATGAAGGACGGGACGCGCGAGGACTACGAGATGCTCGAACGCCTTGAGCGGCCGTTCCTCGCACTCACGGCGGAGCGTGTCCTTGACGAGATGCGCCGCGCAGGGGAGACGACACTCGAAGGGTACAAGATCACCCGCCTCCACCACGGGCTTCAAGCCGCGACCCGCGCACGCCGCGACGGCGCGGACATCGACTGGATCGTCGGCGCACTCCTGCATGATGTGGGCGACGGACTTGCCCCCCAAAACCACGATCGCATGTCGGCCGAAGTGATCCGCCCGTTCGTGCGGTGGGACGTGTCCTGGACCGTCGAGCACCACGGCCTCTTTCAGATGCTCTATTACGGCCACCACTACGGTTGGGACCGGAACGCGCGCGATCGGTACCGTGACCACCCCCTCTTCGAGACCTGCGCGGCCTTCTGCGAGCGCTGGGACCAGTCTAGCTTCGACCCCGACTACCCGACCGATCCGATCGACAGCTTCGAGCCGATGGTGCGCGACGTGTTCGGACGCAAGGCCTACGACCCGGCCGTCCTCCGCGACGGAGAGAAGACGGATCTGATGGGCCAGCGGACAGACTGACGGCGGAGCCGTTTGGGTCCGTCCAGGGCCGCGCCACCCCGAGTTTCAGGTTGAGATGACCCGTGATGCGTGTAGCACTTTGGACAACGACAAAGTGCGGGAGGGATTTGCATGACACTGACACGACGCCGCTTCGGCCTCTTGAGCGCCGCCGCAGCCACTTGGGCGCTGCCGCGCCAGGCGCATGCCGCGACGGTCCACGACGTGCAGATGCTGAACCAGCATCCGGACGACAAGACCGAGTTGATGGTCTTCTATCCCGACATCGTGCGCGCCCAACCCGGTGACGTGATCCGGTTTCTGTCGGTCGACAACAACCATAACTCCGAAGCGCACAAGGACATGCTGCCCGACGGCGTCGAGCGGTGGAAGAGCACGATCGGCAAGGACTTCGACCTGACTGTCGAGGCCGAAGGCGCCTACGGCTTCTTCTGCACGCCGCACAAGTCCTACGGGATGGTCGGCCTCCTCCTGGTCGGGGATGTGACCGCCAATTACGAGACCCTGAAGGGCGTGCGGCAGCGAGGCAAGTCGAAGGGACGGTTTGAGGACGTCTTCGCGCGGGCGGATGCCATGCTCACCGCGGAGGCCTGAGCCTGCACAGAATGCTTGATGCAGAGACCAGCCTTGCTTACCGTAAGGTCACCCAGCCAAAGAGCCTGAGAACACAGGCCAAAACATATGGGTCGCACGAAAGCAGAACGCTTAGGGAGGTTCTATGAACAATCGTGTACTTTCGGGGCTATTGCCGCTTTTCGCCGGATCACTCGCTGTTGCGGGGTCGGCACTTGCGGGAAACACCTCGAGCTTGACGCATTCCCTCGTGCTCTCGGATCTCGAGAGCCCTTGGGACATGGCTTTTCTCGATGACGGGACGATGTTCTACACCGAGAAATGCGACGGCCTCTCCGTCATGCTGCCCTCGGGCGACGTGAATGCGCTTCTCGGCATGGCCGAGACCGACAGCTATGCCACCACCGCCGAGGATCTCTTCTGCGAGGGCCAGGCCGGCATGATGGGCGTTGCCGTCGATCCGGATTTTGCGAACAACCGCCGGATCTATGTCTACTCGACATCGAACCTCTCGAGCCCGCACACCAATCGGCTGATGCGCCTCGTGGTGAGCGAGGATTTCACGAGCGTCTCTGACCGGACCGACATCGTAGATGACGTGCCCTACAAGATGGCGGCCTCCGACCACCCGTTCGGCGGCCCCGGCGCGCACAATGGCGGCCGGGTTCGGTTCGGGCCCGAGGGCTTTCTTTGGCTGACAACGGGCGACACCCACGATGAGAACGTGCCGCAGAGCCCGACGCTGATGGGCTCCAAAGTCATGCGGATGGACACCGACGGCAACGCGGCGCCGGGCAACACCCCACCCGAGGGCTTTGACCCGCGCACCTACACGTACGGCCACCGCAACGTCCAAGGGATCGCGTTCCATCCAGGCAGCGGCTCCGCGATCGCGGCCGAGCATGGGCCCTGGCACTCCGACGAGATCACAGTGCTGGTCAACGGCGGCAACGCGGGCTGGGACCCGCGGGGCAACATGGCGGGGCG
>JBCDHQ010000074.1:0-15565 GCA_038749815.1 Pseudomonadota bacterium | reverse complement strand
CCACAGCGACCTCTCGCTCTCGCTCACCGAAGGCGACAACATGTCGGTTCAGCGCGGGCTCCTCGATGGCCAGTTCGACGTGATCGTCTTCGTGGCGGAGGTGCCGCATCCCCAAATCGCGACACACCCCCTCATCTTCGCGCCGACCTACTTCCTGTGCCATGCCGGTCATCCTCTGGCGGACGAGGCGGCCGTGCCCGTCTCCGCCATCGCCTGCGAGCCGTTGATCCTGCTCGATCGGCCGGCCGCCCGCACCTACTACATGGATCTTCTGGAGGAGAGCGGCCGGGCGCCAAAGATCATTGCCACCGCCAACTCGACAGAGATGGTGCGATCCTTGGTTGCGACCGGACTGGGCGTGTCGCTCTTGAACATGCGGCCGCGGGACGTGCCGCCGTATTCGGGGCGGGGCGTGTGTTGCCTGCCGGTCGCAAACGCATCATCCGGGGTGCTCCTGTCGCTCGGCGTCGCACCCGGGCCCAAGCGTCGACTGGTCCAAACGCTGATCGATCGCTGCCAGGCCTACTTTGACGGACCCGCGGCGCAGGGTCTTGTGGTCCAAGCCGAGACGCCGGGTGGAGGCGCCTTCTAGGTTTGCTCGCCGGCCATCTCAGTCGACAGTACGCGCATGCGCGGTCCGCTCCCAGTCGACACCAGCGACCGGTGCGGCCCGATCACGAAGATGGCCGCCCCCTAAGATCTGATGCAAGACCCCGCTGCCCAAACGCAAGACGCGCGGCCCCTGGAACGTTGACGCGCGCCGCGTCCACGACCGTTCGGAGCGCGGTGTCGCGCAGGTGCATCGTGGGCAACGCGAGCGGGCGGGACCATGCCCCCGCCGCCCAAGAAAACCGTCGGCGAGTTCGTCCCCTCAGCCCGACCTTCGCCGAAAACGTTTGGGCTGCCCCAAAGGAGCGCGTTCTGACACCGAGATCCCAACGCGCAGTCCGTCCATCCCCCGCGGCACGGCCCCATGCGGTGCCAGGCGGGCGACGGGTTGCCTCGAGGAGCAGCCTCATGCGGGTCATTGCGGGGATGTGGGGCGCTTTCGGCGGCTGTAATGGCGCGCGGCCTTTGCGCGATTGCCACAGCTCTCCATGCTGCACCAGGTGCGCCTGCTGTTTTTCGTCTCATCAATGAAGAGCCAGCCGCAGGCCTCTCCGGGGCAGATCTTCAGTCTCGCACGCTCCCGCGGGTCGGCCAGGATCGAAATCGCCGACGCGGAGACGAGTGCCTTCAGAGTTTGCGGTTGATCCAACGCGATCCCCTGCGCCACGTGACCGAAGTCCAGCGTGGCGAGTGCTTTGGGCACTTCCCTTCCGAGCAGCATGTCACGGAGCGCGGCCCGAAGGCTGCGAAGACCGTCCAAGTCATCCTCCAGCACCACGCGAAGGGTCATCGCCTCGGTCCACTTTCGAAGATCCTCGACGTTGGTCAGTTTTTCGTGGGCGATGGCGCCCGTCGCGGTCCAGTCGGCGGTGTTCACGAAGTTGAGCGCCAGCCGACCTCCAACCAATCGAATGGGATGACCAGTTGAGTAACCCATGGACTCTAACCTCTGTAGGGGTTGACTTGAGTGTGGGGCTACATTCTAACCGTTACCATGGTTAGTCAAGAGAGTGTTGCTGAGCCAAGGAGGGTCGCGGTTTCGCGCCGCGGCATCTTGATCGGGATCCGGCGTCTGCTGCCCATTTGCGTCTTTGTCGTCCCGTTCGGCATCGCCTTCGGCGTGGCCGCTGTTGCTGGGGGGCTTGGGCCTCTTCAGGCCACGGGGATGAGCCTCTTTGTCTTCACCGCGACCGCACAATTCGCGGCCTTGGAGTTCCTGCGCGATCCCGTTGCCTTCGTCTCGCTCGGCCTGGTGGCGCTGTCGCTGAGCGCCCGGCACATCATCATGGGGGCGGCGCTCTCTGCTTGGGTCAATCAATTGCCGCTGGGCCGGCGCCTCGCGATCCTGTTTTTCTTGAGCGACGCAAATTTCGCCGACACGCAGGGGTCAATGCGGGAGGGATCACCGGATCTCGGGCCGCTCCTGGGCGGCGGGCTTGCGCTTTGGGCGACATGGGCGGCCAGCACGGCCGCGGGTGCGTTTGGTGGCCGCATTTTCGGCGACACGGAGGCCTACGGGTTTGGATCCTTGATGCTCTGCTTTTTTGCGGCCACCGCGCTCGGCATGGTCCGCGGATCTCACGGACTGATCTGGCCGGTCGTGGCGGCAAGCGCCGTCGCGATCATGACCTTGCCTCTGCTCCCGACCGGATGGAACATCCTCCTCGCTGCGGTTCTCGGCGGGCTGATATCGGTCGCAACCCATGCTGAGTGACTGGTCCTACACGGTTTCGTTGATCATCCTGGCCTCGGCGGCGTTCGCCACGCGCGTCTCAGGCGCGACTTTGATGTCGCGCGTGACGCCCGGACCGAAGGTCGAGCGCTTTCTCGAAGGCCTGTCCGTGTCGGTGATCGCCGCACTGGTCGCCTCCGGACTGGCCGCGGGCAGCGGCGTGAGCTGGGCCGCAGTCTCTGCTGCGCTCGTTGCAATGGCACTGAGCAGGAGCGTTGTTTGGGCCATGCTGGCCGGGTTGATCTGTGCGATTGCCTTGCGCCACGCGCTGGGGCTCTGATGATGGTGTCGCAGTTTTGGCGGCCACAGAGCCCGAGAGTGAAGACGGATGACGGACACGGCTTCGATCGTTGCGCGGTGGCAGGACTGGCAGGGCCAGGGGCTTGAGCATTGCACCTGTCGGAGGGACGGCCAGGGGCTCACGCTTGAGGGCGTGGTCATTGGTCCGCGGGACGCCCTTTGCGCGGCGACGTACTCCGTCAGAACGGATGCCGCATTCCGCACCCGGGAGGTTCGGGTTCGCTACATCGATGGCGATCTGTTGCACGTCGTGGCGGACGGCGTTGGGACCTGGCGCAATGTGATCGACGACGTCCCCCTTCCAAACCTCGCCGGCTGCATCGATGTCGATCTGGGCCTGACACCCGCGACAAACACCCTGCCCATCACGCGCCTGGACTTGAACTCGGGGCAGAGCGTCGGCATCCGCGCGGCCTATGTCCGAGCCCTCGACGAGATCGGAGGTCGGCTGACCATCCAACCAGCGGACCAGCGCTACACCTGTTTGGAGCCCGGCCGACGGTATCGCTATGACGGGGTGGCCTCAGGGTTTTCAGCCGAGCTCGAGTTTGACGCCTTCGGCCTTGTTCTGGACTACCCAGGGGTGTTCCGCAGGGTCGCACTCCCGGACCAGCCATGATCGGAGGCTTGGCCGCTGGGCGCCGGATCCCCACGGATCGCTCTCTCCGGGACAGCCACCACTTTCCCGGTTGGACTTGGTGTTGGGCCTGGCGATGAGATGCGGCGCCCCGCGGCATTGGTGCACATCTGATCGTACTCCACGCGCGGTCGAGAACCCTGTTGGATGCCGAGCAGGGGGCGCTTCCCTCTGAACACGGGGCAGCTCACAGTTTGGCGCTCAGTTTGCTGTCAGTTGCGCGATGGCCCCGGTCCAGTCCTCGAGATGGTAGATGTGCGTGATCACGCCGTCCTCCACTGTGACGATGTCGATCGACATGATCTCAAACCCTTTGCCAGTGGCCGGGTCCACGCCGAAGAACGGGCCGATCGGCGTTCCCTGTGCCGTTCCGCGAACGACGAAGCGCCCCTCGAGCGGGATGATCTCGTCGGGTGTCCAGGTCAGGTCCGGCACGACGTCTCCAAGGTAGGCAATCGTGTTGAGCATGCCCTGCGCCCCCGGTCCGCCCGGCGGCGTCGGGATCGACACGACCTCGGGCGAAAAGAGCTCGTAGTAGCGGTCCTCCGTTGTCTCCGCCGGTGCGGTCAAGATGTCGGAGTAAAAGGCCCGCACCGTCTCGAGGTCGCCGGCGGTTGCCACCCCCACCAGCATGGCTGTCCCAGCAGCTGCAGAGATCAGGTTTTTCATCATAGCGTTCACTCCTTGTCCTCAGTCGGTCCGCAGCCCGCGACACGCCTGCTTGTGAATTTCGTACTGAGTGGTACGAATGTCCATGCCGGGCGTCAATAATAAAATACCAGTAGGTACGAAATTTGCAGGACCCTCCAAAATCAAAGCGCGGCCGACCCCGTACGCTTGACCCTGTCAAAACGTTGGATGTGGCGATGACCGCCTATTGGGCGGGCGACCCGGCGGATGTGTCGATCAACGCAATCTGTGCTCTGGCGGCGGTCTCCAAACCCGCGCTCTATCGGGAGTTCGGAGGCGAGGACGGCCTGATGCGCGCCGTGCTCGACCGATATGCGGATCAGGTCCTGTCCGAGATCTTCGACATTCTGTCACGTGGCCTGACGCTCGACGGCACATTGGCGGCCCTGATCCAGTTCGCCAGCGTCGACGCAAAAATGGACGCGGGCTGCGTGTTCTTCAAAATGCGCGCGGGCAAGCACCGACTTGGGCCGATGACACGCGACCGCGTCGACAGCATCGACGCTGCCGCAGTGGCGGCCTTCGAGGCGTATTTGACTGCCAGCCGCGCGGCAGGAGAGTGGACGGGCGATCAACCCGCGCCTGTCGTCGCCCGGTATCTGGTGGAGCAGCTCGGGCTCGCCCTGACCCAACGGGCCGCCGGAGAAGACCCGGCGCAGGTTCAGATCACCCTAGCGCTCGCGCTCTCCGTCGTGCGGCGCGCCTGAGCTGACCCTCACCAAGAGAGGTCGCGGCACGGCCTCACGGCGAAACGGTGGGTGAGAGAGGCCCGTCAGCAGACGGCCCACGTCACGGCTCATCCCCATATTATGACGATAAAACAGTAGTCTACATGGTTGGGGCAAACCCGCGGGAGTGGCCGGATTGGCTTGTACTCCATGGGCCACAATCCGAGTTGCGCCGACGATAGATCTCCGACGTCTGCATGTGTTTGAGGACGCTTAACCCAACTGAAAGGCAGATCTTCCATTCTCTGCATCCGTTGGCGAGCAAGGAGTGGGACGGATTCTATGCCGGAGCATCACGCGACACTGAAGCGTGCACCGCTGAGAATCCTCCTCGTCGAGGATGATGACGGCGATGCCAAGGCCGTGACGCGGGCCTTCTCGCGCGCGGGCATTGGCAATCCGATCCACCGGGTCTGCGACGGCATCGCCGGGCTCTGCTATCTGCGCGGCGACGGCTGGGCACGACCGGCGGGGCCGATCCTGCTGCTGGTTGATCTCCACATGCCGCGCATGGGCGGCATCGAGTTTGTCAGAGCACTTCGAGCCGATCCCTCGCTCCGACCACTCACGGCCTTCATCCTGACGACGTCGGATCTCGACACCGATCGCAACAGCGCATTCGATGTCAACGTCGCCGGCTACATCCTCAAGCAGAATGCGGGGGAGGAGTTTTTGCGTTTGGTCTCAATGCTTGATGAGTACTGGCACCTGGTGGAGGTGCCGCCCTTGAGGACTGTCTCGTGAGCGCGGCGCTCGGTCAGCTCCACGTCCTCGTCGTTGACGACGACCCGATGGACCGGAAGCTGATCCGCCGCGCCCTCAGCACCACGGGCCTCGAGCTGTCGGTCGCCGAGTACGAGATGGCATCGCCCGCGGAAACGCACCCGCAAGTGCCCGACATCGTCTTCCTGGACTACCGGTTGCCGGGCGTCGATGGGATGTCGGCGCTGGAGCTCTTTCGTCAGCGATGGCCCGGCACGCCGCATGTGCTGGTCACCGGGCAGGGCGATGAGACGATCGCGACGGAGGCCTTTCGCCACGGCGCCCATGACTACATCCCGAAGCGGAGTGTCTCACACCGCTCGATCCGCCGCATCGTGGAGGGCGCCGTGCGGTTTTCGCGGATGCAGGCGCGGCTCGCAACGCAACGCGCGGAGCTCCAGGTGTTTTCTCACGTCCTTGCCCATGACCTCCGTGCGCCGCTCCGCAGTGCAGAGATGCTCTGCGACGAACTGTCGGAGGATCTGACCGATGGGGCGATAGACGCCGCGCGCGAAAGCGCGTCCGACCTCTGCGCCCTCGTCGCACGTATGACGGATCTGATCGACAGCCTCGAGAGCCACACGCGGGCCGAGATGGAGGGGGAGCCGTTCCGGCCGGTCCCTGCGTGCGAGGTTATCGCGACGGCGAGTGCCGCCCTTCGCTCCACCCTCGCGGACGCCGGGGCGCAGCTTGATGTGTCCGACAACATGCCGGAGCTGTTCTGCGATCCGCCGCAGATTGCACAGGTCCTGCAGAACCTGATTGCGAACGCCGTCAAATACCGGTCCGAGCGCCCCCCGGAAATCCGGATCGACGTCCGGATGGACCACGAGGGCGATTGCGAGCTCGCTGTGCGTGACAACGGTCGTGGTCTTCACCCCGATCTCTTGGAGCGGATTTTCGAGCCGTTCCAGCGCGGGATTGCCGCCGGAGAGGTCCCGGGCTCCGGCCTTGGCCTGGCAACCTGCCGGAAGATCGTGTCGCGTCATGGCGGCCGGATCTGGTGCGAAAGTGTTGAGGGGGCCGGGTCCACCTTCAAGTTCACGCTCCGCGGACCCCTGACCTAGGCAGAAGGCTGGACCGCTCTCGCTGTGGCAGTGTCGGTGCGCCCGCCGTGGACGAAGGCACGCATGTAAGGGGAGCGCGCACCCAAAGATCTGGCTGATCTCCCGGGTGGCCCCGGCCAGGAGACGGTCGAGTGCCCGTGCGCTTGGGACGGGAGCGCACCCGCGACGCTGCTTTGTTGCGCGCCGGGAGTGCTGCGCCATCCCGCGATGAGCTCGGCCACTCCAAACGGGGGGTGGAAGCAAGAATTGGCCGGCGCCAGCTCGGGACGCCGAGTGCGCCAGATGAACGCTCGATGCGGAAAGGTCACCTGAGCTGGGCATGCAGCGCGTCCGCGCCGGCGGACAAGATGTAGTCGCAGCGTGTCCCTTGGCACGCAGGTGCCAACCGTGTCTCTCACCTTGGTGTGGTCCCCGGGAGCGCGACGCGCCGGCGCACCAGTGTTCGCGGGCAACCGCACACGAGTAGGGAGTTGGGCTGCCCCGCCCACCCAGTCAGTGCCTCAGCATCCCCAAACTGGGTCCGTGGGGCAGAGAGATCTGCCGTTCCCACTATTCGCCATCGGCGTCTGCATGTTCCACGCGTCGCCTCGAGGCTTCCATCCTAGGGCACCTTCCATCTCAGACGGACATGGCAGGTGGCCCCTCGGCCGTCTCATACTTCTGAGCCGATCCGAGCGTGAAGACCGGAGCCAATGGCACGCCCAACGGGGTTCGAACCCGTGTTTCCGCCGTGAGAGGGCGACGTCCTAGACCACTAGACGATGGGCGCGTGTTTGGCGGCCGGGCTCGCCAGCCTCCGCCAAGATGGTACGCCCTACGGGACTCGAACCCGTGTTTCCGCCGTGAAAGGGCGGCGTCCTAGACCGCTAGACGAAGGGCGCATAGCAGTGCCAACTGGAGCTACCCGAACGCGCGAAACGGTTCAAGAGCTAATCAGGCCGGGGCGGCATCCTCAATGCGCAGCGAAGCGCGCCGCCGCCCACCCCAGTCGTCGATCTCGAGCTGACCGGCAAGGTGGAAGGAACGACCGTCATGATCCTCAAGCGCCTTGCCGAGCGGACCTTCAAAGGCGCGAAAGAGGACCGCTGACGGTTCGTTTTGGCCCAAGGTGATGCGGAGATGGGCCTCTCCAATCCGCCGCACCGACGCGATCCGTTGCGCCGGCACGACGTAGCGCGGCGGGGGCGCGCCGGCGCCAAACGGCCCGACGCTCTCGATCCGCGCGATCAGGTCGGCGGTGACGGCTGCGGGCCTCAGGAGACCGGCGAGCGTCAGGTCCTTCGGGCCGGTGGACCCGGCCCCCTGCCGCTCCAGGAGGGCGCCGAGGCGGGCCATTGCAGGGTGAAGTGCGTCGGCCGCGACGGTGAGGCCTGCCGCCATCTTATGCCCGCCGCCGCCCAGGAGCAGGCCTTCGCGCGCGCAGATGGCGACGGCAGCGCCGAGATCGATCCCCTCGACAGACCGGCCGGAGCCTTTGCCGAGGCCACCGTCAAGCCCGATGACGATGGCCGGCCGGTTGAACTGCTCTTTGAGGCGCGCTGCGACAATGCCCACAACGCCGGGATGCCACCCGGCGCCCGCCGCCCAAACGAAAGGCCCGTCGAGCCCATTTCCCTCCGGTTGCGCCTCGCCCTCTCGGGGCACGTCGGCCTCAACCCGTCGCCGCTCCGTGTTGAGGCGGTCGAGCTCTTCGGCGAGTGCCGCCGCGCGCGACGGCTCGGTCTCGGCGAGGAGGCGGGCGCCGAGATCGGCCCGGCCGACACGTCCCCCCGCATTGATCCGCGGCCCGAGGAGAAAGCCCAGATGGTAGGCCGCAGGTGGGCGCCGCAAGCCTGCCACATCGGCGAGCGCGGCGAGCCCGGGCCGCGCGCGCCGCGCCATCACCACCAGACCCTGCCGCACAAAGGCTCGGTTGAGCCCAACCAAGGGCGCAACATCGGCCACTGTCGCCAGTGCGACGAGATCGAGGAGGCCAAGGAGGTCCGGAGGTGAGACACCGCGCTGTCGGAGCGCCCGGTTGAGCGCGACGAGACCCATGAAGACAACGCCTGCCGCGGCGAGATAGGTGAGGGGCGTCGTCTCGTCCTGACGGTTGGGGTTGACCACCGGCGCGTCGGGTAGGGTCTCTGCCCCCAAGTGGTGGTCGAAGACGACAACGGCCGCCCCCGCCGCCCGCGCGGCTGCGATCGGCGCGTGGGCGAGCGTGCCGCAGTCGACACAGACGATCAGACCGTGGCGCTGCGCCAGCGCCTCCATCGCCGCGACATTCGGCCCGTAGCCTTCGTCGATGCGGTCGGGAACGTAGAGCGTCGCATCCCGTCCCAACTCGCGCAGCCAGGCCAGGAGGAGGGCCGCAGAGGCGCCCCCATCCACGTCGTAATCCGCAAAGATCGCAACCGGCCCCCCCGCATCGAGCACCTGGAGGATCATCGACACGGCGCGGTCCATATCAATGAGGCTCGAGGGATCGGGCATCAGGGCCCGCAGCGACGGGTCGAGGTGGTCCTGGACCTCTTCGGCGGGCACATCGGCGCGTGCCAGGAGAAGGGCCGTTTCCGGTGGCAGACCCGTCGCCTGCGCGAGCGCTTCCGCGGAGCGGAGGAGCGCGGGCTCCGGTCCGACCCAGCGCCGTCCGGTGAGCGACCGCTCAACCCCGAGAAAAGCGGGTGGGATCGCCTGATGGCGGGTCATCGTCCAACGCCGAGCAAGCGGCGGAGGACAGTGGAGAGGCCCATGGACGCGCTGGCCACAGCAAAGACCAGGCCCGCGACCATAGCCATCAGGTTGCCCTCGAGATAGCCGCTGTAGGCGACGCCCAGACCGCCGGCGATCAGCACCAGGACAACGGCCAGCAGCATGAGCGTGCTGAGCAGCCCCGCCCGCCTGCGGTCGCTTCGACGGGGGCGCGGCGGCGGAGGGTCTGGCGGGCGGCCGTCCTCGTTCCGGCTCAGATCGTGGCGGAGCCGCTTCGCGCGCGCGGCGCCGTCGTCTCCCGATGACCCGAAGCCGACGCGCCGGACCACGGCGATCAGTTGTTGTTCTGGCGGTAGATGATCCGCCGTACTGAGCCCGTCTTTGAGCGCATCAAGATTGTCTCGGTCTCGAGCCAGTCGCCATCCCGGCGCGCGCCTTTGACAAGCGAGCCATCCGTGACCCCGGTCGCGGCAAAGATCACGTTCCGCGTGACCATGTCGTCGCGCTGGTAGATCTTGTCTATGTCGGTGATCCCCGCCCGCTCTGCCCGCGACCGCTCATCATCGTTGCGGAACAGAAGGCGACCCTGGATCTGGCCGCCCATGCATTTGAGCGCGGCCGCGGCCAACACGCCCTCAGGTGCGCCGCCCGAGCCCATATACATGTCGATCCCGGTTTTGTCGGGTTCGGCGCAGTGCATCACGCCCGCCACATCTCCGTCGGTGATCAGACGGATGTTTGCACCGGTCGACCGGATCTCTTCGATCAGGGTCTCGTGGCGCGGACGCTCCAGGACGCAGCACATGATGTCCTTCGGCTCGACGTTTTTGGCAAGCGCCAGCCTCTCGACCCGGTCCTTGGGGCTCATGTCCAGTGAGACAACGCCCGTCGGATACCCCGGACCGATGGCGAGCTTGTCCATGTACACGTCCGGTGCATGCAGCATGGAGCCGCGCGGACCCATGGCAATCACGGCGAGCGCGTTCGGCATGTCCTTGGCCGTCAGCGTCGTGCCCTCGAGCGGGTCGAGCGCGATGTCGACGCCGGGGCCTTGGCCCGTGCCAACCTCCTCACCGATGAAGAGCATCGGCGCTTCGTCCCGTTCCCCCTCGCCGATCACAACGACGCCCTTGATGTCGAGCATGTTGAGTTGGTCGCGCATCGCGTCGACTGCGGCCTGGTCGGCGGCCTTCTCGTCACCCGAGCCGATGAGCCGCGCGGCGGCGATCGCGGCGGCCTCCGACACCCGAGCGAGGCCGAGCGACAACATACGGTCGGCGAACATAGTTGGGTCGGACATGCCCCTGCCTGCTTTTTTGTGCTCCCACCCCTGTGCATATCGAAAGAGCCCGGGCGTCGGAAGGGCATTTCCGCAGCCCCGTCCGGGGCCCCGGATGCGAGCGCACTTCGTCAGAAGACCCTAGAGCACCACCACGTCCAGAGCCGAGAGCTGCGGGCGAGCGAGCCTTGGCGCCTCCTCCGCCTCGAGTGTCGGAAACAACTCGAGCACCTCGTCACGGGTCGCAGCCGGCACACCGGTTGAGAGCATCGCGGGATGAAAGCTCTCGGACCAGAGGCCCTCCGCTTCGATGAGCTCGTGCGCGTCAAAGAGGATGTGATGGTACGTCACGCCGCCGACGGCGACCTGTCGGATCGTGCCATCGTTGAGCAGCATGCGACTGGCCACCAGAACTTCAGGCAGACCGTACAGCGCCTCTGCCCGGCCGTCCCGCAGAAGCACCCGATGCTCAGGCGAGACGCGGATGGTGTCGTGGTCGCCGAGGGCGCCGGCCGCGATCTCGACGGGACGCTTTTCGGGGAAGGCCGACAGCGTCTCTTCGGTGAGATGCGTCGCTCCGATCCACCGGATCGGTTGCGGGCCGTTGTCGCGCGTCAGCACGAGGTCGCCAGCGCGCAAGTCTTCGATCTCTCGAAGACCGGTCGGCGTCCGGATCCGCGTGCCGCCGGTGAAGCAGACGTTCGTGATGCTCCCCACGTCGCCGGAGATGAAGAGGCGCCCAATCTCTGCGTCAGCGTCATCGGTGACGGAGTAGGCCGACAAGATCGTGAGCTCCCGCTCAACCTGATAGAGGAACTCAGCACCCCATCCCTGAGGCAGCGAGACATTTATCGTGTCGTAGCCGTATCCATCGGACTGGGGTGAATCGTAGGCAAAGCCGTAAAAGATGTAGTTAAAATCGGGCAGCACCGCCTCGGTGATCGACGTGTTCACGACGGATGAGCCGTCGTAGAGGTAAATGCTGAAGATCCGATAGCCGTCGTTTTGGCCATTCAGCACGATTTCGTATTCCATGTGCGCCAGCTCCCCTCTGCTGGGTCAAGGCTACGCGAAGACTTGTGCCGACTCAATCAACAGCGGTGCTGAGAAGCCTCGACGCAAACCGCTGGTCCGGTGCATTGAACGATGGCCGTCCGTCTTGCCTCGGCCACCTCTCACGCGGAGGCAGCCGCAGGTCCTGCGCGCGCTTCAAACCACCTCAATGCGGTAGGCAATCGGCCGTGCGCCGCAGGCATCGAGCGCTGTGATCTCTTCGAGCGCGCGGTCGAGCGTGTCGCGGACGCACGCATGGGTGACGATCAGAACCGGCGCGCTGTCGGTCTCGTGGCTCATCTGTCGCATGCGATCGATCGAGATGCCGTGGCGCGCGAGCGCCCCTGCAACCTCCGCGAGCGCGCCGGGGCGGTCGTCGAGCGAAAGGCGGAGGTAGTGCGGGGCCGCCGTGCCGAGCGTGGTGATTGCGGGCGAGGTCAATTGCTCTGCCGGACAGCCGAACACCGGCCCGCCGTGGCCGCGGGCGATGTCGACGATGTCGGCGACGACCGCCGAGGCCGTTGGACCCGCCCCGGCCCCCGGCCCTTCGTGCACGGTTTGCCCGACAAAATCCGCATCGACCACCACCATGTTCGTAACCCCCTCAACCAGACCAAGGGCCGAGCTGCCTGGCACAAAGGAGGGCTGCATCCGCACTTCCAGTTCGTCGCCCGCGCGTTGCGCAATGCCGAGGAGTTTGATCGAGTATCCGAGATCGCGGGCATGGCGGATGTCTTCGAGTGTGACCCCCGATATCCCCTCGACCTTCAGCGCGTCCATCGGAACGGCCGCGCCGAAGCCAATGGTGGCCAGAAGGGCCAGTTTTTGCGCGGCATCGTGGCCGCCGACATCGAAGGCTGGATCGGCCTCTGCGTAGCCGAGTTGCTGCGCCTCCGCGAGGACGTCCTCATACGCGGCCCCCGTGCGCTCCATCTCTGTCAGGATGTAGTTGCAGGTTCCGTTCAGAACGCCGGCGATCCGGGTCGTGGCGTTTGCGGCGAGCCCTTCGCGGAGGGCTTTCACAATCGGGATGCCCCCGGCAACGCTTGCTTCGAAGCGCAGCACTGTGCCCGCCGCCTCCGCCTCTGCCGCGAGAACGACGCCCTCGGCGGCGAGGAGGGCTTTGTTCGCGGTCACGGCCGGCTTCCGCGCCGCGACAGCCGCGCGAATGGTTGCAGCGGCCGCGCCCTCGCCGCCGATCACTTCGACGACCAGATCGACGTCGTCCCGTCCGGCGAGCGTGCTCGGCTCCTCCACCCAAGCGTAGCCGCTGAGGTCGACACCGCGGTCCACCTCGCGTCGACGGGCGGAGACAGCGGTGATCCGGAGGGGGCGGCCGGCCCGCATTTCGAGGAGGGACCCGTGGGTCTGCAACAGGCGCACCACCCCGGCGCCGACTGTGCCGAGGCCGGCAATACCAATGCGAAGGGGCGCGGACATGGGGTCTCCTCTGATTAGAAGCCCCTCTTAGAAACGGTCTCTCGGTTTCGCAACATCGCCGCGACGGGCCTCAGGGCTCAAAGAAGCCCCAGCCGTCCGGGCGGTAGCCGTTGGCGAGCGCGATCTGCGCTGTCCGCTCCTCGTGGTGCCAGATGTCGTCGGCGTCAAAGCCCGTGTCGGGCACCGCGACCTGCACGCCCTCATCCCCGAGGTCCTCGGCCGCATAGCCGAACATCTTGAAGGCGCGGATCACACGTTCGGGCGCGCCACCATCGGCGCTGAACTGGAGCTCGAGCGTGATCGGCTGGCCGCGGAGGGTCTTCAGCTCCGGCGAGGAGCGGCACAGATCCTCAACCGTCCAGCGCGTCTCCGCCTCGGCGTGAGCGGCGTCCCAGCTCACGCCGCCGCGTCGCGTGCCGCGGCGATCAGTCCGTCCGCCCGGGAGAGCACCTGGCGCACGCCCCGCGCCGCCTGGCGGATGCGTTGCTCATTCTCGACGAGGCCGAGGCGGACATACCCCTCGCCGTACTCGCCAAAGCCGATGCCGGGGGAGACTGCGACACACGCCTCGCGCAGCAGGATCTTCGAGAACGTCATCGAGCCGACGTCGCGGAACGCCTCGGGCAGTGGCGCCCAGGCGAACATGGTCGCGGGGGGCGTCGGGATCTCCCATCCCGCGCGGGCCATCGCCTCGACCAGCACATCGCGGCGTGATTTGTAGATGGCGCGGATCTCGGCGATGCAGTCGTCGGGCCCGTTGAGGGCCGCCGCCGCCGCGACCTGGACCGGGGTGAAGGCGCCGTAATCGAGGTAGCTTTTGATCCGTGTGAGCGCTGCGATCAGGCGCGGATTGCCGACGGCGAACCCCATGCGCCAGCCCGGCATTGCATAGGTCTTGGAGAGCGACGTGAACTCCACCGCGATCTCCTTCGCGCCCGGCACTTGCAGGATCGAAGGCGGTGGGTTGGCGTCGAAATAGATCTCGGCATAGGCGAGATCGGACAGGATCCAGACGTCGTGGCGGCGGGCGAACGCGACAAGCTCAGCAAAAAAGTCCAGATCAGCGAGCTCCGCCGTTGGGTTCGACGGGAAGTTCACGACGAGCGCCGTCGGTTTCGGGACCGAGTGCGCGACGGCTCGGTCCAGTGCGCGCAGATAGGCCTCGGGGTTGAAGCGACCTTCCTCGAGCGTCTGGATGTGGCGGAGCGTGCCGCCGGCGATCATGAAGCCATAGGGATGGATCGGGTAGGAGGGGTTCGGGACGAGCATCACGTCGCCTGGCGCGGTGATCGCCATCGCGAGGTTGGCGAGCCCCTCTTTGGAGCCGAGCGTCGCCACAACCTCCGTCTCCGGGTCGAGGTCCACCCCGAAGCGGCGCGCGTAGTAGCCCGCCTGCGCCCGGCGGAGCCCCGGGATCCCCTTGGAGGCCGAATACCGGTGCGTCCGGGGCTTGCGCACTGTCTCCACGAGCTTTTCGACAATGTGGGCGGGTGTGTCCATGTCGGGGTTGCCCATCCCGAAATCGATGATGTCCCGACCCTCCGACCGATACTCCGCCTTCATCCGGTTGACCTCGGCGAAGACGTAAGGGGGCAGGCGCTTGATGCGATAAAACTCTTCGGGCATGGGACGGATCCTCGCGCTGGTCGGTGCGTTCTAGCGACTGTGGGTGCGAGGGGCCAGATCAATCCTTGCCGCCGGAACGGGCGGCGGTTTGCCAGCGCATTTCTTGAGCCATGCGGGTGTCGATCTTATCCAGTGTTGTGCGGGTGAACCAGTTTCTCCGACCGGCGAGAATCGAGATGCAGCAATGGCCGTAGAGTAGCATATTGAAAAGCCAAATAGTGGAAATCACTATTTCAAAATTCGCAGACTGAAAATAGAGCAGACGATGATCGATTGCTCGTACAAGGCCATAAATGGCAAGGCCTGCCAGAAAGGTGCGTAGCATGAACCTAAGCTGAAAGGCAGAATACTGTTCTCTCACGATCCGGTTTTTGGCACGGCGGCTCAAGGCGGGCGGCTCCAGATCACCTTGCATGTCAGCTTACCTCCTCCTCCAGCCGTCGCCGCTCCTCCTCTGTCAGCACCGCGCCCGTGAGGGAGGCGGCCCGGGCGCGGAGGGCATCGGCGCGGGCCGTCAGCGCGGCTTGGGCCGTCTCCGGTGGGGCGCGGCCGAGGGCGGCTGCGAGATTTGGTTGTGTGAGCAGCGGCGGGTAGGCGGCGGCGGTCCCGCCGGCATTCAAATAGTCGCGCGCCGGCCCTTCCGGCGGGAGGGCGCAGCCCATGACAAGAAGGACACACAGGAATCTCATCGAGGCGGGGTGTAGCACGGTCGCCTGTGGGCTATAAATCGGGAAAAGCACAAAGCGGGGGGAGCATGACCGACACGACCGAGCCAACGCTCATCGAGCAGAGCCAGACCTTCGCTGCGAACATGGCGGATGTCTACGAGACCAGCCAGAAGATCTGGCTCTGCTCGATGAGCGTTGGCTCGGTCGTGTCGGTCATGCTCCCCCCGCTTTGTGCTTTTCCCGATTTATAGCCCACAGGCGACCGTGCTACACCCCGCCT
>JBCDHQ010000073.1:0-15863 GCA_038749815.1 Pseudomonadota bacterium | reverse complement strand
CTCTGACCGGGGCAGCCGACATCGCCGAGACCCATGGCGACCTCCTCACCCAGGACCTCTGCATCGAGCGCGGCCGCATCCACGAAAAATTCGCCTGGCTCCTCTCAGCCCACCTCAAGCAGTGAACCAACGGGGAGGGGCGCCAGACGCGGCTGGGCCTAGGCCAAGGACTGAAGGCGGCATGCCGCCGCGCGACGTGTGCCGGTGGCTCCGGCGCGCGGCTGGCCCGGGTCACTCCGTCCAGAGTGCGGTGCCCGGGTGGAACTGCGACCACGCAAACCAGAACGCCTCGTGACTGCCGAGATCGGTGCCGCCCGGTCCCTTTGCGCGAATCCCGCCGGCTGCGAGCTCGAGGCGGACATCCTCGAAGACGATCTCCGCACCAGACTTCAGCGCAGCGAATGCCTTGCTCCGCTGAAACGCGACGGGCGTGCCGGCCGGTGTCACGACGCCCAGAACGTCCTCCTGCACAGGCAGGCGCGGGTCGACATCGCCCACCGGGAAAATCGGCCCGTTGGCATCGCGACCGTTGCGGAAGTCGAAATCGCGGCCAAGTGCGAGCGCCTCGACCAGCACGGTGGTGTCCGGGTGCTGCGCCTTCCACGTGCCCCAGTCGGTCGTGACGACGCTCGCCTGACTGAGGCGGATCCCCTTCTCGGCGAGCGGGCCCGTGACCGCATGGCCGAGGAACGTGTCAAAGACCGAGTAGGTGGTCAGATCATACATCACTTTGTTTGAGCGGATCAGGAGCCCGGAGGTCCTCAACACCGGTCGCTCAACCCCCGCCGGCAGCTCATCGGTGAAATAGGCCTGCGCCGCGCCGCAGAGGGTGCAATAGGGGATCCCGAGATCGCGCCCGCCGAGTGTGTCATTCACCATCTCGCGCACTTCCATGATGCGGCGCGGATAGGCCCGGGTTTCGCCATTGACCTCCACTCCGAAGACGATGTCATCGTCTTTGAGCCAGGTCGCCTCGGCGGCGGTGCTCACCTCCGGATTGTCGGCGGCCGGGATGCAGTTGCAGCGGATGTCGGTTCGATCATAGGGGCGGCTGTCGATCGGCACACCGCCCCAGGAGACCAGACGCCAGTCGATCTCGCCCTCGACAAAGATCCGCTCCCATCCCGGCACGAAATTGGTGAAGATCGCGCGCTTCGTGTCCAGGTATCCGGGGTAGCTCGGGATGTCCCAGGCAATGAGGTGATCTGTGATCTCTCCCCACCGAAACGGTGTGGTGAGCTCCATCTCGAGGAGAGTTGCGGCCGCGTCGGCCAGCGCGTCGTCGAACTGGCGCTGCCAGGTGAAGCGCATCATGTCGGTGATCACCCAAGCGAGACGCGGGTCCTTTGATTGTGCAATCTGATCGAGTGCGATCGCCTGGTCGGGCCCCCAGCTCGATTGGTCGAGGCTGTCGACGAAGACGACGCGGAGCGCGGTCTCGAGCTCCTCGGAGAGCGGCCCGGTTGGCACGGTTGGCGGTGGCCCGAAACTCTCGACCGTGCGCCCGTCCTGCGCCTGGGCGCCCTGGGTCATGCCCAGCGAGATCGAGACCAGCAGCGCGACCACCGTGACGCAGCCGAGCGCGCGACAAGCGACCATCATTGTCCATCCTCCCTAAAGCTGGCTCGCGTGAGGCGCGGAGCCGTTGCACAACCGCTACAGCGCAGATCCGTCGATGCACCAATCACGTTCGATCAGCATCTAGTGAGGCCGCCGGGCAGCGGTGTGGACCCCGGGGACCGAGCGACGCCCGATGGGCCGTCCTGATCATGTCCGGGAGGTGCGCATGCGCGACCTGCTATAGGGTCTCAGCGCATCGCGTGCGAGCGTGGGGCGCATCGGTCGGTCAGCCGGCTTGCAGTCCGCGCGTGCGGCAAGATACCCTCTTCATTTCAAAGCGTTTTGCGCGCATTAACCATTATGTATACTTTAATTTATCAACAAACCCATGGCTCCGCCCTATTCTTTCAGACCCGACCGCGGCGCCGCCCCCATGTGGGATGAGGTCCGAGCGGCCGCCGAAGTGGCGCGACGCGGAACTGTCAGCGCGGCCGCCGAGGCCCTCGGTGTGCATCGCGCCACCATCCACCGGCGGATCGACGCGCTCGAGGCCTATATCGGCGGCAAACTGTTTCAGCGCCACACTCTCGGCTACACAGCCACAGAGCTCGGCCAGGACATATTGAGGATCGCCGATGAGGCCGATGGCAGCCTGCAGAAGGTCCGCCGCCGGGCCTTCAGCCGGGATGACGCGCTCTCCGGACCTTTGATCGTTACGGCGACCGACGGCCAGTCGCCCCTGGTGCTGAGCCAGATCGCGGAGTTCACCCAGCTCTACCCGAAGATCGAGGTTACGTTCCGCGCCTCGCACGAGCTCCTGCGCCTTGAGATGGGGGAGGCCCATGTTGCGTTTCGGCTCGGCCCATGCCCCTCGGAGCCCGACTACGTCGCCCTCCCGCACGAGCCGCTCTGCCTGGGCTTTTTTGCAAGCACCCTCTACATCGACGTCTATGGGCTGCCGACGGCTGAAAGCCTCGCGGATCACCGCTACATCATTCCGCACGGCCACGCGAGCATCAGCCCTCCGGAGCGCTGGCTCCGAGCCCTCGTCGAGAAACCGCATCTTGCGCTCGTCGCGGACAGGGGGGCGGCCGTTGCGGATGCGATCGGGGCGGGGATCGGGATCGGCTTTGTGCCCATCGACACGGCGCAGAACGATCCACGTCTGGTGGAGGTCCTGCCGCGCGACCCGGCCTGGCAGGTGACCTCCTGGATCGTCACACATGTCGATCTCCACCGCTCGCCGAAGGTTCAGGCGTTTCTCGAGCACTGCCGGCGGCGCTAGCACGGCCATGGCGAGGTGGCTGCCACCTGTGCCAGACTGACCTCACACCACAGTGCGGGGAGGCAAAACAACATGAGCGACAAAGCGACACCTGAGATCCATGACTGGATCAAGGTTGGCCATGTCGAGGATCTGCCGGAGGGCCGGGTCAAAACAGTCACCGCGCGCACGACCTCCATGTGCCTTGTGCATTTCGAGGGCCAATGGGCCGCCATGGACAACCGCTGCCCCCACCAGGGCGGCCCCCTCGGCGAGGGATCGATTGAGGAGGGCGTCGAGGGGCAATGCTGGATCCGCTGTCCCTGGCACGGCTGGGACTTCGACCCCCTGACCGGCAAACCGCCGGGCGGTCACGAGGATGCGGGCCAGACGCTCTACCCGGTTGAGATCCGTGGCGATGAAGTCTTCGTGGGGCTGAAGCCCGAACCCGACCACGTCCGCTCCACCACCGATGTGATCGCAGAGACGCTCGTGAACTGGGGCGTGCGCTCGGTCTTCGGGATGGTCGGCCACTCGAACCTCGGGCTTGCCGACGCGCTCCGCCGCAGGACCGCCGAGGGTGAGATGACGTATTACGGCATTCGCCATGAGGGCGCTGCCGCCTTTGCATGCTCGGCCTATGGAAAGCTGACAGGGCGGCCTGCGGCCTGCCTCACCATCGCAGGTCCCGGCGCGACGAACCTTCTGACCGGGCTCTGGGACGCCAAAGTCGACCGCGCGCCGGTCCTGGCGCTGACAGGCCAGGTCCAGACCCAGGTGTTCGGGCCCGGCGCGTTCCAAGACATCGACCTCCGGTCCGCCTTCGATGCCGTGACGCGGTTCTCGCAGACGGTGCTGCCGACCTCGAAACACGCAGAGCTTGCCACGCTTGCCTGCAAGACGGCGCTTGTCGAGCGCGATGTCGCACATTTGATCTTCCCTGACGACGTGCAAACGATCCCGTCGGACGCGCCGGCGAGCGGCCCGGAGGGCCGGATCAGCGTGCCCGCCGTCATCCCCTCCGACGCCGATCTCGATCAGGCGGTGGCGATGCTCTCGGCCGCCAAAGCACCGTTCATCGTCATGGGGCACGGTGCGGTCGAGGCGCGCGAGGCCGTCATCGCCCTCGCGGAGCGGCTCGGCGCGCCGGTCGCCACCACGTTCAAGGGCAAGGGTCTCATCCCCGACAGCCACCCGAATGCCGCGGGTGTCCTCGGCCGCTCCGGCACGCCCATCGCGAGCTGGTTCATGAACGAATGCGACGTGATCCTCGCGCTCGGCTCCTCCTTCGCCAACCACACCGGCATCGAGCCCTCCAAACCGATCATCCAAGTTGACTTCGAGCGCATGCAGCTCGGCCGGTTCCACCCCGTCAGCCTTCCGATCTGGGGCGAGATTGCGGCCTTCTGCCGGGCCGTCACCCCGCGCCTGACCCCAACCTCCGACCAACGCGGCGAGATCGCTGAGCGCTGGCGGATCTGGCGCGAAGAGAAGACAAGCCGCCTTGACGACGACCGCGGCAAGGGCATCGGGGCCGCAGCGATTTTCGCCGCGCTCACCCGCCAGTGCCCCGATGACGCGATCATCGCCGTGGACGTCGGCAACAACACCTACTCCTTCGGGCGGTACTTTGAGACTGCGGGTCAGCGCGTCCTGATGTCGGGCTATCTCGGGTCGATCGGGTTTTCGCTGCCTGCCGCCATGGGCGCCTGGGCTGCCACACAGGATATGGCGGAGTACCGGGGCCGCAAGGTCGTCTCGATCTCGGGCGATGGCGGTTTCGGGCAATACGCGATGGAGTTCACGACGGCGGTCAAGCACGGCATGGAAATCACTCATATCCTCCTCAACAACGCCGAGCTCGGAAAGATCACCAAGGAGCAACGCGCCGGAGACTTCACAGTCTGGCAAACCGGCCTCCACAACCCCTCCTTCGCCACCTTCGCGCGCCTCTGCGGCGGCCATGGTGCGAAGGTGACGGATCCGGGTGAGCTCGACGAGGCGATCAAGACAGCACTCGCCGTCAACGGCCCCGCGCTGGTCGAGATTGTCTCCGATATGGAACTGATCTAGGCTAATCTCAGCGTATTGGCGGCAGGCGCTGGCGTGCCGCCATTTACTGTTCCGAAAGCCGCCGCGTTTTGGCCGCAAAATGTGTCCGAACAGGCCCATTTCTGGCCGGTGTTGAGCCACAGACCAGCGTAAACATGCAGCTGTCACCTTAGTTGAGGAAACCAGCATGGCCCTGGAAGTCACCAAAGCCGACAACGTTCCCGCCAATCTGCGCGTTCCGAGCGGACCGTTCCATCCTACCGAACAAGCCGTCGATTTCGTCTATGGCCGGATCGCCTATGACGTTCGGATCAAGGTCTGGGACGACTTCGAGTACGGCGATATCAAGCCCCGCCTGAAGCAGGCCATCCGCCGCCACATTATGTCCCCGCCGGACAAAGCGCAGCGGATGCTTCAAAACCGCGTGGCCTATGACTTTCTCGGGACCTGGGACGAGATGGTCACCCATTTCGTCTGGTGCATGAAGGCCTACAACTGGCGCGCCTACGAGATCGAGATGGCCATGTGCGCTGCGCGCTCCCGCGCGGTGGAGTTCAGCATCAACCGCGGCATCGAGATCGCGCTCGAGGTCACCAAACACGCCCTCTACCCCGATCCGAGCAAAGTTCGCCACTATGACTGGCTGGGCGCGCTCAGCGAAAAGGCCCAAGGCACCCGCAAGGTCTACTTCACCTATCTGCCTGAGAAACCGTCCTTCCGCTGGCTGATCATGCTGGGCCAGAAGGGGCGCGGCTTCAAGCGCTCCGTCGTCCTCCTCCACGACCTCTTGCAGATCGCCTGGGACAGCTTCTCCGGCCCGGCCGCGAGCAAACCGCTCGCCGCGCCGCTCGAGGCGCAGACCGGACCGATGGAGATGAAGAAGGTCAACATGCAGGTGATGAAGGAAGCCTCCGACTTCCTGAAGCAACACGGTTTGCCGGTCGAATACGGTCCGTCGATGACCACCGTGCGCTTCTGCCAGATCAACAATCTGCGTGCCAAGTGCAAAAGCCCGACACATCCCTACGAGGAGCCGCCGCTCACCAAATTTGAGCGGCAGTGTATTGTCTGGGGTCTCTTCTCCTACTGGACGCTCTTTTATCAGAAGTCCTACGGTCAGGCGCACAACTTCCAATTCGCCAACAACAGCGCTGAGCAACTGGGCTGTGGTATGGCACCGGTGAACTCCTATCCGGACATCGCGACCGTCAAGCGGAACCTCGGCACACAGTGGACGCCGGCGGACGATCTGATCCTGACCCAGCGGCTCGCAGCGCTGCAGCGGGGCATCGATCAGGCCTCGGTGCTGCATGAGACAATGCCGAAGGTGGTCGGCTAAGCCCTCACGGTTCGAGTCGTGCGGGGGGCCATGCCGCTGCCCGCACGACCAAAGTGCCGCGCGGGCCCGCTGCCGAGACCACGCCCACCACGCGCGGCCCGTCCGCCGTGTCCTCGATCAACGGGGCGCCGGAGGTTCCGGCGATGACCCGACACCCGACCCGCGCCACGGCCCCGCGCCTCTCGACAACGCTGCACGGCGCGTAGCGCGAAGCGATGTGCGGTCGGTCGGCCCGATACCCCACGATGCTGAGCGGTGTGTCGGGGTCGCGCCCTGTCACCGGGATTGGCGCAACACCCGGGATCGGCGCCGAGAGCCGCAGCACCGCAATGTCGGCCGCGACCTGCAACCGCCCGTCTGCCTGCGCCGGCAGAAACTCTGGATGGATCAGAACATCCGCCGCGCGCCCGACGGCGACCGCCTCGCCTGAGCGCCAGCCCGCAACAAACACCAGATCCGCCGCAGCCGCGGGACGGCCCGAGAGCCCGATCGTGCAATGCGCCGCTGTCAGCACCCGATCGGGTGCGATCAGCGTTCCCGAGCACATCTTCCGCCTGTTGTAGCCCGCAACATTGACCCGCCCGATGGCGTTGAACCGCGGCTGCGCGTCAGCGCTCAGGATCTCCGGTTGAGCGGCGCCCGGGACAGCGGCGGCGAGCGTCCCCAGCAGAACAAGCGCGGGCGCCGCGGCCCGCCACGCGCGGATGCCGGCAGCTCCGCCCGTCCGTCCAAGGGTGCTGATCATGCTGACCTCAGTTTTTGCCTCTCTAGGTCGCGGCCGCCGCTCTCGCCAGTCCGCAGCGCTCACGGATCGCTGCCGAGCGCCGCACCGCCGCGCTTGTGATCGAGACACGCTTCCGCTCCGCGCTCAGGCGTGCTTCGAATGGGTCCACGCGTACCGAACGGTTGAGACCTAGGGAGGAGAGGCGCCATGACGAGACACTCGGTGGCCAAATGGGACACACTCAAAGACCGCGAGCCCGCCTATGCGCTGGTCGGTGAGGTCGATCTGGTGGTGGTGCGGTGGGACGACGAGGTCTCGGTCATGTACGGCCGCTGCCTCCACCGGGGTGCATTGATGGCCGACGGACATGTGCGCGGCGACAACCTGATCTGCGGGGTCCATGACTGGGATTATCGGTTGGACACCGGCGTCTCGGAATACGCAAACGAAGAAAAGCTCAAAAAATTCAGGTCCTGGATCGAGGATGGCGACGTCTGGGTCGACCCGACCGAAATCGCCGACTGGGCCCGCGACAACCCGCAACCCTTCGACCGGGACGCCTATCTCGGCCTCTACGCCGACACGAGCCACGGCACAGCCGAGGAGCCCCACACCGGCCTCATCCAGCACTACGCGGTGCATGGGCTCTCGAAAGTGGGCCATCACGGCATGGTCGCCTCGATGGGTGTCCCGCGCGACGCGCTGCCCACCTGGGACGACATCCAGATTCTGACCGGCCAGCTCGCGCGCCCGCCCCTCCTCGACGACGCGCCCGTCGGCACGGATGTGGTGATCGGACCGAACGCGCAAAAGCCCCTCACGCTCAAGATCCCGCTCTTCGTCTCGGACATGAGCTTCGGCGCCCTCTCGGAGCCTGCCAAGCGCGCCCTCGCCCGCGGGGCGGAGCTTGCGGGAACCGGCATCTGCTCCGGCGAGGGCGGCATGCTCCCCGAAGAGCAGGAGGAGAACTCCCGCTACTTCTATGAGCTCGCCTCGGGCCGCTTCGGCTTTTCCTGGAGCAAGCTCGACGAGGTCCAGGCGTTCCACTTCAAAGGCGGCCAAGGCGCGAAGACAGGCACGGGCGGGCATCTGCCGGGCGACAAGGTGAAGGGCAAGATCGCCGCTGTCCGAGGTCTTGCGGAGGGCGAGGCCGCGATCTCACCCTCGCGCTTTCCGGAATGGACGGATGTGGAGCAGATCCGAGACTTCGCCGACGAAGTGCGCGACCGCACGGGCGGCATTCCGATCGGCTACAAGCTCTCCGCGCAGCACATCGAGAAGGACATCGATGCGGCCCTCGCCGTCGGCGTCGACTACATCATCCTCGACGGCCGCGGTGGCGGCACTGGTGCCGCGCCGATCATCTTCCGCGACAACATCTCCGTCCCGACAATCCCCGCGCTCGCCCGCGCGCGGCGCCATCTCGACAGCCTCGGGCGCACGGATGTCAGCCTTGTGATCACAGGCGGCCTGCGCAAACCCGCGGATTTCATCAAAGCGCTGGCGCTCGGCGCGGACGCCATCGCCGTCTCGAACGCCGCGATGCAGGCGATCGGCTGCATCGCGATGCGCGCCTGTCACACCAACAACTGCCCGGTCGGCATCGCGACCCAAAAGCCCCACCTCGTCAGCCGGATCGTGATCGAGAGCTCCGCTCAAAGGCTCAAGACCTTCTTCGAGACCTCGGCGGAGCTGATGCAGGTCATGGCCCGCGCCTGCGGCCACAGCCACCTCAGCGCGTTCAACCGCGACGACCTGACAACCTGGAAGCGCGATGTGGCGGATCTGTCCGGTGTGGCCTATGGTGGGGTCGCTTGACGGTCTGGAGGACCACAGATGTCGAGATCCGCTCCGCTGGCCTGTCTGGTTCTCAGTTTCGCGATGCTCTGGATCCCGCTTGGCCAGCACGCATTCCTCACGGCGCACTGGATGAAACTCGGCACCTTCATGGCGCCATTTCTGGTGTTCGTGGCCCTCACCTCGCGCGATCCGGCGCGGGGCGTCGACGGCGCCCTCGTCTCGCTGGCGCTCCTCATCGCCTACATCATCCACCAGTTCGAGGAACACTGGGTCGACCTCACCGGCTCCGTTTTCGCCTTCAAGGCATTCCTCAATGGCTCTTTGGCGGCGGCGCTCGGTGCGGCGGAGGGAGCTGAGATCATCTCGGATGCGGGCATCTTCGTGATCAACACGTCGCTCGTCTGGCTCCTCGGCGCTCTGGCGATCTGGAGCGCGCCGCGCCACGTGTTTCCGATGCTCTGCATGACGTCGATCCTGCTCGTCAACGCGGTCAGTCACACAGCATCTGCGGCGCTCAGCGGCACGTACAATCCGGGCCTTCTGACATCGATCCTGCTCTTCTTCCCCTTGAGCCTTGCGGCGTATGTCTGGTCGGTTCGGAGCGGGCGTGCGCGCTGGAGGGATGTTTGGGTCAGCCTCTTCTGGGGTCTTGTCGGGCATGTCGTGATGATCGCGGGTATGATCCTCGCGGGCTGGTTTCAGGTCCTGCCCGAGCCCGTCTATTTCGCGATCCTCATCCTCTACGCAGCCTCCCCGATCGCCCTCAGCCGCCTGTTCCCCTAAGGCGCCACAATCCCTCAATCTCCGGCACGGCCCTCCGCCGGAACCGAGGGACTGTTCTACGACGGATCTTGCACGTCCCTTTGACCATGGAGGGGCGCAGCGCGGTGCCCCCCCTGACACTCACACATCTTGATGGTCGTCAGTGCCGGAGCGTAGACTCAATACCTTGGTCGCCAGGCGAGGCGCTCACCGGCGTGGGGGGCGCACCATCTGTAATTGGCGACGGCCATAAACGATCAGAGCCACTCCGCAGCTTCTGCCACAGGCCGGCCGCCGAAGCTCGTCCGGGTCAGAGTGTCCCTGCAAATAGAGAATGACCGCTGGTTGGGACGCGACGAGCCCGCAGAAAAGCCGCGCCAGGTTGAGGCAGCAGCGGGGCAAGATCTGCGTGACATAAAGGAGGGGGTGGCGACGGCCGAGGCGCTGCGCTGTGGGGCAACGGCCGCAGGTGGCGCGCCCCAAGGATCTAGCGCAGAAAGACGTTGCGTCTCCCCCGGACTGTTCAGAGCTGTCGGTGTCCCCCACCCGTACGACGGCAGCGGCCAGCGCCCCCCCGCGCCACCGGGCCTGCGCTCGGCATGCCTTGAACGTCACGCGTTCCTCGGGCTTGATCCGTCTAGATACATGCAATGCACGAATCCGCGGGCTTGGCCAACGAGGAATGTGCGTGCGACACCATCGTCGACTTGGCGGGCACATATGGCCGCCGCGGATGCCGGAGGGTAACCGGCCCCCTGAACCTCGCCCAGGACCAGCAGGTCGAGCCACACACCCTCAACGACGCCCCCAATGGTGAGGCTCCGGCGGTCCGAACCCATGCCCTCCGTTGATCGAGGAGGACCGGTTCACGCTGCACGGCGCGTCTCAGGTCGGTCTGTCCCACACTGGCGCCGACCGTGAGAGGCGCTAAGACCGCCATGAGTGAGCGACGGTCCCCTTTGACGTTCGGAGTTTGCGAGAGCACCACCAGGCGGATCCGCACCACTCAGGTCCGCGGTGGCCTCCACAACGCTGTGCCCGTCTCCGGCCCCTTTGGGACTTCAAATGAGGCCCGTGCACGAGCCCAATCCCCTCAGGCCGCACTGGGCAACGTGCCGCGGTGCAACGCCTTCGCTCCAACGCGTCGAAGGCCACCGGTACACCACCACTCAACCCCACCACCTGATGGCGGCATGCCAGGCGCATCGCCGCGTTCATGGCTTCACGCGTGCCAGCGTTCTCGCCGAGACGGCACTCGTCGCTGCTCCGGCGCAAAGCGCCGCACCGCGCGCCTGTCCCAGGGCGCAGTCCCACGTGGCCAACGGAGGACGACTGGGGGGTGCCCGATGGCGCGGTGGGCACATCCGGGTCGCGGAGTGAGCACGAGCGCGCCGCGGGGGCAAATGCCGTGCGACCGCGCTCGAGAGGGGGATCGCGCCTCATCGGCTGGGGCGCGGCGGAGGGTCCTGCAGCACCGTCCGTTCGCTCAGATGCTGAGGCCGTGACCCCAAAGCCTCAGAGACGGGTCGCCCGCTGCCCCGCTCGCGACGGATCGCCCCTCAATCGAGGCCAATGCATCGCACACCGGCCGTGGCTGCGCCCTCCGGGGCTCTTCAGACAGGCGTCGACCCGGGCGTCCAACACGCGCGCGACTTCGGCCGGGAGCGCCGGCACTCGGAACGCTCGGCCGTCATGCCCCCGGCAATGCAGCGACGTCACGCCGTCAGACGGGATCGCTCCGGCCAGGTCGGAGGCGCTGTCCTCGGCCAAGGCGCCTGTCTCCCGAGTTGCATCTGCGCCCCTTGCCGCCCCTCCCGACGCCACAGCCGATCGGCGCGCCGATGGCCCGCGGGGTCGGCCTCCCGCAGCGCGGTGGCCCGAAAGTGGCCGGAGCGGCCGGCCTCCGGCAGCATGGCGACCTGACGGAGGCCGGCTGGACCCACTTCCCTCAAGAAGGCGATCCGACGAAGGCCGGAAGGCCGTGCGAACGGTCTAACGCGCTCCCGCGGCCGCTTGGCCCGAGGCGTTCCCCACACCAGGAGAAGTCCAGCAGCCAAACGGGCTACCTGGCCTCCTCCATGATCGGTGCGTCCAATCACCGGTCCGCCTGAGCCGCGCGCTCCGTTCAGCACCCGCGTCAGCCCCGTTCCCCCTCGACGCCATTCCCCCGCGGTCTTCTTAGGACACGCCAATCTTCACTCCATCAGCACGCGGCAGCACCTAAATGAAAAGACGGCCCAAAAAAGCAGGGGAAGGCCAGGCTTTGGGTCTGGCGCACGCGTCCACTCAACCGCGGGACTGGCTGAAAACCCCGTGCTCTCCGTCAAGACGCAGTCCCATCCCCGGTTGGGCGCGAAGTGCACTTGCCTTGAGCCGGCGGGCGCGACGCGTCCCAAACCCGACACGACGTGGCCGTCGCGCGCCCCACAGGTCGGCCGCGATCCCGCGCATGGTGGCGGCGCGGGGGTCAGAGAGGTATACTGCGCGGGCGGCACATGATCAGACAGGAGACGCGCGATGTCCACGTATCCCCTTGCCCTCGACATCGTTCCAGAGGTTGAGGCTTTCCTCGACGACGCGAGCCACACGATCAGCTACGTGGTCAAGGATCCTGCCTCGACGCACTGTGCGGTCGTCGACAGCGTGATGGACATCGATTACGCGGCCGGGCGGCTGGCCTACGACCACGCCGATGCCATGATCCGCTGGATCGAGGAGCGTGGCCTGACGCTCGACTGGATCATCGAGACGCATGTCCACGCCGACCACCTCTCCGCCGCGCCCTACATTCAGGAGCGGCTGGGCGGCAAGATCGGCATCGGCGCTCAGATCCTGCGCGTCCAGGACACGTTCGGGAAGATCTTCAACGAAGGGACGGCCTTCCAACGCGACGGCAGCCAGTTCGATGCGCTCTTTGAAGACGGCGACACCTACCGGATCGGGACGCTGCCTGTGTTCACCATCGCCACGCCCGGGCACACCCCGGCGTGTATGGTCCATGTGATGGGCAACGCCGCCTTTGTCGGCGACACGCTTTTCATGCCCGATGGGGGGTCGGCGCGCGCCCACGTCCCGGGTGGCGATGCGGGCGAGCTCTACGACTCGATCCAGAAGGTGCTCGCGCTCCCGGACGAGATGCGGCTCTTTATGTGTCACGACTACGGTCCCGGCGGGCGCGACATCGCGTGGGAGACGACAGTCGCCGAGGAGCGGGCGAGCAACATCCACGTCGGTGGGGGTCAGACGAAAGAGGCCTTCGTCAAACTCCGAACTGAGCGCGATGCCCAGCTCTCGATGCCGAAGCTCATCATCCCCTCACTGCAGGTTAACATGCGCGCGGGCGAAGTGCCGACCGATCCTGACGGCAACCCGATGCTCAAAGTCCCCCTCAACGGTCTCTGAGGCCCTCGAGCGCCGGCCCGGCACCCTTCCCCGGGGGGGCGGCGCTGTGGCGTCAGCCCTTGGCGGCGCTGCGGGTTCTCTCCGCCTCGAGATGCCGGAGCGCCTGATCGACGGTCAAAGGGGGCGCGAACAGAAACCCTTGCGCAAAGTGGCAGCCATACTCGCGGAGGTAGCCAAACTGCGCTTCCGTCTCAACACCTTCGGCAACCACCTCAAGCCCGAGACGCGCCGCCAGGCCGATCAACGCATCGACGAGGCTCCGATCCCCTTCATCGACCTCGAGATCCCGCACGAAGCTCTTGTCGATCTTGATCCGGTGGACGCGGAAGTCGCGCAGATGCGACAGCGACGAAAAGCCGGTTCCAAAATCGTCGAGCGCGATGTGCACGCCGATCTCGCGCAAACGCGACAGCGTCGCGGCGACGAGCTCGGTCGAGCGCCCGATCAGCGCCGTCTCGGTGATCTCGATCACCAGCATCTCCGCTGAGAGGCCATGCTGCAGCAGCATGTCCTGCAGATCCTCGGTGTATCCGAGCTCGCGCAGCTCCGGTGCCGCTGCGTTGATCGACAAGGTTCCGGGCTCCAGGCCCAGATCCAGCGCCCGTCTGTGAGCGGCCATCCCTTTCCTGAGGACGATGCGACCGATCGGCTGGATCAACCCAAGCTCTTCGGCCAGCGGAACGAAATGCCCGGGCGAGATCGGCTGCCCGTTGTGGGACAAGCGCGCAAGCACCTCGAACCCCCGATGCGCGCCCGTGCGAGCGCAGCAAATCGGGTGGAGCGCAATCTCAAAGCTGTCGGTCTCGATCGCGGACAGCAGGATCCCCTTCAACGCCTCGCGTTCATCCAGTCGCGCGCGGACCGATGGATCGAACTTGCGAAACCGATTTCGTCCGTGGCGCTTGGCTTCGTAGAGCGCCAGATCGGCGTTGATCATCAGCCCCTCGACGGTCTCACTGTCGGTCGGGTACGTGGTGACCCCCATCGAGAGAGACGGGATGTGGACCGACCCGTCGAGCGCAACGGGCTGCGAGGTGGCCGTGTGCAAATGGTGCACTGTCGCCAGCGCCGAGCCGCGAAAGGCGGAGCGCGGGACGATCGCCGCAAACTCGTCGCCACCGATCCGCGCGACCGTGGCCTCTGCGCCGGCATAGGCGCGGAGGCGGCGTCCGACCTCCTTCAGCAACAGATCTCCGTTGTGGTGACCGAGGGTGTCGTTGACATCCTTGAAATGGTCGACATCGACCATGACGATCAGCCCATCTTGATCGGCGTCGGCCTCGGCGACCGCCAAGGCGGCCATAAGGTCCTGCCGGTAGCGCGAGCGATTGGCGAGCCCGGTCAACGCGTCGGTCTCGCTCAACGCGCGGAGGGCCGTCTCCGCCTCCTTGCGCTCGGTGATGTCGTAGCGGATCGACACGTAGCGCAGGATCTCTCCTCGCGCGCCCAGCACCGGGACGACGCTCGTGTCGACCCAGTAGAGCTCGCCCGTTTTCTTCCGGTTGCACACCTCGCCGTGCCACACCTGCCCGCGCCGGATCGTTCGCCACATGTCGCGGAAGAACCCCGGCTCATGCGTTCCAGAGTTGACTTTCCGATGGTTCTCGCCCAGCAGCTCCTCGGCACTGTAGCCGCTGATCTTGCAGAACTTGTCGTTCACATAGCGGATCCGGCCGCGCTTATCCGTGACCGAGACAATCGCCTGCAGGTCGAGCGCGCGGCGATAGGCATCGAAGTCGATCCTCGCCTCCTTGGCGGCGTGATGCTCGGTGACGTCGCGCTGCACGGCCACGAAATGCGTCAACTCGCCGAGGTCATTCAAGATCGGGGACAGGTTGATTTGTGACAGCGACCGCGTGCCGTCTTTCCGATAACTTGGAATGTCGACCGAGCATGCCTCGTGACGTTCGATCGCCATCCCGAGAGGGCACAGGTCCTCGTGCGCCGCGTCGACGCCTTGCAGCACGGCCCATGGCGACTGTCCCGCCAAGTCCTCGATCGTGTAGCCCGTCAGCGCGCTGAAAGCCGGATTGACCCAAACCGTCAATCCATCGGGGTCCGTCAATAAAATGCCATCGGCGACATGGTCGGTGATGAGTTTCGATACAAGAATGGCGTCCGGATGTTCCATAATCAAACTGTCCAATGCTCGAAATCACTGCGAGCAGGATCGATGAAAACCGTTTCGGAAAATGAAACAACGCCACTCTATCCATCCGCAATTTGCGTCAATTGCGGACGACGGGGTTCGGTATCAGGGGGCGTCAGATGGCGTCGGCCGGCTGCGCCAATACGCGGCGGCACCGGGATGGTGCAGGCCAAGCTCTCCCGCCGGGGCGGCGCCGATGCCGTCATGGTCGAGCGCTGCCGTGACGAGCCACACATGCTCCTCGTCCATATCAGGATGGGCGTAGAGCACATAGGCCCCGCTGAGCGCCGCCAAAGGCTTCAAGGGCGCAGGTCCCATCCCCTCGAACGGCGGGTCGGCGGCCGCCATGCGCGCCGCCTCCGCTCGGTCCAACACCGCAAGGGACAACTGACCGGTGATGAGCAGGCGCGAGATCCGCTCCGCCCGCGGGCCACGCGCGACGCGGGCGCGCGCCTCAGGCAACTCTGTTTCCAGAGCGGAAACTATGCGCTGCGCCAGCGCATAGGTTTCCGGGTCTCCCCGGTGCGCGCCCACAAGAAGATGCTTCTGGCGATAGACGACCCACTGGCCATAGGGCGTGTGGGCCGCCGCCGCCCCCCCAGCCACGAGGGCGGCGGCGAGAACGGCGCGTCTACTCAGCATCCGCCACGAACACGTCCTTGTTGAGTACCGCCGTGATCACGTAGTTGGGCACATCGACCACTTGCCCGACGCGCAGATCCACCGCAACGCTCGCCAGGATGTAGGCCTGCTCCCGCGTGAGGTCATAGGTCCGCTCGATATGGTCGATCATGTCGCTGAGCGCATTGCG
>JBCDHQ010000072.1:0-15985 GCA_038749815.1 Pseudomonadota bacterium | reverse complement strand
GCGCCTTTTTTGAGAATGGCGGCCGACAGCTCTACGTGGCGCGCGTCCTTGGGGGCGTGAACGGCACCGACGAGACCGGGCGGAACGGGTCCGCCGCCGCGGCGACCGTCACGGATGCCAACACGCGCGTGCGCTTTGACGCGCGGTTTCCCGGCTCGGGCGGGAACTTGACGCTTGAGTTCACGTGGGACGACAGCCAAAGCCTCCTTCGCGCGACGACAGTGACGGAGATCGAGGACGGCGAAACCGCGCTCCTCGAGATCGCGGGCGACCTGCCGGGCGCGAGCTTCAACGGCACCGGCGCGCATGCCGGCTTTCCGCTCCGCGGCCTGACAGCGCTGGTGACGCGCGCCGGCAACGATCTTGTCTTTGTGGCCAACACCAACGCGCGCGTGATCAACGCCGATCCCGCGCCGCTGACGCCGGTGAGCGTGCCCGTGACGGATATCGGTGCCGGCATCGCCATCGCGACCCTGCCCCAGGGCGCGGTCCTCAGACGTGTCCGCGTCGCGCCGCCGGTTGGCGCTGCTTTGGCGGCGGGCACGGCCGCGGAACTTCGGCTGAGCCGCGCTGCCGATGTCAGCGACTTTGTGGCGAACCAGTCCGGCTGGGGCGCGCTCCGCACGCTTCGCGGCACGCTCAACGCGGCCGGCACGGTGTTCACCGTTGCCGCGGCCCCGATGAATGTGGGCGTCGGCGCGGCCTATGACCTCACGCTCGCAGCACTTGCGGGCGCGCCCGGGGCGGCCGAAGCGCTCTTTGTGCAGCGAGGCTTCTCCGTCGATGTCCTGGAGAGCGGGGAGCCCATCGCGACCTTCGCCGACATTCCGCTGACCGCCGCAGGGCTGCCGGGCGCCATGCCGGTGACGCCCGAGGGCCGTTTTGCCCAGCTCACGCAGCCGGTGAGCGCAGCGATCACCGCGGGTTCTACGCCTGCGCAAATCCACGCAGCCCTTTTCGACATGATGATTGCGCGGGACGCGGCCCTCGTCGCGGCCGGCGGCACGGCGGAGCTGACCCCGCCCGCCGACAGCCCGCGCCGCCCGCTCTACCGGATCACACTCGCCGGCGGCACCGATGGCGACGTGCCCTCCGCCGCGGATTACGGCGGCGAAACGAACGAGTTGCTCGGGTCCACCGGCTTTGCCGCGCTCGAGGAGGTCGAGGACATCTCGATCGTCCTCACCCCCGCCGCTGCCGTCGACCCGGTCAACCACCAGGGCATCGCGGTCCAGATGCAGATCCATTGCGAGCGGATGCGCTACCGCTTCGGCATCGTCGACAGCCGCCAGGGCATGGCGCTGTCGGAGGTGCGCGCGTTCCGCGACAATTTCGACACCACACGGATGGCGCTTTACTACCCTTGGGTCGACGGGATCGACCCGACGGGCGCGCAGCCCTCGATCCCGATGCCGCCCTCGGGCTTCCTCGCGGGCATCTACGCCCGCACGGACGTCCAGCGCGGTGTGCACAAGGCGCCGGCCAACACACCGGTCTTTGGTGCGCTCCGGTTCGGTCAGGGGATCAACCAGTTCCAGCAGGAGCTTCTGAACCCCGCGGGCGTCAACTGCCTCCGCTCGTTCTCCGGGCGCGGCCATCAAGTGTGGGGCGCGCGGACCATGAGCTCGGACCCGGAGTGGCGCTATGTCAACGTGCGGCGCTACTTCCTTTTTCTCGAGCGCTCGATCGAGCGGGGGACGTCCTGGGTGGTCTTCGAGCCCAATGGCGAAGCGCTCTGGGCCAATGTCCGCACGACAATCGAAGACTTTCTCTACAATGAGTGGGTCTCGGGCCACCTCCTCGGCGCGACGCCGCGGGCGGCCTTTTTCGTGCGCTGCGACCGCAGCACGATGACGCAAAACGACATCGATAACGGCCGGCTCATCTGCGAGATCGGGGTCGCACCCCTCCGCCCGGCCGAGTTCGTCATCTTCCGCATCGGCCAGATCACCGGCCAGGAGTAAGGGAGCCTTAAGATGCCCGTCTTCCGCGCAACGCCCTATTCGGCGTTCAATTTCCTGGTCGAGCTGGAGCCCGGCCAGGGCACTGAGACCATCGCGGGGTTTGCCGAGGTCTCGGGGCTGATGTCCGAGATCACCGTGGCCGAACACCGCTTCGGCAACGCAAGCACCAACTATGTCACCAAGATCCCAGGGATCTACAAGGCCGGCGACGTGATGCTGAAGCGCGGCCTCATCGGGGCCGAGAACCTCTGGGACTGGCTCTCGGAAACCAAGCAGGGGCTCCTCAGCGCCAAGCGCAACATCCAGATCAAGATGCAGAACGAGGATCGCTCCGAGGTTGTCGTGACCTGGAACCTGATTGCCTGCTTCCCGATCAAGTGGACCGGCCCGACCCTCTCGGCCAAGGGCGGCGGCGAGGTCGCGATGGAGGAGATGACGCTCTGCGCTGAAGAAATCCTGCAGAGCTGACGATGGACGGCGCGTTCGTCACCGGCGACCGGCGGATCACCCTCGCTGCCCCGCCCCCGCGGCCTGCGGGGGGGCACGAGGCAGTGATGATCGGCCATTGCCCGGGCCGCGCCGATTGGCAGCGCCTCCTCGCCTCGGAGGCAGCGCTCGCGCGGATCTCGCTCCTCGGGTTCGACGCCGCGGTGCGCGCGCTCCGCGCCATCGGCGCGCGCGGTGGGCTCGAGACCGGCCCCGACGATGCGCGGCTAAAGGCGCTCACCAACCTGCCGATCCCAATCGCGTCCGCAGCGGAGTTTGCGGCCCTCTTTCCCGAAGCCGAAACCGTGCGGGCGGCCCGGGCGAGCTATCTCGCCGGGGACCGGGCCTGGCTGCCGATGGCGGTGGCGGATGTCTTCTCCCGGGGCGAGCGGGCGATCGAGAAGACCCTCTGGGTGATCCGCGTCGACGAGGCGGAGGGCACGCGCGCGTTTCTGCCGCGCCCGGACGCCGACTGGTTTGCGCCGGATCCCTGGCGCGCGCTCGGCCCCCTCGAGATCGCGATGATCCCGCCCCGCGCTGGGTTCCTTGCGCTCCCCGATTTGGAGCGGCTGCAGCTCCCTGCCCGTCTCCGCGACCTCGCAACGCTCGATCTGCCGCGACCTGAGCCCGCCTTCCTGCCCTGCGATGCGGATCTTCCCCCTGTGACGGAGCCCGATCACGTCCCCGATGCCCCGCCCGCCCCGGCGGAGCCGTTCACTCCCATCCTGGCTGCGCTCGCCGGAACGCTTGCGCGGGTTCGCCCCGACCTCCACCTCCTCCTCAGCCTGCCCTTCGCGCCCGAAGGCCAGCGCGACCGCGGGTTTCCGGCGCCGTCGCCCGAGGCGCTCAGCGCCGCCGACGCGTTGACCGGAGACCCGGCGGAGGCTGGGCTCCGGCAGATCCAGCTCCTCTACCCCTATCTTCGGGCGCCCGACCGGCTGCTGGCCTCCCCTGCGGGTGTCGTCCTGGCGCGGATGCTGGAGAGCACGGCCCGGCGCGGGCCCTGGGCCTCGGTCGCGGGCCAGCCGCTCTCAAAGCTTCAGCGGGCCCATCCGCCGCTGCCGCCGCAGGCGGCGGCGCGCCTGCGCGAGGATCACGGCATCGGCGTTTTGGTGAACCACGGCGCGCTGGTGCTCGACGACGAGCGGCTGACCCGTCCGGCCTTCGGTGGCAGCACGGCGAGCCCCTCGGGCGAGATCTCCCGGTTCCTCGGCTGGCTCCGGCGCGAGCTTCGCCGCGCGGGAGAGCGGCTCGTGTTCCGCACGGACCCGGACGATCCGCGGCCCGGCCTCCTCCTCGACGCGTTCTTCGCGCGTCTCCACGCTCAGGGGGCGCTGGAGGGTCGCTCCCCCGAGGACAGCTACCGCATCACGCAGCGGAGCCCTGCGCCCGGGACACTCCTCTTCGAGATCGAGATGCGCCCCGCCGTTCCCATAGACGCGATCCACGTGACCCTCGCCGAAGACCGGCTCGACCTCCGGGTGGGCCGCTGATGGCGCTGTTTGTCCCCCATAACTTCAAGGTTTCGCTCTTCTATGTCGAAGGCGATCCTGAGGATGCCGCGCCCGCCTCCGAGCAGATCGTCTGCGAGGGCGCGTTCAGCGATGTCTCGGGCCTCGAGGCCACCATGACCGTCAAGACGCTGAAAGAGGGCGGGCGGAACTGGGGCGAGGTTCAACTCGCCGGGCCCACCACCTTCTCGCCCGTCATCCTGAAGCGCGGCGTCACCGAGACCCGCCACATGTGGGAGCTGATGGACCATGTCGGGCGACAGGCGGGCTATGCCTACCGCCTGCAGGGCCGGATCGAGGTCTGGGACCAGTCCCGCGATGAGGACGCGGGCGGCGAGGCGCGACCGCTCCTCGTCTGGAAGCTCCGCAACGTCATGCCGTCCAAGTTCAAGGGACCGGAGCTCTCCTCCACTGCATCGCAAGTCGCGATCGAGGAGCTGCACCTCGTCTATGAGGGGCTGGAGCTCGAGCGGCGGCCGTTCGAAGGAGGCGCCGATGCCGGGTAGCCTCCGCCTCCAGAAGGCCGCGATGATCCCGCTCGACGACAGCGGCAACCCCGATTTCGACGCGGCGATCGCTGTCCAATTCAACCCCGAGACGCTGAAGGTCACCCAGTCGAACACGCTCGAGACCTCGAATTCCGGCGGCACGCAGGAGGCCGCGGCGCAGTTCATCGACAAGAGCGAATCGAGCCTCACTCTGCAGCTCGTCTTCGACACGAGCGTCGCCCGCGCGGCCTCGGAGGTGGAGCTTCAGGCGGGCAGCGGCGACACAGGCGAAGCGGCGGAGGGCGAGACCCGCACCATCACGGCGCCGTCCCATGAGGCGTTGAGCGATGTGCGGCTGCTGACCCGCCGCGTGGCCGACGCCTTCATGCAGCCGCGGGCCGAGGGCGACCGCATGAAGGCCCCCCAGAAGTGCCGCTTTCAGTGGGGGACGTTCGCCTTTGTCGGCATGATGTCGTCCTATGACGAAACGCTCGACTTCTTTGCGCCGGAGGGTGTGCCGCTGCGCGCAACGCTCGCGCTGACGCTGAAGGAAGACCGCTACCAGTTCGAAACGCTGCCGGGCGGCGGCCAGAGCCCCGACACGCCAGATTTCGCACCCGGCGGCGACGATGTCCCGATCGCCGAGGCCGCCCAAGCCGCCGGCGAAGACCCGCGCTCCTGGCGGTCCAACGCGCTTTTCAACGGGATCGAGACCCCTCGGATCTCGGGCTCAGCCGGGCTCAGCCTACCTGGCGTCGACATCTCGGTGAGCGCCTCCGCCGGGATCTCCGGCGCCATCGGCGCATCGGCCGGCGGCTTCTCAGCGGGCTTCTCCGGCTCGCTTGGAACGGGGCTCCCGGGGGCGTTCAATGCGTCCGCCGGCCTGCCAGGCCTCTCGGCCGGCGCATCCGGCGGGCTGCCAGGCCTGACGGCCAGTGCATCCGGCGGCCTCCCCGGCCTGTCGGCCGGCGTATCCGGTGGTTTGCCCGGCCTTTCGGCCGGCGCGTCGGGTGGTTTGCCCGGCCTGTCGGCGAGCGCGTCCGCCAGCCTGCCATCGGTCTCGGCCTCAGCCACGGCGGGTCTCGGCGGCGTCTCCGGCAGTGCCGCGCTGCCCGGTCTCTCGGCGAGTGCCACGGCCGGCATCGGCGGTGCAGCCGGCGCCTCCGCCGGACGCTTGCCAACCGCCGGCGCGATGGCCGCAAGCGGCATCTCCGCCACTGGCGGCGCATCGGCGGAAGCGTCGCTCGGGTCCGGCGGGCTCTCCGCCAACGCGTCTGCCACCGGGCCGACCGCAAGCTTCGATCTCGACACACTGTAGGACATCCCAAATGCCCATCGTCATCCACGAACTCGCCGCAACGCTCCGCCCCGAACCGGAGGCGGTGGCCCGCGATGTCCAGCGCCGCCCCGCCACCGCTGCGGGGGCGGCGGAGCGCGCGCTCCGCGACCTCGCGATCGCAAAGGAAAGGGAGGACCGTCTTGCCATCGACTGAAGAGGCAGAAGCCTTCGGCTTCAAGACGGCGCGCGGCACCCTTTTCGTCGGCGGCAGCCCGCGTGGCGACCTCACGGATGCCGTCCTCTCGGTCGAGGCCCGCCTCCCGCTCCACGGCCGCGCCCACGCCGAGCTGCACCTTCTCAACTGGTCCGGCGCAGACCTCGCGTTCCAGGACCTCCGTTTGGGCGAGACTGTGGGCATCGCATTTGGTCCGGAGGAGATCCTCGTGTTCGAAGGCGAGATCACCGGGTTCGAGGAGCGCTATGGCGACGGTGCTCCGGTTCTCGTCCTCCTCCTCGAAGATCTGCTCCACCGGTTGGGTCGGATGCGCCACAACCGCCGCTTCGAGGCGATGACCGCGGGCGACGTTGTCGATGAAGTGATCGGCGAGGCCAACCTTTCGGGGGAGATCGAGCTCGGCGCCGCAAACGCGACCTGGCTCCAGATGAACGAGAGCAACCTGGCCTTCATCATGCGGCTGGCCTCCGCACAGGGGATCGCGCTGCGTCTCGCTGCGGGACGGGTGCGTGCCAAGGCAGAGGAGCAGGACCCAGATCCCGTGGCACTGAACCCCGATGCCGGGACGGCCAAATCCGTGCGGCTGGTCGCGGATCTCAACCATCAGCCGAGCCGAGTGTCGGTCCAAGGCCATGACCTTGCCGCGGATGAGGGCGCGACGCATGAGGTGTCTGCGCTGACGCCTGCCCCCCGGGGCACCACAGCGGCCGATGAGCTTGCGCGTCTCCGCTGGGACACAGGCTCGGTCCTGCCGCACCCCTTCGCCCGCCGCCAAGCGGAGGCGGAGGCCCGCGCGACAGGTCAGTTCAGCCGCGCCGCCGCGCGCTTTGTCCACGGTGAGATCCTCGCCCGCGGCGACCCTCGGCTCCATGCGGGCGGCGAGGTCACGCTCTCGGGCGTCTCGACGCGTCTGCGCGGAACCTACCGCATTGCCGATTGCACGCATCTCTTCGGCGGGGGCGGCTACGAGACGCGGCTCACTGTGCAAAAGGCGGATCTCGCATGAGCCACGCGCTTGCCGCCATGAGAGAGCTCCACCTCGCCCGCGTCCTAACGAACGAGGATCCGGAGAACCGCGGGAGGCTTGAGGTCGAGATGCTGACCACCGGTCTCGTTCTTTGGGCGGCCGTCGTGACGAACGGGGCGGGCTCGGGCTACGGCATCAGTCTTCTGCCGAAAACCAATGAGATCGTTGTTCTCGCCTTCATCGGCCCGGACGAGGACAACGCCTTTGTCCTCGGCGCAGTCTGGTCCGGCGGAGACGCCCAGCCCGAGGACGCGCGACCGGTTGAGGACATTTACGCCATCACGACGCCGAGCGGCTGCAAGATCCTGGTCGACGATTCCGGACCAAAGATCGACATCGAAACGCCGTCCGGAGCGCATCTGACCATCACCGATGACGGCGGCTCCACCATCACGCTCGAGCGCGGCGGCGAGAGCGTCGAGCTCTCCGACGGGACGATCTCCCTCACCTCCTCGTCGAGCGTGTCGATCGAGGCGACACAGGTCTCGATCTCGGCGACATCGGTCTCCGTTGATGCGGCGGCCTCCACCTTTTCGGGCATGGTCAAGTGCGACTCGCTGACGGCCTCGGCCTCGGTGACCTCCCCGTCCTACACGCCTGGAGCGGGCAACGTATGGTGAGAGAGCGCGGATATCCCCAGTCTCCGCCGTGCCAGCGGGTGTCCCTGTGCGCTGCAGACGTCCATCACCGGACCAGTGCGGGTGAGCCCCATTGCACCCCCCACCTGCGAGAGCAGATCCCATGGCAACGCTGACCCACACGACACCGCCGCGCCTCGATGCGCCTGCCTATGCAGCCGACGATGACGGCACCATGGTCCATCGCTATCTCGGCACGGACTTCGCCGATCAGTTTCTCGCGGAAGCGCGGGCGTTCGATTTGCCGGGCACGTCTGGCCAGAGCTGGCGGCAAACCGATCGCTTTGGAAAATACGCCCTTGGCCTTCCGACGCTGCGGCTGCCGATCCACCAGGCGTTTCACATGGTCGTCGCAGAAGTCGCGTGCGATGAGCCGGGCCGACCGGCGCTCGACCCGCGTCGCGTCGCCTCAGCGGGCTTTGTGATCCGACGTGGGACACCCGCCGATCCCCTGGTCTGGCTGGTGAAGGACGGCGTCCCGCTCGGCTGGCGCCGCCCGACCGCGCGCGATGCCGATCCGGACGAGCGGCGGCGCCTCGCGAGCGCCGGTCTCATGCGCCCGCGCCCAACCAGGGGGCCGTTCACCGGCGAAGAGACCTACCCACTCCGCCCGCTCCTGGTCGACGGACCCGTGGTCCGGGGCAGCACTGCGCGGAGAAAGCGCACGCTTCTCCATGGGTTTTTGCCGCTGTCGGGCACAGCGCCCGCGCCGCTGGTCGAGACCCCGGCGCCCGACACCATTTCGGGCCGGCTCGTCGAGCATCAGTGGCCCTTCGGCTCCTGGGACGGAACCGAGACCGACACCGATCCGACCACCGACGCGCTCATCTGGACCCAGGCAAACGGCCTCCAGATCCTGGACGGCCGGCCTGAGGCGCCGATGGAGGCGCTGCTCCGGACGCTGGTTGCGCGCTACCAAATTCAGGAGGACCGACCGGAGAACGCGCGCCTCCGCGCGCTCGCCGCCGGTGCTCAACTGCGAACCGGGATCACCGGGCCGGCCCCTGCTGAGCCGGGCGACCTGCCGCTTGCGGGGACCACGGTGCGGATGAGCCTCCTCGCCTGGATCGAGGACAATGTGGACGGTCTCGTCGCCTGGTTCGGCGCCCGCGACCGCGACGTGGAGGGCGCGACGCCCGCCAAACTGCCGGGTCTCACCGTTGAGGATCTCTATGTTGCCGAGGCCGAAGCCCTCAACTGGCGCGAAGCGCTCGTCGCCCGGGGCGATATCGCAGAGCAAGACCTCGCGGCGAGCCTCCCGGTGCCCCGCTTCGGTCAGGGCCCGGACGAGATCTTCTTCGTCCGCCCGTTCCTGCGCTATCTCGACGATTGCGGCTGCGAGCGGCTGGTTTGGGGCCCGGTCTCAAAACCCTTCCGCGTGCTCTCGCCGATGGACCCCGAGGCCTCCGTGCCGCAGGTGATCCAGATGCCCGACCTCGACGATGTCCGGCGCGGCATCGCCAAGGGGGTTACCTTCCTCACGCCGAAATCGCTGATGGATGCCATCGACCGGATCAACCCGGACATGGAGTTCAAGGAGAAGAAGGGCAACGCGCTCTCGGTCTGCCTGTCCTACTCGCTCAGCTTCTCGATCCCGATCATCACGATCTGCGCGATGATCCTGCTGATGATCATCCTCAACCTGTTGAATTTCTTCCTGCAATGGCTGCCCTACGCATTCCTGCGCCTGTCCCTCAAATGCAAGTGATCCAATGACCCTGCCCGGCCAACGCCTCCTCTCCTTCCCGCTCGCCGGCCCAGATGCGGGTCGACGGCCCTGGTCTGAGGGCGTGCAGTCCGTGCGCGAGACGATCTGGAACATCCTCATGACCGAACCGGGAGAGCGGCTGATGCGCCCCGCCTTCGGAGCCGGTCTGCCGGGGTATCTGCACCAGCCGAACACCGAGAGCACACGCCAGATCATCGCCGATGTCGCGCGCGCCGCCGTGGTTCGGAACGAGCCGCGGGTCGAGGTTCTGGATGTCGCTGTCCGCACCGATCCGCGCGATCCGGCGCGAGTCACTTTCGGGTTGGCGTTCCGGCTGAAGGCGACCGGGGCGGAAGACAGGCTCGATCTTTCGCTGACCCTCGCGGGCGGGGCATGAGGGGAGGAGAGAGATGCGGATCCCGGTAACCCAGCTCGACGACCGCAGCTTCGACGATCTCGTCACCGAGGCGCGCGCGCGGATGGCGCGGTTCCTTCCCGACATCGAGGCCGTGCCGGACGGCGATCCGCTCCACGCGATGATCGACCTCTTCGCCTTTATGACCGAGAGCGTGATCTACCGTGCCAACCTCATCCCCGAGCGCCAGCGCCAGGCGTTCCTGAACCTCCTGGGCCTGCCCCTGAGGCCAGCGCGCCCAGCCCGCGGCCTGGTGTCGATCGACGCCCGCCCGCGCCAAAACCAGCTTGAGGTCGCGCCGCTCCTCCGCGCCGAGACCACGCTCACCGGTGCCGGTCAGACGTTCACGACGGAGGGCGAGATCACACCCCTGCCGCTCGCCCTCAAGCTTCTGATCAAGGAACGGATCGAGGCCAACGTTCTCCTTGAGGCCGGCATCACACCGCAGCAGCTCGTCGAACAGTACGGGGGTGCCGTGACCGCCTTTCGGCCGCGGAGCTTTCCCGTGGGCGAGCCCGTCGACCTTGCGACGAGCCTCGACGGCCATCTCTACCTCCTGCTCCACCTCCCCGAGGCGCGCTTTGTCGACCAGGCCGCCGCAGTGCGGGAGGCCGTCGCGGGTCGCACGCTCAACATCGGTCTCGCGCCGATCGCCGACCTGCCAGGCGAGATCGCGGAAGAGGTGTTCCCCCGCCAGCTCCTCTGGGAGATCGCGTTCCAAGAGAGCGCGACGGGTCAGCCCCGTTGGCTGCCGCTCGAGGTGCTCGACGACAGCTCCGAGGGCGGGCGCAAGACGGGTGTGGTGCGCCTCCGCCTGCCGCGGAGCGCCGACGCCCTCACCTCGGATTTCGCCGACGATCCGCGAGAGGCGGGCTTCGGGTCCCGCCCGCCGGAGGCTCCTGCGGGCGTCGAGCCTGCGCAAGTCCTGATCTGGATACGTGTCTCCGCCCCAGATGAGGAGGTCCTGACCCTCGGGCATTGCGACATCAATGCCGTCGCGGTCACCGGCCAAGGGACGGCACGGGCCGTGCCGCTCGGCACGGGAACCGGGCGCCCGAACCAGATCGTGACGCTTCCCCATCAGGACATTGATCCCGCGACGCTGATCCTTGAGGTGGCGGAGGGCGGCGCGTACCGCCCCTGGTCGCGCATCGGCCATTTTGAGGGACGCGGGCCCGAGGACCGGGTCTTCCGCCTCGATCCCCGAACCGGCATCGTCGATTTCGGCGACGGTCTCAGAGGGGCAATGCCGCCTCCTGCCGCGCCGATCCGCGCGGCGACGTACCGCTATGGCGGCGGTCCCGAAGGCAACGCGGCCCCCGGCACGGTCCGACGGCTCGAGGCGTCGAGCACGCGCTACACTGTCCGTCAGCCCTGGCCCCTCTCGGGGGGGACGCCCGCTGAGACGATCCCCGAGGCCGAAGCGCGGATCCCAGCCTTCCTCACGCACCGCGCCCGCGCCGTGACCCGCGAGGATTTCGCGACGCTCGCCCGCGACAACCCCGTCACCCGCATTGCCCGTGCGGAAGTCATCCCCGGCATGATCCCGGGCGCGAGCCTTGCCGCCGCACGGTTCGATGTGCCGGGCGCCGTGTCCCTCTTTGTGTTGCCGCCCGCGCCGATGGCCCTCGCCGCCGCGCCGCGCCCGAGTGTCGGACAGCTCCGCGATGTCTATAGCTACATTGACGCCCGAAAGACGCTCGGGACCGAGCACTACGTCCTCTCGCCGCAATACGTGCCGCTGGCGCTCTCCGTCGCCATGACGCCCGTTGATCCGCGCACGGAGCTTGCGCTCCGCGAGACTGTGCGGATGGCCCTCCTCGCTTTCCTCTGGGCGCTGCCTCCCGGGGGGCCGGCGGGGACAGGGTGGGCCTTGGGTCGCGCCGTCGACGTCAATGAACTCCGCACCGCCGCGAGCCGAGTGCCGGGCCTTCAGGCCGTGACCGGTCTTGCGCTCTGGCACCGCATGGGCGCGCGGCCTTGGACGCCGCTGCGCAGCACCTCGCTCGAGCTTGCGCGCTATCAGCTGCCGGAGCTGATGGATGTCCACGTGGGCGCAAGCGTCGAGACACCCGGCGTCGTGCGCGCCGAAGACGGTGTCGACACACCGCCGCGCCCCCAACCCGCGCCCGTGGCGCCCGACATCTGCTGAAGGGGCACGAGATGAACCCTCCCCGGCACAGAAAAGAGCGCCTTGGTCCCGAGACCCGGAGCCGTGCGCGACCCTTGTCGTGCAGCGCTCGGAGTGCCGGCCGAGCCCGGCGGCGATACTGGCCCCCACACCATGGCCCCCGTGCGGCGGAGGGGTGGTGGCGCGGCGCAAGCATCCGCCGGTTGATCGCCCGCCGCGCCATGGATGTCGCCGGCAGGACCCGAGGCCCGGTTTCACGGCGGAGGCGCGCGTGAACGCAAACGGCGCCGATTTTCTGACGCTTGCCGATCCGGAAGCCTTCGCAACGGCGGAGCCCGGCGCCTTCGCCTGGGACGCAACCCGCGGAGCGCTCAGGCTCGCGACGTCGGACACGCCGCGCCTGCCGGCAGAACCGAGGGCGGCGGCTCTTGCCGCCTGGGCCGCCGCGCGCCCGGTCAGCCGGGATGGGTTTGGCCAGATTGCGATCCTGAACGACGCCGCCACGGAGCTGCGCTACACGCTCACTTGGCCACCCGAGAACGCCGCGCCCGTGCGTGTCACGGCCGGGGTGGGCACCGACACGGCCGCGGCGATCCTCGACCCCGTGTCGCCACCAGAGGGCGCGCGTTTCACCGATGTCCATCTCGGGACGGGCACGCGCCTGGCGCTCGGCTACACCGACGGCGCCTCTCACGGCGTCCTGATCGTGGATCTGGAGCGGCGGTGGCAGCGCCGTGTTGCCCTGCCGATCGCACCATCGAGAGTGTGGACCGATCCGTCGGATCGCGTTTGGGCGGCGAGCGACACGCATTTGATGCTCGTCCGGGGCGGGCCGCTGCCGCAGCCCTATCGTCCGCGACCCGACCGCTTTGAGCCCGTCGAGATCGAGCCCGATCCGCCGCGCCTCCTCTGGCAGCGGCTTCTGCCCCTCGGCGCGTCGCTTCTCGGCCTCGCGGCGGATGACACCCATCTCTACCTCCTCACCTGGCGCGAGGAGGCAGCGGCGCCCGGCCATATCCAGACAGTCCTCCGCCGGCGTCTCGACGAGGATCCAGCCGCCGAGATCGAGAGCTTCGATCTGCCACCTGAGCTGCCCTTTGCGACTGATCTGCGCGGTGCCGAGCCCGGGACCCTGACCCTGATGGTCCCGCCGGACCCGGACGACACCGCGTTTCGCCAGCGCGATCTTCCAGCGATCCGGCTCCAGACCCGAGCGGATGACGGGCGTGCGGCGGTGGCGCTGCCGCGGCGCTTCCCGCAGCCGGCCCCCGCAGCCGCTCGATTTGCCAATGGACCGGACGGGCGGCCCTGGATCGTGACCGCGGCGGGACCGATCGGCCTCTGGCCGCTCGCGCAGGTGCGTTATCCGGCGGAGATGACGGGGACCCTCGCGCCCCTCGACAGTGGGGCGCCTGGCACGGTCTGGCACAAGATCGTGCTCGACGCCTGCATCCCGCGCGGCACAACCCTGACCGTCGAGGCGCGGGCGCGCGACGATGACGGTCCGCTGGACCGGTGGCACCGGCAACCGGCACCCGTTTGGACCGCGCTGCCCTCAGAGCTGCCCTTTCATGCGGGGATCTTTGCGCCCAATCCGGGCACCGAGGGCACGTTCGAGATACTGCTCCAACGCGACGACGGGGCGGTCCGCCAGATCGCGGGGCGGCGGCTCGAGCTGCGGCTCCGCCTGACGAGCGATGGGCGGGTGAGCCCTGCCATCGCCGCGATGCGCGTGTACCTTCCCCGCCGCTCCTGGCAGGAGCTCTACTTGCCGCGCCACTTTCGCCAACACAGCGCGCAGACCGACCTGCCCGGCCCGGCGAACGGCGCGGATATGCGCGAGCGCGCGCTTGCCGCCTTCGAGGGGATGCTCACGCCCGTTGAGGACCGGATCGCTGCGGCCGAGGCGTGGCTCTCGCCGGAGAGCGCGCCTTCGGACCACCTGAGCCGGCTTGCAGGCCTCGTCGGCGGCAGTGCGCCCGAGCATTGGCCGGAGGATCGGCGGCGGCGCTGGGTGGCCGCGACGGGTGAGATGCAGCGGACCCGCGGCACGCTCGCCGGGCTCTGCCTTGCGCTTGACATCGTGACCGACGGCGCCGTGGCCCGCGGCCATGTCGTCCCGGTCGAGACGTACCGCCTCCGCCGCGCGGTCGCGACGATCCTCGGCCTCGATCTCGACGACCGGGACCATCCGCTGACGCTCGGCACGGGCGAAAACGGAAACGCGATTGTTGGGCCGAACCTCCTTCTCTCCGACGAGACGGCGCGGGACTTCCTGGCGCTCTTCGCCCCGGAACTCGCCGAGACGACAGGCGATGCAGCCGCTGTCGCCGCCTTCTTCGACCGCTACGCCCACCGCGTCAGCCTGGTCGTCCACGGCCCCGCGCGCCCGTTCCTTGCCCTGATCGAGGAGACGGCGGAGGCGCAGATCCCCGCGGGCGTCATCTGGCGCACGATCGAGACCGACCGCCCCTTCGTTATGGGCCTCTCCCCCCTCCTCGGGATCGACACGCTTCTGGAGGAGAGCCCGGCCTGGCGCCGTGTGATGCTGGACGACACCTTCCTCGGCCGCGAAGGCCTTTTGAACTCCCCCGCTGCCCTTGCGCCAGAGCTGGTCTCCGGCGCGCCGATCTCAGGAGACGCGACATGAGCGACACCGACGCCGACCTCAAATCGCCGCTTGAGCGGGCGTTTTTTGCACCCGGTATGATGCTCGACGTGGCGACGATCCGGGCCGAGCAGGACTATCACCGCCGCCGTCTCAACCGTCATCGCTACTGGTATGCCGGGACCGGCACCATCGTGGGCCTCGCCGTCAGCCTCCGGGCGGAGCCGGCGCCGAACCCGACCGACAACGCGCCGGTCCAGATTGTCGTCGGACCCGGCGTCGGGATCGACGGGCTCGGGCGGGAAATCCTGCTCTCGACGCCGCATTGCCTCGACCTTCTGGCTTGGATCGGCGCGGATGGCCGGGACGCCGAGGCCCTCGCCGACGGGCTCGACACGGATGCGAACGTTCTGCGCCTCACAGTCTCGGCCCGGCACGAGGACTGCCCGACGGGCCTGCGCCCCGTGCTGGCACGAAAGGTCAACGCCTCCACTTCGCCGGTCGACACACAGATCGTGCGCGATGACACCGCGCTCTCCCTCGCCCCCGGCGCCGCGCCGGAGCGGAGCGAGGCGTTTTGGCCCTGGCCAACACCGCAAGCGCCATCGACCGACCCGCTCGGCGAGGCGACGACGGTCGAGACCGACGCGGTCGCGGCACTTGCGGGCGCAGCGCGGACGCGGGCGGAACTTGCCGCACGGCTGATCTACGGGCTCGAGGATCACGGCCAAGTGCTCGAGACCGAACATGAGACCGAGGAGCTCGCCGCCGTCCCTCTTGCGGAGATCACGATCGATCTCCGCCCCGACCAAAGCCCGTTCGTCCACCCAGACCACGTCACCGTCAACAATCTCGTCCGGCCGATGGTGGCAACGCCGAGCCAGCTCGACTGGCTCGCCCGCCAGACCGCGTAAGGAGGATCCGATGGCCACCACCCCCGGTTTCGTGCCCCTGAGCTCAGCGCCCGAGGATCCGCGCCGCCGCGCCTCGAGCATCGACCCGCTCCTGTCGCGCACAAACTACTTCGACGGCCGACTTCTGCGCGCCTCAGACCTGATCCGCGATCAACGCTACCTGGATGAGCGACTGAGGGAGGTCGGTCGGGTCATGGGCTCGGGCGTGGTCCAGGGCTTTGAGGTCTCGCTCGGCCTCGACGGGCGGATCACGGTGGGACCGGGTCTCGCCGTCGCCCACTCCGGCCGGGTGCTGGAGCTCTCGCTCGATGACGATACGACAGCGGGCCGGCTGGAGGTCAATCTCTTCGACATGGCCGAGATCCGGGCGCTGAACCCAGATCTCAGCGACCGGCTGGAAACCGGGCTCTATGTCGTGGCCATCGGACATGCGGTCCGGGGCGAGGGCGTCTCGGAGGTCTTTCCAACGGAACTCGCCGGCGCGCGGGGCTTTCACTTCAACGCCTTCGAGGAGGGGGTCGAGCTGGCGCTCATCCCGCTCGACCGGTCGCTGCCGGCCACAACGCGTCTTGCGCAAAACG
>JBCDHQ010000071.1:0-16013 GCA_038749815.1 Pseudomonadota bacterium | reverse complement strand
CTGACGATGTGGTGCTGCCAGCCGGCGATGTTGCCCTCCGCATCGAGGCCGATCCGCGCTCGGTGCACGGTCAGCGGCCGGTAGTATCCGCCGCGAACATCATCCTCGCGCGTATAGATCAGCTTGATCGGCTTCGGCGCACCATGCTTGCCGAGCCAGGCCGCGCCGAGCGCCGCCGCCTCGACGGTGTAGTGCGCATCGTAGATCGCCCGCCGCCCAAACGAGCCTCCGGCCCAGAGCGTGTTGATCGCGACCTTGGATGGATCAAGGCCCAGAACCGCGGCCGCCGTCCCCTGATCGATGGTCTGGATTTGGGAGCCGGTCCAAAACGTCGCGCTCTCACCGTCATAAAGGACGGTGATATCGATGGGTTCCATCTGCGCGTGATTGAGATAGGGGAACCGGTACTCGACCTCGAGGACTTGGGCGGCCCGCTCATTGGCGGCCGCCGCATCGCCCTGGACAAAGGCGGGCAGACCTTCGCCGAGAGCGGCTTCGGCAAAGCTCTCCATCAGCTCATCGGTGCCGCGGGTCTCCGCCGCGGAGAGATCCCATTCGATTTCCAGCAAATCCCGCGCCTTGATCGCAGGCCAGGTGGAGCGGGCGACAACCGCGACCCCCATGGGCAACTCGATGACGTCGAGAACGCCCTCGACGGCGAGCGCCTCCGTTGCGTCGACCGACTTCGGCGTGCCGCCGAAGAGCGGGGGCTTGGTCAGCACCGCGACGGCCATGTCGTCGAGCTGCACGTCCATGCCGTACATGCCCACAGAGCCTTTGGTCTTGCCCGCAACGTCCACCCGCGGGAACGACTTGCCGATATAGACCCAGTCTTCGGGCGACTTCAGGGTCACCTCGCCCGGCGGGGTCAATTGCGACGCACGCCCCGCAAGCTCCCCAAAGCTGGCAGTGTTGCCGCCGGCGCTCACCTGTCCGCCCGCGACGGACACCTCGGCGACATCGACGCCCCAGGCCTCCGCCGCTGCCGCCTTCAGAAGCGCCTTCGCTGTCGCCCCGGCTTGGCGGTACTGCTCAAAGGAGTTCGAGATCGCTGTCGAGCCGCCGGTCCCCTGGATGCCGAAGAGCAGGTTCGCGTAGACCTCGGCATTCGCAGGCGCGAAGTCGGTCGTCACCTGTTCCGCCGCGGCGTCGAGCTCCTCTGCCACAAGCGTTGCGAGGCCCGTTGCGGTGCCCTGCCCCTTGTCGAGATGCTTGACGATCACGGTCACAGTCGAATCGGGCGCGATGTGCACGAAGGGCGTGACCATCTCGTCCATATTGGCCTGCGCCTGCACGGGCATCCGCGCACCGATCAGGAGCCCGCCGAGCGTGCCCGCCGACATTGCGAGGAAACTCCGCCGCGTGGGCTTCGATGCGGCCACCGCCGCTTTCATGAAGTGCAACATCTTACGCCTCCATGATGTCGGCGGCGCGGTGGATCGCGAGGCGGATCCGGGCATAGCTCGCGCAGCGGCAGAGATTGCCATCCATCGCCGCGTCGATGTCCGCGTCCGTGGGCCGCGGCATCTCGGCCAGGAGGCCCGCTGCCGACATGATCTGACCGGACTGGCAGTAGCCGCACTGGGGCACTTGCAGCTCCGCCCAGGCAGTCTGAACGGCCGTGGCCGCCTTGCTCGACACACCTTCGATCGTGGTGATCTCCGATCCCTCGAGGTCGGCGAGCGTCAATTGGCAGGAGCGGGTCGGCACGCCGTCGACATGAACCGTGCAGGCGCCGCACGCGGCCACGCCACAGCCGAATTTCGTACCGGTGAGGCCGAGCTCATCGCGCAGAACCCAGAGGAGGGGAGTCTCGTCGTCGACCTCCACCGTGCGGGGTTCGCCGTTAACTGTAAACTGGGTCACTCTCGTCTCCTCTGTAGGGATTGAGGTTGCCTGAGGGGCAGACACGCCAGACCACCCCTAAAGGATCACCATAGCGCGCCGCGGGGCGAGGTGCAGCCCCAACGTGACCAGATGACACGTTGGCTAAGAAGCCAACACTGCGTCGCGATCAGGCATCGCAGGATGCGCAGGCGCTGAGTATGCTGGCCGCGAATCCCTGTTGGTGGAGCTGACCTGTGACACGCCCGATTGCCCTCGCCCTCGTCCTACTCTCCGCACCGGTCGCTTACGCGGCCTGCCCCGTGCCGGGCGATCTTCAAAGCGGCATCTACGTTCAACATGACGACGGCAGCGTCACGTTCTTTCAGGCCAGTGGCGACAGCACGCACACCGAGTATGTCACCTTCGCAGATGACCCGATCGCCTACCGCTACAACGTCTCGCACATTGTCTTTCTCACGGAGTTCGTGGACCACGAGAACGGCTCGGTCCTGCCCGACACCCGCGGCTCTCTGGCCTACACGAGCGACCCCGCGGCCGCCCTGCCGCTTGAGCCGGGGAAAGTCTGGCAATCGACCGTGACCACGACCTATGCCGATGGCTCCCCGCCGGAGGAAGAGCGCTATACCCTGACGCTCGGCGATCAGATCGATGTTGTGATCGGCGAGTGCAGCTACCAGGGTGTCGCGCTCTCGCATCTCTATCTGGCAGACGGATACCGCTACCTGCTGACCCAGAACCTGATCCCGGACCTCGGGATCGCGATCGAGACCGGCTACCGCGATTTCGAGGCGCCCGCCGAGATCTACCGCCCCGTCGCAATCTCCACGGATCCAATCCAGCCGGGTTGACCCCGCAGCACGGACGCCGTTCCCTCCGCCTATGGAGGTGAGCCATGCTGCGCGCAACAACACTTGAGCCGGGCGTGACGGAGGCCGATGACACCGTCACACTCGCCTATGACGACCGATACCGCCGCCGGATCGCAATGGAGAGCGACGGCGGCCTTCCGTTCCTTCTCGACCTGCCGAAGGCAACCGAGCTCAGGGAGGGGGATCACCTGCGCCTCGAAGACGGGCGCACTCTCGCGGTGCGCGCCGCACCCGAAGCGCTGATGGTCGCCAGCACCACCGACCGGCATCATCTTGTGCGCACCGCCTGGCATGTCGGGAACCGCCACCTTCCCTGCGAGATCCACGCGGATCGCCTGGTCCTCCGCTGGGATCATGTCATCGCCGCGATGCTCGAAGGCCTTGGCTGCCGGGTCGAGAAAACAGAGGGCCCGTTTAACCCGGAAGGCGGGGCGTACGGCCACGGCCGAACGCACTCGCACGGCTGAGCGATGGGCTTCTTTCACCCTGCCAATTGCCAGAGGAGCGCACGGCATCAGCGCCTCGCGGCCGTCTACGAGCTCTGCTACACCGCAGTCGATTTCACCGCCGGGGCCCTCTTTGTGATTGGCTCGATTCTCTTCTTCGGCGAGGCCACCACGACGCTCGGGTCGTGGCTCTTCTTGGTCGGCTCGCTCTGCTTCATGCTGTCGCCGACGATCCGCCTTGTGCGGGAGATCCACTACTGGCGGATCGGGCGCACCGACAAGCTGGCGGTGCGGGCCCTTGACTGAGATCTCGGCCGAGCGCGCGGCGCATGTCCTTCAGGCCTTCGCGTCTCCCGCCTATCCCACGGGCGCCTTCGCCTATTCCCACGGGCTCGAAAGCGCGATCCAGAGGGGCGAGGTCGATGATCCGGCCAGTCTCGAACGGTGGCTCAGCGATGTTATCGCACACGGCACGGGGCGGGGCGACGCGATCCTCCTGGCCGCCGCAATGCGGCCCGACGCGGATCTCGACGCTCTGTCGGCGCTCGCCGAGGCGCTCGCCACGAGCCGCGAGCGCCATGTCGAGACCATGGCCCAAGGAGCGGCCTTTGCCACGGTCACCGCCGCCGTCCACGGCACGGATGCGACGCCGCGGCCGTTCCCGATCGCGGTGGGCGCTGCGGCACGGGTCCTCGGGCTCGCACCGGCGGCTGTCGTGCCGGCCATCCTCCATGCCTTCACGGCCAACCTTCTGTCCGCGGCACAGCGTGCCCTGCCACTCGGTCAGACCGCGGCGCAGCAACGGCTCGCCGCGCTCTTTCCCCTGATCGAGCGCACAGCCGCGGAGGCGCTCTGCGCGCCCCTCGACGCGCTTGGACAAGCGAGCCTTGCCGCCGACCTTGCCGCAATGCACCATGAGGGTCTGGAACCGAGGATATTCAGGACATGAGCACAACCGACACTGGGCGCGCCCTCGCCGAGCGGATGAACCCGGGCATGGAGGCCGCACTCGATGCACGCTACGGGCACCTCCTGCCGGGAATGGCAGAAGCCGTGGTCGATTTCGCCTATGGCCGCCAATACGCCCGCGAGGGTCTCGACCTCCGCAGCCGGTATGTCGCGACCATCGCCGCACTGACAGCGCTTGGCGGCCAAACCGCCCCGCAACTCAAAGTCAACATCCGGGGCGCCCTGGCAGCGGGCCTCAGCCAGCGCGAAATCGCGGAGACGATCTGGCAGATGGCGCTCTACGGTGGGTTTCCCGCAGCGATCAACGCGCTCAATGCAGCGCTCGAGGTTTTTGCGGAGACCGAGGCATGAGCCCCAACGGCCCGCTCCGCGTCGGCATCGGCGGCCCGGTTGGGGCGGGCAAGACCACACTGACCGCCGCCCTCTGCCGCGCGCTCCGCGACACGCTCTCGATTGCGGTCGTCACGAACGACATCTACACGCGCGAGGACGCCGACGCGCTGGTTCGCGCCCAGGCCCTCCCATCGGAGCGGATCCGGGGGGTGGAGACCGGCGGCTGCCCGCATACCGCGATCCGCGAGGATGCCTCGATCAACCTTGCGGCGATTGCTGAGCTCACCGCCGCGTTCCCGGATCTGGACGTCGTATTCATCGAATCAGGGGGCGATAACCTGGCCGCGACATTCAGTCCGGAGCTCGCCGATCTGACGATTTACATGATCGATGTTGCCATGGGCGAAGAGATCCCGCGCAAGGGCGGTCCAGGCATCACGCGGTCGGATCTTCTGGTCATCAACAAAACCGATTTGGCGCCATTTACCGGTGCATCTCTTGACGTTATGGCCCGCGATGCGCGGGTCCAGCGGGGCAGCCGGCCTGTGGTTTTCGCGGACCTCAAGGCGGGACGCGGCGTCGACGAGATCACCAGCACCCTCCAAATAGTCGGAGGATTGCCGATGACGAATGCAAATCGGCTGATATCTTGACAAGCCGCAGCACCTCGCGGATGCAGATCCGCAACACTCTTTTTCGGTATAGGTGCGGGTATGGACAAGTTTGAAACGCTCACTGGCGTGGCAGCGCCCTTGCCTATGGTCAATGTCGACACCGACATGATCATCCCGAAACAATTCCTTAAGACGGTTAAGCGTACGGGTCTCGGGGCCAACCTCTTCGATGAGATGCGTTTCATGCCCGACGGCGCGGAAAACCCCGACTTCGTTCTGAACCAGCCCGCCTATCGCGAGGCCAAGATCTTGGTTGCGGGCGACAATTTTGGGTGTGGCTCCTCGCGGGAGCATGCGCCTTGGGCGCTGCTCGACTTCGGGATCAAGGTCATCGTCGCGCCGTCTTTCGCGGATATATTTTACAACAATTGTTTCAAGAACGGGATTCTCCCAATCGCATTGCCCGAGGATGACGTGGCCAAATTGATGGAAGACGCAGAGCGGGGCGCAAACGCCGTGCTGACAGTGGATCTCGAGGCGCAGACAGTCTCCCGCCCCGATGGCAGCACGGTGAGCTTCGAGATCGATCCCTTCAAGAAGGCGTGCCTCCTCGGTGGACTCGACGATATAGCATTGACCCTTGGGAAGGAGGCCAAGATCACCAGTTTCGAGGCCGACTACGCCGCCCGGATGCCTTGGTCCTGACGCTGTGTACGCTGCCCGGGATCCAAGCGATCAGGGGGCTGGGTTCGTGTTTACCCGGCTGATCGGAGCGATCATTCGCGCCGCAATGGTCCTGTTTGTGGTCTCGGCCCCTGCATTGCTCCTGCCCGATGTCTCGAACGCCAGCCTTGAGATCACTGTCCTCCTGGGCGGCGTCGTGGCCGCGTTCACGTTGTTCGAGTACGCGTCGACCCACCCGGGTTTGATCGATTTCCGCTTCGCACCGCCCTACAACCGGATCCGGTTCCTGGCCTTTGCGATGCAGATCTTCTCGCTCGTGTTCCTCTGTCGCGCACTCGAGGGGGAAGACGCGTTTTCAGCCGGTTTGATAGCGCTCTCCGACCAGATGGTGGAGGTTCTGACCTTCCCGCTCTCACCGGTCAACGTGGCGGCGGAGATGATCGCAGCGGGCGAAGATCCGACGCTCGTCCTCCTTCTTGCGCGCGCGGCAGCGCTCTCCTTCTTTGTCACCTTCTGCTCTCTCGCCTTTTTTGCCTTGTTCCTCTGGCTCTTCCGGTGGCCGGTCGGGCGGCGAGACTTCAACCTCTGGACCAATCTGCCCACGTTCGAGCCGGGATATGGGCGCGATGTGGAGCGGCGGCTCCGGCGGGACGGGGTCATCAATCTGTTGGCGGGCGTGGCGTTTCTGTACGCCTTGCCCGTGCTCCTCTCGCGAACGAGCGGTTGGTTCGACCCGTCGGTCTTCAACAACTACCAGCCATTGGTCTGGGGCGTCACGATTTGGGCATTTGTGTCCGGCACGCTGGTGATCCGCGGTGCCGCAATCCTGAAGGTCGGGATGCTCATACGACGGTCTCGTGGCGCATGAGGCTTGCCCTCTTGGTGGCGCTGCTGGCCACGACGGGCGCTCTCGCGGACACCCTTCGCGTGGCAACCTTCAACGCGAGCCTCTCGCGGAGTGCACCGGGCCTTCTCGTCGCTGATCTGATCGACGGGGACGACCCCCAGATCGGTGCCGTTGTGGCAACGGTTGCAGAGGTGGCGCCCGACATCCTCCTTCTCAATGAGGTCGACTATGACGCTGGCGGCCTCGCCGCGGGCCTCCTGCAGGAGGCGCTGTCCTCGGCGGGGATCGACTTTCCGCACCGGTTTCTTGCGCCCGTGAACGCTGGCGTTCCGAGCGGCCTCGACATCAATGGCGACGGCGATCCGACAGGCCCCGCCGATGCCTTTGGCTACGGTCGGTTCCCAGGGCAATACGGCATGCTCGTCCTCTCCCGCTTTCCCATTGACGCAGATGGAAGTGCGACGTTTCAGACCCTGCTTTGGCGGGATCTGCCGGGCGCCTCCCTGCCTGAGGTGGAGGGGGAGCCGTTCCCGTCGGCAGCCGCGCATGAGGCGATGCGCCTCTCATCAAAGTCGCACTGGGACATCTTGGTGGAGGCGCCCGGCCAACCGGTGAGGCTCCTCGCGTCCCATCCAACTCCGCCCGTGTTTGACGGGCCCGAGGATCTGAACGGGCTCAGAAATCGTGACGAAGTCCGGCTGTGGACGCTCTACCTCGATGGCCATACGCTGGCGGCGGACCATGGCCCACATCGCTGGGACGGCACCCCGGTGATCGTTTTGGGCGATCTCAACGCCGATCCGATTGACGGCGACGGCCGGCACGAAGCGATCGAGGCCCTCCTCACCCACAGGGAGGTGCAGGACCCTCAACCCGAGAGCGCGGGCGCGCTAGCCGCTGCAGCGGCCGATGGCGGTCGGAACGCACGCCATCTGGGCGACCCCGCGCATGACACCGCCGACTGGAACGATGACCGGGGTCCGGGCAACCTCCGCGCGGACTATGTCCTCCCGTCGGCGGCCTTCACCGTGACCGGCGCAGGCGTGTTCTGGCCCGCGCCGGATCAGAGCGGCGCCGAGCTCTTGGATGCGTCCGACCATCGCCTCGTCTGGGTCGATCTCGACATCGAGTGACAGCAATGGATCTGCGCACCCACACCCGTCCGGACCGGACGACGCTCGCCTATCGCGTGACCGGCCGAGGGCCGGCTGTCGTTTTGCTGCACGGCTTCACGCAGTGGTCGGAGATGTGGATCAGCAACGGCGTCGCCGCTGCCCTCTCCGCAGAGAGGACAGTCTACCTGCCCGACCGTCGCGGCCACGGGATGAGCGACCGCCCGAAGGGGCCCGAGCGCTATGGACACCAAATGGTCGAAGACGTCATCGCGCTCCTCGACGCCGAAGGGATCGACAGCGCGGATTTGGTTGGCTTCTCCCAAGGTGCGGAGATTGCCCTGGCCGCCTCGGTTGAGTGGCCCGAGCGCGTCAGCTCCCTTCTGCTGATTGGATCGGGCTGGTCGGGCGACGCGCTCGACGAGGCGCGGCTCCTTTACGACGCCATTTTGGAGTGGGTGCCAGACGCGATTGCCAAACGGCGCACCTGGCTGACGCCCGACCCCGATCCCGCCGTGTTCGAGGCAATCGCCGCGTCCATCCTTGAGATCATCGACATCCCTCGGCCCCGGATTGAGGCGCTTTCGGTGCCGGCGGCCGGGATCGTCGGCAGCGAGGATGAGGAGCGCGCGAACCTCGAACGGCTGGTGGGTCTCCTTCCAGGCTACACGCTCAGCATCCAGCCGGGACTGGGCCATGGCGACAGCTGGAGCGACCCGAGCTTGCCAGATCGGGTGCGCACCTTTCTCGGGCTCTCCCCCCTCACGCGGGCAGGTTGACCAGCTCCTCAAAGCCCCCCATGATCAGGCGTTTGCCGTCGAACGGCATGTTGGACAGGGCCTCCATCCGCGGGTCCTGCATCATCTTCTCCCACGCCGCGTCACAGGTCGCCTTGTCGGGCCAGACGATCCAGGACAGGACGACCGTCTCGTCCTTCCCCTTCTTGACCGCCATCGGGAAAGAGGTCACCTCGCCATCGGGCACGTCAACGCCCCATGCCTCGACACAGGAGAGCGCGCCGAACTCAACAAAAAGCGCCGCGGCCTCTTTCGCATGATGGACGTACGCCTCTTTGTTCGTGTTCGGCACAGCGGCCAAAAATCCGGAATAGTAGGTCATCAGATCTCCCCTCAGATTCGCGCGATCAGCTTGATGCGTCCGTCAAAGGACATCAACAAACGCCGTTTGGCCGAGCTTCGGCGGCCCGCGGTTGTGGCTGTTCATCCTTGAGGGTGCCACCGCTCGGATCGCCTCTCGGTGGCAGGGGCAAGCAGAGTGTCCGTCTGCCCCATGCCCTGGGACAACGGAACTGACGTCGTCCATTGAGAATGAGGGGACGCCGGACCACCACGGGCGTCCATTCGCGGCGCGGCGCAGTTTCGGCCGAGAGCGCGCTGCATGGACGCTTCGCGCAGCGCGTCGCAGAGGCAGCCGACACGCTCCCGGCCGTCGGGTTGACGTCACCCGGGGCCATCGATACCCGGAGAGCAAACCCTACCGGAGATGCCTTATGACACGCCCTTCGCTTCTAATCCTGGCCGGTGACGGCATCGGCCCTGAGGTCATGGCGGAGGTCAGGAAGGTCATCGACTGGATGGGGACGAAGGGCCTCGACTTCGATGTGACGGAAGATCTGGTCGGCGGGATCGCCTACGACACCCATGGCACCCCCCTCACCGACGCAACGATGGCGAAGGCGCAGGAGGTCGACGCGGTCCTCCTCGGCGCGGTCGGCGGCCCGAAATACGATGCTCTGGACTTTTCGCTGAAGCCCGAGCGCGGGCTCCTCCGCCTCCGCAAGGAGATGGACCTTTTCGCCAATCTCCGCCCGGCACAGTGCTTTGACGCGCTTGCGGATTTCTCCTCCCTAAAACCCGATGTCGTCTCAGGTCTCGACATCATGATCGTGCGCGAGCTCACGTCGGGCGTCTATTTCGGGGAGCCCCGTGGCATCCACAAAGAGGGGAATGAGCGGGTCGGCATCAACACGCAGCGCTACACCGAGAGCGAGATCGCGCGCGTCGCCCGCGCCGCCTTCGAGCTTGCGATGAAGCGCAACAAGACCCTCTGCTCGATGGAGAAGGCCAATGTCATGGAATCGGGCGTTCTCTGGCGCGAGGTCGTGACAGAGGTCCATGCGGAGTATCCAGACGTCGCGCTCTCGCACATGTATGCCGACGCGGGCGCCATGCAGCTGACCCGCTGGCCAAAGCAGTTCGACGTGATCGTGACCGACAACCTCTTTGGCGATCTCTTGTCGGATCTGGCGGCGATGCTGACGGGCTCGCTCGGCATGCTGCCCTCGGCCAGCCTCGGCGCACCGATGGCCAACGGGCGGCCCAAGGCGCTCTACGAGCCAGTGCATGGCTCGGCCCCCGACATCGCGGGCCAAGGGAAGGCGAACCCGATTGCGTGCATCCTCTCCTTCGCCATGGCGCTCCGCTACAGCTTCGATGCGGGCGATGCAGCGGCGCAGGTCGAGCGCGCCGTCGAGACGGTCCTGGCAGACGGCCTTCGCACCGCCGACTTGATCGGCGAGGACGGGCGTGCACCGGTCACGACAACCGAAATGGGAGACGCGATCCTCGCGGCTTTGGCCGACGCCGCTTAGGAACGGGTTAACCACTTGCAGCCTACGAGGATGATGACCCCGCTTTGCTGCTGAGGACGCAATGAAACCGACCGAGAAACGCAATCCGATCGAAGTGCTCGAAAAGATCAAGGCAGTCGTCGGTCCGATGCGATCGGCCGTGTTTGAGATCTGTGCTCATCTCTCAACGCTCTCCAGCGACGATGACGAAGCGATGGAAGAGATTGAGCGGATCAAGGGCCTCAGCGCCAATATCCTTGAGGCGCGGGAGATGCTCTCCAATGGCGCTCGGAAGATGTTGGAGAGCCTCGCCGGCAAAGTGCCGCAGGATCTACAAGACGCGCAGGATCAGGCGCGAAACGCGATCGGTTCCGTCGAAGACAAGCTGGGCCCGCTGGTCCAGGCTGCCGAAGACGGCACAATCTCCCCCGCGGCGGTGCGGCCGGTCCTGGTTGCGGCGCAGACCGAGATGCGACCGAAGATCGATGCCTTCCTCAAAGCACTCGCCGACCATTTCGAAGACGAACGCAAAAAGCACGCAGCCGACGACCGCGACTTGATCAAATCTGCGATGCAGGAGATCGACAACATTTCGATGTCGATCAATCTGATCTCGCTCAATGCCAGCGTCGAGGCGGCACGCGCCGGCGAGGCGGGGCGCGGCTTTGCGGTAATTGCCGCAGAGATCCAGTCGCTCTCCTCTGAATCGAAGAAAGCCGTGGACAGCATCCGTCAGCGCCTCGCCTAACCCCCCTCTTGCCTCGCGTCGGCCACTCGGCTACGTCCGGCGGTGTCGGAGTGTAGCGCAGCCTGGTAGCGCACCTGCTTCGGGAGCAGGGGGTCGGAGGTTCGAATCCTCTCACTCCGACCAGTGCCGGTTCTTTTAGAGTGGGATTGCGGGGACTCTGTGCTCGGGATCGGCAGCCTGTCCTCTATTTCCACTCATTTTTGTCAAAGCGACTGAGTACGTTGGAGCCTCTTGCTGGCCGTAGTGCAATGGTTTCGCGCACGCCAACGGGCGCGTAGGGGCTCTTTGGGACGAAGCTCGTTGGTTCCTCTCAAAAAAAGTTGGCTGAAGCCAGAAATGCGCAGCGGCAGCAAAGTGGCTCAAGGAGCTCACCCAACGCTGGCATGGAATGCTCGGGTACGGCCGTGTTCTATTTGACAGGGCGATCTTGAAGAAGGCCCTTACCCCACCGCACCGAGCGCCAAACGCGGCGGAGGCGCGTCATCACGGAAGACTGCGATTGAGCGGGTCGGGGCAGTTCGGCATCCCGCCCTTCGATGCTCGCCGTGCGACGCTCGGGTCAGCATGAAATGTTGTGCGCGCATCGCGTTCCGTTCAATTGGAACACTCCCCTGAATTTTGATCCCTATGCGCCGTGGCGGCGGTGGAGGCGTGCTCCAAGAAAGGAGACCGCCCTTCGTCGCATCCGCCATCCTGAGTGTCGCCGGCGCCAGCGTCTGGTCTGGGTGCTGTTCGCTCTCGCCGTCTCTGCGCTGCCAGCCTTGGTCGGCAAGACGTCCAAGGCACCGCAGCGGGCGGCATCGCCGCACGGGTCGAAGGCATGTTGGCAGCCGTCTTACCCTCTCTTATCGGCCGGATCATCTTGGGCAAGGTCCAGTCCATCCGCATCCGCCTCGCCATCGGAGGGCCCGTTGCAAAGTGGCGGCGCGCCCGAAACCTTGGCGCTGGCTTTCGAAGGGCAACGACTCAACGCGTGGCCGTGACCTGCCACTGCCAGAGCCGGAAAACCCGCTGCGCCGCGGGACGCTGAACCCTGCAGCCCAGATGGGCCAGCGGCACCCAAGCCCCATCCGCGATCAGGCGAGCGTGAGGGGTCCGGATCTTGAGCCCCGGGGCGGCGGATCTGTCCGATGCGCGCCCGGCACTGTCGGCCTCGCTTGGATGATCAGAGAGGAGGGCGCGTTGTCCCGCGCCCCCCATCGCTTGATGCTGTCGTCCATCATCTTGTTCGTCGCGCGACCCGGGATCTCAGAGGGCGATGCGTCGGCGCAATCTGGTCCAGACTGCCGCGGCCCAATCGGATCCACGGGATCGATCCTGTGGAGATTTTCCCGGACTGTGGGAGGGCGACGCAAAGAATTATCTTAATTCTTATGTATTTTGAGCGCTCTAGCACTCAGCGGAATTCCGCTCCTTTGATGTGTGTAAGAACTCATACGTAGTGTGATGTGAACCAATGCGTACATTGATTAAGCACAGCACCAGAATGGTGGTGCGGTTAGTTCATGTCGTCAAATTCAGATACGACTCAATTGGAGCGCGTCTTGAAGGCGGGCACTCTGAGCGCGGAAACGCGTGCCTGTAGCAATTCGGTCCAGTCCGGACAAATGCAACGTTGCCGACAAAGAGGTTCGGATAATGCCTTGGACATTGAGCGCCCCCGGCGCAGCAACTTCCTACCTGAACAACGCATTGGCGATGCTCAGCGTCCGCATCCCCTATGAAAGTGCGGTGATCTCTGTCGATGGCACGCCGGCTGTGACGCTGAGCGGCGACGACACGGACGGCGCCGAGATGGTTGTTCTGGAGGAGCTGCTGGCTGATCTCAACGCGGGCATGTACTCCCTCGATATCGAGATCTTCGATGCCGCCGATGGCGGCGGCGACAGCATCGGAAGCTTCAGCCGTCCTTTCGCAATCACGGATGCTGACGGAGGCGGGGCTGCGGCCACCGCTCCGCTGACACCGGCCGATATCTCATTTGCGGTCTACAATCCGGCCAACGACCAGCTGGTCGACGCCAATCTCACCAATGGCGAAGAGATCGACGGGTCGAATTTTACAATCGTGGCAACGCCTGACGGGGATGTTGGCAGTGCCGTCTTCTCGATCGATGGCACTGTCGTTCAGACTGAAAATGTCCTGCCATATGCCCTCTACGGCGACAATTCCGGCGATTTCGGGGGCGGTAGCCTCGCGCCGGGCACCCACACAGTGGAGGTTGAGTTCTTCGAGGGCCGCAACGGCACCGGCGCATCGCTCGGCAGTGACAGCGTGACCTTCGATGTGGCCGGCAACGCCCCACCCCCGCCGCAAGACGAGCCGGAGCCTCCTGCAGGCCTCCTGGCGGACTGGGCCGATCACATCGTCTTTGAGTTCGACGGCAACAACAACGACCCCGATGACATTGCCGCAGTGCCGATGGCCGCGCTGTTGACCGTGGCTGCCGGCATCGAGGACAAGACCACCTTCCTCTACGGCAACAACCTCGCGGAAGTGAACAACAACAATCAGTTGGCGCGGCTTGAGACATCGGGCGAGTTCGCCCGCTCGCTCGGGATCGACGCGCGCAACTACCAAGACGACATCGACGGCACGACCGATTACCTCGTTGAGCTCATGAGCTCAGGCGACAAGGTCCTCTTGATTGAGGGCGGGCCGATGGAGGCCGTCTACCGCGCGCTTGAGCAGACCGACCCGATGTACCACGAGAACCTCGTCCTCCTGTCGCATTCGGGCTGGAACGAGACCCGGGACGTTGTGAACCGTCCAGGCGTCACCGAAGCGCGCACCTGGAGCGACATCGACGACGACTTCCCGGACGTGACGCTGGTGGAGATCCGCGACCAGAACAACGGCAACAACAACAACCAGGGGTTCAACAACCAGAACTGGGATTGGATGGACAGCTCGGACGAGCCGATCATCCAAGATGCTCGGACCGCGATGGAAGGGGCGCAAGGCAACAAGACCAACGACCCCTCCGATGCCGGCATGCTCTACTATGCGCTGACGGGCGATGAGAACGGGACGCCGCAGAAAGCCGAGGACTACTTTGAAGCCTCGGGGCTCTATGACCTGCCCTATGGCGATCCGCCGTCCGATCCGGTCGACCCGCCCTCGGATCCGGTTGATCCGCCCTCGGATCCGGTTGATCCGCCCTCCGGCGATGTCTTCCTGGCCCAGAACGGCACCATCATCATCGAAGCTGAGTCCGCCGAGGCCGAAGGCAACTGGCGCCAGGTCAACGTCGACGGCGAAACCGCGATGCTCTGGGACGCAAACAGCAGCAGCTACCGCAATGTCCCCGACGGCGAGACACTCAGCTACGACTTCATGACCGATGACGGCGGGACCTATTTCCTGGCGCTCCACTCAGGTCGCATGAAGTCGGTGATGAACGGCTCCGACCGCTACGAGAACGGCCAGAACGGCGCTGAGCGCACGGACACGGGCAACGACGCCTACATCTCGATCATCAATGTCGAGACCGGGGAAGTCGTTCAGGAGCCGACCAAGCTCTTCACAGGGTTGGGCTCCGCCGACCGCGACCTCCGCTGGGGCACGACATTTGATGAAAACCATCAGAAGTACCAGGCGGAGTTCGATCTCGACGCCAACACGCAGTACCGGATCGAAGTGACCGGGCGGTCCGATGGCTATGTCCTCGACCGGATCACACTGAACGAGGGCTCGGCGCTCAGGGACGCCTCCAGCCCCCAATCGCCCCAAGGCGCGCCAAGCGGGCCGGCGCCCACGCCCCCTGCCCCCCCAAGCGACGGTGAGACATTCAGCGTCTATCTGGCAGATGCCGAGACAGACACAATCATCACAGAGCTCGTGGATGGGAGTACGGTCGACATCAGCGCCTATGCGGGCACCGATCTGACGATCATCGCGGAGGGCGAGGCTGGCATCAGCTCAATGCGGTTCCAGACTTCGGACGGGTTCACCCAGGTTGAGAATGTCGTGCCTTACGCTCTCTTCGGCGACCGGGGCGGTGATCTCTTCAGCCCGAGCGAGGAAGATGCCCTTGGCAACACGACCGTATCCCTCACGGCCTATAGCGGCGAGGGGGCCAGCGGCTCGATCTTCGGCACGTTCGAGGTCGATCTGATCGCATAAGACCGCCGCCGGCGCGGACCCGTCTCCGCGCCGGCGCTAAATTGATCGATCCGCTTGCGCACCACCGTGGCGCATAGTACAGCCGGGTCGGATCACGGCTCTCCACAGCCGACAGATCCAACATGCGGTCGATCTCAACCTCAGGTTTGGACACGATCACACACAGATGTGTTGGGCCGCCCTAGGCCCTTCGCGATTGGCTGCCATGAGCAGCCGCCAAGTGACGCTGCCTGTTGTTGGCCATCCAAACGCGAACAACGGTCGGCATCCCGGGAGCGGGCACTTGCGTTGAACCAGTAGGGCCATAGTAGGGTCCGGAAAGCCGCTGTAGCTCAGCTGGTAGAGCACGTCATTCGTAATGATGGGGTCGGAGGTTCGAGTCCTCTCAGCGGCACCAATTTCTTGGAATTGCTAACTTTCAAGAAGGTGTGCTGGCTTTATTCCCAGCGCCACAGCTAGCCTCGCGACGATTTCAACGGTCGGGTTGCGGATGCCACGCTCGACGCCGCTGACATAGGTTCGATGCAGGTCAGCCTTAAACGCCAACTCTTCCTGCGAGAGGCAAAGCGCCTCCCGATGTTTCCTTACATTCAGACCAACGAGCACACGGACCTCCATGCTCAGATTGGGCGTGGATGTACAATATTGATCTACAGACTATGAGTGTCATTTTTGATTGTCAGGGAGTCCGCCGCGTGCTGACTGAGGTGCCCCTAGATTTATAGACGCTTTGCCCCCTTACTTTGAGCCGAGGAGGCGACGATGGGGACAAGCAACTACAGCGACGAGTTCAAGCGCGATGCGGTGCATCAGATCACGGTGCGCGGG
>JBCDHQ010000070.1:0-16126 GCA_038749815.1 Pseudomonadota bacterium | reverse complement strand
TCGAGCGGGTCTTCAACCGAAGCCTCGACGCGGCCGAGCTGCGTCGGATCGGCCTTCCCGGCAGCGCGGCGATGGTCCGGCGCGTGCGTCTCTCGGCGGCAGGCACGACGCTCGCGGCGCGCCTTGCCCTCAGCCATGGCATAGCCTGCAACGCTGCCGGCGGGTCGCACCATGCGGGGCCCGAGGGCGGTGCGGGGTTTTGCGTCTTCAACGATGTCGCTGTCGCGTCGCGAACCCTGCTCGATCAGGGTGTCGTCAGCCAGATCCTGGTGGTCGACCTCGACGTGCACCAGGGCGACGGCACGGCGCGGATTTTCGCGGATGAGCCGGGGGTCTACACGCTCTCCATCCATGCTGCGCAGAATTATCCGACTGTGAAGGCGCAATCCGACCGGGACATCGCGCTCCCCGATGGTCTTGGGGATGCCGGGTATCTGCGCGCGGTGGCGGAGGCGCTCGACCGGGTGCTCAGGGAGATCCGCCCCGACTTGGCGTTCTACAACGCCGGTGTCGATCCGCATGTTGCCGACAGGCTCGGGCGGCTGGCGCTCAGCGATGACGGGCTTGCCGCGCGCGACCGAATGGTGATCGACCGGCTCCGTGCCGCAGGGATCCCGGTCGCGGGGGTTCTCGGCGGCGGGTATGACGACGACGTGCCGGCCCTTGGGCGGCGACATGCCAGTCTTTTCCGCGCTGCGGCGCGCCATGCCGGCTGACCCCTTGCCGCAGTCAAGCGCCGGCCTAGGATGCCGCGTCATGGAGACGCACACAAACCTCGACCCACGCGGCCTGCTGACCGAGGCGTATCGCATCGACGGCATCACCGAGCCCGATTGCCGGAGCATCTTCTTTGATTGGGCGCTGGGCCTGCCGGCCAACGTGAATGCGGGCGAGGCCGTGGCCGTTCTCCACGCTCAGTTCGCGGAGACAGCGCCGGATCACCCGATGACGCGTGTTCTGGCGGAGGGGCTTGCCCCGCGACCGCCGCGGGGACGGCGCCGGCAGCGCACGCCTTAGCCGTCGAGCGCGTCGAGCACCCGCACCCAGGAGCGGATCCCTTTGTGGAAACTCGTGAGCGAGTACTTCTCGTTTGGTGAGTGGATGTTGTCGTCCTCGAGCCCGAAGCCGATAAGGACCGAGTCCATCCCGAGAATGCTCGCAAAGTGCCCAACAATCGGGATCGACCCGCCGGAGCCCACGAAGACGGCAGGCGTCTCCCACTCCGCCGTCAGTGCATCGCGCGCCTTCGCAAACGGGGCGGCGTCAATCGGCATGGTGGTCGCGCGCGCGCCCTCGTTGCCGCGGAACTCGACAGTGCAATCGGGCGGCAGGCCCGCCTCGATATGGGCGCGGAAGGCCGCCTGGATCTTTACGGGGTCCTGGTCTCCCACGAGGCGGAAGCTGACTTTCGCCGACGCTTCCGCGGGCAGCACGGTCTTGAAGCCCTTGCCGGTGTAGCCGCCTGAGATCCCGTTGATTTCCGCCGTCGGCCGCGCCCATGTCTGCTCAAGAAGGGAGTACCCGGCCTCACCGGCGAGCGTGGAGAGGCCGACATCGCCGAGAAAGGCCGCGGGATCGACACCGAGCCCCTGCCATTCCGTCCGGACGGCGTCGGGCAACTCGGGGACGCCGTCATAGAAGCCCGGCAGTGTGACGCGCCCGGCCTCGTCATGGAGTGTCCCCAGCACGCGCGTCAGAACGCGGATCGGGTTGATCGCCGGGCCGCCATACATGCCGGAGTGGAGGTCCCTGTCCGGTCCGCGGATCGTGAAGTCCTCCTGCGCCATGCCGCGGAGCATGGTCGTGATGGCCGGTGTGCGCGCGTCCAGCATTCCAGTGTCGCAGACCAGCGCGATCTCAGCGCGGAGCGTGTCCTTTTGCGCCTCAAGGAACGGAACAAGGGACGGCGAGCCCGACTCCTCCTCTCCCTCGAAGAGGATCGTGAGGCCGGCGGGCAGGGCACCCTTTGCCGCCTTCCAGGCCCGGCAAGCCTCGACAAAGGTCATCAGTTGACCTTTGTCGTCAGAGGCGCCGCGCGCCCGGATCACTTTGCCCTGGGGCGTGTCTTCGATCACAGGGTCGAAGGGACCGCGGTGCCACAGCTCGAGCGGATCGACCGGCTGCACATCATAGTGACCGTAAAACAGGATCCGACCGCCGCCGGAGGTTTGGCCGACGACCATCGGGTGGCCTGGTGTGTCGTGGCGCGCGGCCTCGAAGCCCATTTCGGCAAGGTCCGCGACAAGCCAGTCCGCCGCGGCGCGACAGGCCTCCTTGTAGGCGGGATCGGTCGAGATGCTCTCGATGCGCAGGAGCGCGAACAGGCGCTGGACGGACTGGTCAATCGTGCGATCGACCTCGGCTAGGACGGCGTCGACGGACATGGAATCTCCCTTTCTCGGGCGCACCGTGTCAGGCGCGCGCGCGGAAGAAAAGGCCAGGGCAGGGTCAATCGCATTCGCGTCTGCCTGCGGCAAACGTGTTGATACCCCTTCAGCCGTCTCGTTGGACCGGACCCGAGGACGCGTGCCGCCTCTTGCTCACACTGCACTGTGAAAAAGCGACCTGGTCGCCGTTGATCGCGCTCAGTCACCGCGCTCGACCATTTTCACGTGCTCCTCTGTGCGCCTCGAAAGCGTTCATCATCGGCATGTGGAAAGAGGCCCGGCGCACCGCGGTCGGAGATGATCGCAATCGACGTGTGGGGCCGCAGGGCCACGCTCAGCGCCAGTATGTTTGGACAGCGCACCGGAGAGCACTGGCGGGCCTTTCCGAGCGACCGGTCGACCCTTGCCTTGCAAGATCTCGGCGCTGGCACGCATTCGGTGACCCTGCGACGGTCGCTTTGGCCGGATGTGATCCCAGGCGGCGGCACGGTCCGCCGCAAACAAACCAGAAACCTCCGGAAGAGTGCAGTGTGGTCCCGGCGAGACCTCGTCCGAGTGCGCCCTTTGGTGGCAGATCCGGTGCGCAAGGCCGCCCGTGCGCTCAGTTCTGCGCTGTGGCATCTGGCGAAAGCGAGGGCCGTGCCCATGCTGGCACTCTGAGCCATCTTCTCAATCGCAGCACCTCGCGGGGCGAGCCCCTTAACCTGGAGTGCGAGGGCGCGCCAAGTGCCCCTCCATTTCACCGCGCCTCGGCGCGGCACGAGGATCCTCCCAACGGCAGGCTGACGCGATTGGTCCTTTCACTGATGCGCTCTCAACGCTTTGCCCCCCTCTTTCCAGCGAGCGGCGAGAAAGATGTTCTAAAAGTCGATCCCCTTTGGGGCGGGGTCGAGCTCGACCCGCGGGTCTACGACCGACCGGATCAGGCCATGCGTCGCGCGTCCGCGGCGGAGCCAACGTCGCTCGGCCAGAGTGACGTCTACGCTTGGTCGAAGGCGGCGCTGAAGCGATGTTCTGATCGCGACCGGCTTCTTTGGAGCCAACGACACTAGCATGGAGCGTGTCGACCGAGCGGACACTGGGCGCGCTCAAGGCGGTGCCCATGGCCACCGGCTCGCCCGATCCTTGTGGCGAGCCAGCGATGCCCGCGGCGTGCTCCCTGTCCCGCCATCCACTGCGCGGCCCAAAGAGGCGATTTTCTCGTCGTCGCCTTGGGTTTCGCCGCCAAATCGCCCGGAACAAGCGCTCAACGGGTCTTCTCACAGGAGAGGCCGTAGATGCCCTCGGCCTCGCCAAAACCCAGCCAACGCTCGTGGTGTTCGTGGTCGCGACGACACCGGTACCGCGGTCAAAGCTCGCGCTGGTCAGCGGTGTGCCGAGCGAAGATTGACTCAGGTGCACCGTTGCCGTCTGGCGTACAACGCTCTCCCCAGACCAGGACACGTCTGCATCGGTCATTTCATGCGCGTGTTGCTCGAGATTGGAGCGCACAGTTGGGCGAGGCTCCATGCTGTCCGGCCCAGAGCATGCGCTAGTGCATCCACTCCACCGTCTCGGCGCCGGACCACGACAGTCCCAACAGCCGTTGGTCCCAAAGGACGTGCGGCAGCGTGCTTTGATGGGCGTCGGCCCGGATCAACGACAACGGCGCGCCGGATCCGGTGCCGACATGTGGGGTCTGCGGGTGTCCTCTCGAGGCGCGCGGCCCAATGCGCTCGGGCCGGCTCATGCGCTGCAATCCGAGCTTTGTCGGGATCGGCCGACGCGACGGACACGCAGATTCGGTTGGCGGCCCAGGCTCAGGACCCGTAAGCGGGGTTCACGCTCAGGCTGTGATGGGTTTCGCCCCCTATCGGCTGGGAGGTCATGTCCGCGCACGACACCTTGCGGTCCGATGGGAAGGTCCCTCGCAGTCAGCCCTCTCTGCCCAGGTGGGCTCTTTCGTTGCTGCCTGGACTCGGCAACGGATCGGGTGACGATCGTCACCATCACCCCAGGGCGGACAGCGTGCGCAAAGCGGAGCTCATCGCCTCATCTTTCAAGCGGCACGCCGTCTGCAATGGGGACCGCAATCAATTGGCAGTATTGCGCACCGCAGGCCAGGTCTGAGACGGCAAGGCCGCGACGATCGTGCTTCAGGCCTTGCCGGACGCAGATGTCCCGATCGCGAATGTGACGCCGATTGGCTCCGCGCTGCGCTTGAGAGCCGCGACACCGAACCTGCATCGCTGGAGCGAAGGGCCGCTGGGAGCAGACCGAACTCGATGCCAAGGGATCAGGGGCCCCAATCTGACCGAACGCGTGTTCGTGACGCCCAAGGATTGGAAACGCATCTCAAACCTATGCGCCCCCTCCTCTATCCCAGCGATCTCCTTCGCGGCGACCGCCACAGTCGGGTCATAAGCCCTGCGCGCGCGCGGGCGCCGCGCTGTATCGGGCGGTTCTGGGGCGCAGCCAACCCCGCCCGTCTGTGCCGTGCCTTGAGGAGACGCCGGGCGGCGGTGTGTGGACTGAACCTGACTTGGTCGATCATTGTGCTCGGTCAAGACGTCCGACCGCACTCGAACTGGGTCATCTCGAGCTTGTTGGTTTGGCGGCTTGGACCGGGCCGCAGGAGTGGTGTGTGCGGAGGTGCTCGGGACGGAGTCCGCCCGAGTGGTCACGTTGGTGCATTTGTCCGTGCGCAATCGAGTGATCTCCATCGGCCGGTCATACGGTGGGTGGTTGTCAAGCTTCCGGCTGCAAGGCGCATCTCGCCATGTATCCCGCATGCTCGCCGCTCGCCCCTAGGCGGCTTCGTCTGAGACGGCGGAAACGGACTCTATCCGCAGTGCAAACACGCCGGGCAGGCCAAAACCACGGTCGATGCAGCCCCGACCCAGTCTTCTTGGCAAGTGTCGGCTCTACCGTCGCACTCGCGATGAAGTCCGGTCCAGGAGCCTTTTTGCGGCTTGTCTGCTGCTACATGGCGCGCAGTGTCGTCGGCGAGCGTCCCAACCTCGTGCCGCGAGGCGAGGCCGGCGCGGCGGACATCGACGCTCCCACGGCCAAGCCGACCGCCTCGCTCGGCGGCTTGCCATGGCTCATCATCACTGCCTGAGTGGTCCATTCACCCAGCAAACGCGGGGTGTGCTTTCTTGAGCCGGATGCCTGGATGGGGCACCGCGCTCCGACAGAGCGACAGGCAGCGCATCTCCGGGTGCAACGCGCCGCTCCCTAACCCGGATCAGGGAACAGCGCCATCGCCGCTCTGACGTCGAGCTCTCCGCTGCATGCCAGTGGTTGGTCCCTGGACTGGGACGAGAGCGTTTTGTTGGGGCTTTGCGTCATGGGGCTTGTTGGTCGGATCTGGGGTGCGCGGTGTGCCGACCATTCCTTCGCTATTTTGACGGAGCGCGGGGGCCTCAAGGCGCACGTCGTGTTGCCGCTACGGCGTGTCTCACTCGGGGAGCGCTTGGCTGAGCGGTAAGTTGGTGGGGCTCCCATCCCGTCCAATGCCAGGGGGTGCGGTTCGGGGCAGGGCGGACCAACGGTCTCTTGCGGCCGACGGATCGCTCATTTGGCTGGCTCGGGCCGACTGACGGCAGAGGTGCCGATGCAACCCGCCCGGCGCCCAGAGTGACGCTTTGGTCGCTCCGGGCGCCGGGTGGGGATACTTGCCGTGTCGGTCTGGGGGATGGCGGCGCCGATTGCGGGCGGGCGCCGGACGGCTCCACCGCTCTCTCCGAACAGATCACGTCAGGAAGTGCCGAGGCGCGGCCTAGGGGCTAGATGACGGGTTGCCTTCATCGGGACTGGCCCGCTCCCTTGTCGGACAGCAAGCTAGAGCCGAAGCTTGCCCTGAGCGCGTGCGGGCTCTCACGCCCGTTTCGATGCCAACCGCAAGGGAGGCACATAGCGGGGGCGATCCGCGTGTCAGGGCGGGGCGAAAAACGGCGATGAGCTGGTCTCAGCCGCGCTGGATCCATCCGCCGCCGAGGACCCGAGTGCTGCCTTCCTCGTAGAAGACGCAGGCCTGGCCCGGCGCGACGCCATCCTCGGGGGAGAGGAGCTCCACCTCTGCGCTTGTCGGGCTGAGCGGGCGTGCCCGCGCGGGCCGGGGCGGCCGGGTGGACCGGATCCTGACCAACACGTCCCATCCGCCCTCCGGCGCTTCTTCGAACGCGGTGTCGCCGAGCCAATTGACCTCCGCCACTGGCACCGTGCGTCGGGCGAGAGCGTCGCGCGGCCCGACAACGACGCGGCGCGCATCGGCATCCAGCCGCACCACATAGAGCGGCGGGCCACCTGAGATCCCGAGCCCGCGCCGCTGGCCCACGGTGTAGCGCAGTACGCCGTCGTGCTGCCCGAGCACGCGTCCCTCAAGATCGACGATATCGCCCGGTTCCGCCGCTCCCGGCCGGAGTTTCTCGATCACGCTTGCGTAGTTGCCGTTCGGAACAAAGCAGATGTCCTGACTGTCAGGCTTCTCTGCAACCGGCAACCCATAGCGACGCGCCAGGGCACGGGTCTCCTCCTTCGAGGCAAGCGACCCGAGTGGAAACCGCAGATAGCTGAGTTGCGCCGGTGTCGTTGCGAAGAGAAAGTAGCTCTGATCCCGCGTGGGATCGGCCGCGGAATGGAGTTCCGGGCCCGCCTCTCCAAGCATCCGGCGGATGTAGTGCCCCGTTGCCATACAGTCCGCATCAAGGTCCTCCGCGGTTTCGAGGAGGTCACGAAACTTGACGCGCTCGTTGCAGCGGATGCAGGGCACCGGGGTCGCGCCCGCGAGATATGCGTCCGCAAACTCGTCAATCACGCTCTCTCGAAACCGGCTCTCATAGTCGAGGACGTAGTGCGGGAACCCCATCTCCTCGGCCACGCGTCGTGCGTCGTGGATGTCCCGCCCAGCGCAGCACGCGCCCTTTCGGGCGAGCGCGGCGCCGTGATCGTAGAGCTGCAGGGTGACGCCCACGACATCATAGCCCTCCTCGGCCAGCATCGCGGCCACAACGGAGCTGTCGACGCCGCCCGACATGGCCACGACCACCCTCGTGTCGCGCGGAGGCTTTGCGAAGCCCAGGGAATTGATCCGCCCGGGATCTTTTTCGCGCCCTGAATCAAACATCAATTACCCTCGGTTAAGTAACGCGCGCATATACCAAAATTGCCTACAACCACAAGGTCGCGTTTCACCCCGATTTAAGGATCGTTCTGTATGCCAAACCCCGGGTGAGTGACCGCAACATGGGGTTTGGGAGAGATGTATATCAGACGAGAGAAGGGGCCAGTCTTCGTTACCATGCCAGATGGGACAAAGATGTCACGTGCAGATCTGCCGCCGCCTGACACCACGCGCTGGGTGGCGCGTCGGAAGGCTGCAGTGGTCAATGCAGTGAATGCTGGCTTGATTCAAGAGCAGGAAGCGTGCGATCTCTATGGCTTGTCCGCGGAGGAGCTCAACAGTTGGCGCATCGCATTGCAAACACATGGCGCCCGTGCGCTCAAGGCTACATCCGTACAAAAGTATAGACAACTTTAACGGGAATACCTATTCTCCACTTGTAAAGGGTAACGCCGCGTTAAGGGTTTCACCCTACCGATCGGCCTCGAGTGAGTGAAAAACCGTCTGGAGGGTAGCGAATGCGCGTTTTGTTGGTCGAGGATGACCCTACGACGTCCAAAAGCATCGAGATGATGCTGACGAGCGCTAACCTCAACGTATATGCGACAGATCTGGGCGAGGAAGGCATAGATCTGGCTCGAATTTATGACTACGACCTGATCTTGCTTGATCTTAACCTTCCGGACATGAATGGACACGAGGTCCTGCGACAATTGCGCATGTCTAAGGTTGAGACGCCCATACTGATTCTGTCGGGGATGGACGACACTGAGAACAAGATTAAGGGCTTTGGTTTCGGTGCCGATGACTACATGACAAAGCCGTTCCATCGGGAGGAGTTGATCGCGCGCATTCATGCGATCGTGCGCAGATCAAAAGGCCATGCCCAGTCTCTGATCCGGACCGGCAAGTTCACGGTCAACCTTGACGCGAAGACAGTCGAGGTCAGCGGAAAGCCGGTCCATTTGACGGGCAAAGAGTACCAGATGCTCGAGCTACTCTCGCTGCGCAAGGGCACGACGCTGACAAAAGAGATGTTCCTCAACCACCTCTACGGAGGCATGGATGAGCCCGAACTCAAGATCATCGATGTCTTCATCTGTAAGCTGCGCAAGAAGCTCTCTGAAGCGACGGGCGGAGAGAACTACATCGAGACCGTCTGGGGACGCGGATACGTGCTCCGGGATCCTCGGCCGGACGACAAGGGTGATGATCAGCCGCTCGCCGTCGGCGCTTGAGGTGTACTTCTCTCGTTTGAGCGGCCTCTAAGAGCGGCTGGCGTCTTCACAGGTCGGTGGAATATTTCGAGACCTGTTTGCTTCTTTGTCCACCTGGCGCCGTTGTCGAAAAGTCGCCTTGATGGCTTTAATTTTGGCTGTCCACTTAACCTTCTTTCCGTGCTTTTTGGGGAAGGAGGAAAGCCCTATGGGCCGATCATCTACTGAAAAGAAGGCGGTGCCGCGTGATGCGGCGGCGAAGCTTGCTCAGCAGCGTTTGAGTGTTCTGGAACTGGCCAGAGAGCTTGGCAACGTGGCTGAAGCGTGCCGCCAGCGGGGACCAGTTTCTACGAATGGAAGCGTCGGTTTCAGACCCATAGCTTCGAGGGCCTGAAGGACCTTCCGCCGATCCACAAGAGCCACCCGCAGAATGGGCCATGGGAACGGTCGCCATCGCGTGGCGCCACCGGTCCGAGCCCCGATGGCGACGGTCCGAGTGACTGGATGCCGAGACAGCCATCGAGATCACCTCAGAGCGGGCCGCGTTCCCGGAGAAGCCGCTTCCGGGAAAGACACGTGGCATCGTGCGCTCCGGGCGGGTTCTCGTCGGCCGACACCTTCCCTTTTGGGCTTCCTCAAGGGCGAGGGCAGGATTGAGCTGCACGCGGTGGTCGATACTCAGCGGCATTTGAGCCTTCCGCTTGCCTCGCACATCTCGAAACGGCCAGAAGCCGCGGTGGCGGTGCTGCAGAGCGACGTCTTGCCGCTCCTCCGCAGTCTCGACTTGCACGCAAAGGCGGTCTTGACCTGTGCCGGCGCTCCCAACGCGGAACACCGGATCCGGGCGCACATGGTACGCTCTCTGTCCGTGTGCCCACTGCGGTCGGGAGTAAGACGAAAGAGCGCGAGCCAGCGGGGCTTCGGTGGAGCGCCCTCCACGGAGCGATCGCCGCGCAGATATGCCCATCCTGCCCCCAGACAACGCCACTGGGTCTGTGGCTACAAGCGCCGTTCCAACGAGATAGATCTCGATCTGAGTGGCACCGACCACCTTCTCACGAGGCTCGGAGCGCCCAACAGCCAACGGCGTCGTCGAACGCTTCAACGGCTCGGTCCTTGACGCGTTATCCGCAGCACCTTGCGCGAGACCTCTCTCGCGAACCAGTCGAGGCGCGCACCCGATCGACCTTGATGCCCGGTTCATCTGGAGCCCCGGGCGCCCACATCCGGGTCAACGCTGCGTTGCGCGGCCGCTCCTCCGCTATGCAAGCGATCAGCCTTCGCCCGCTTTGCGCCATCTGGTCGGCGGCGTCTGGGAAGAGCGTGTGCCGCCGGTGCTGCGGCTCCGGATCTGAGAGTCTGCCTCAAAGACCGGTCGAGAAGGACCGGGGCGTGCCGTCGCCGGATGACGGGACGCGGCGGCGGCGCGATGGCCGCCAATGGGTGCCGCGGTTGGCGGCGGATCTGCAATCTCGAGAGGGCGCGGTTTCGCTGCGCGGCTCGACCTTGTCCCTCAGAGGATGTGGACCGGTGGGAAGACCTGTCTCGGGAGCAGTCCCAAACGCCGCAACACCTGTCTCAGGCGCATGGTCATCCACGGCGCCGGGCGTTTCGAGCTGCGTATCACTCGCTGAGCGCACTGTGTCGGTGACCGGCTCGACGACCGCATGCCCCAGACCGCCGGTTGCCTTGGCCAACAAGCTCGCCTGCAGTGCCTGGTCGGTCCGGGCGGCGAGGCGCATCGGGGACGGTGTGCTCACCGTCGCGCACGTGTCGTCGGAGGTGCGGTGATGGCGAACGCGCAGCGGATGTCCCCATCTGTCCGAGATTTGCTCGGGTCGTCACGGTGTGACGTGGTGTTGTGGGGGCAGGGTGCGCGTGGTTGTGCAGCGATTGCGCTCGAACGAAGCCCCACTGGCTCGCGCTGCCTCGTTCTAGTGCGGACCGCAGTGGGCACGCGACAACTGAGCCTACCATGGGCGCCCAGATCCGGTGTTGCGCGTTGGGGGCGCAGGCCTCCGCCTTTACCGTCGGACCTGTGTCAGGTTTCGAACACGGCCATGTCGTCGGACTGCCAGCCGAGCCATGCCGTGTCGCCGGTCCCCAGCTCCGTGCCGGAGACATAGGTGCGCAGGCGATGAGGGCCGACCTCCAGCTCGACAAGCGTGCGGCTTCCCTTAAAAATCCGGGCGGCGATCCGGCCTTCGACAGCGTTGGTGCGGTCCGGCCGCACCGGGGAGAGGGACATCCGCTCGAACCTGACGGCCGCGCCCACTTGCGTGCCCTGCGACGGCGTGCCGACCATCCGGCCGAGCAGCATCACACCCTGCCAGTCAACGGCCACTTCGCTGCCGTCCGTGCGCAGGACGCGGGCCTCGAGGAGGTTCGCTTCGCCGACGAACGTCGCGACGAACCGGCTCTCGGGACGGAGATAGAGGTCCTCGGGGCTGCCATCCTGCTCGATCCGACCGGCATTCATGACCACGATCCTGTCTGACATGGTCAGCGCTTCGTCTTGGTCGTGGGTCACGAAGAAGAAGGTCTTTCCGGTTCGGCGCTGGATCTCCTTCAATTCAACCTGAACCTGCGCGCGCAGCTGTGCATCGAGGGCCCCGAGTGGTTCATCGAGAAGGAGAAGGTCCGGATCTGGGGCGAGGGCACGCGCGAGGGCAGCGCGCTGGCGCTGGCCACCTGAGATTTGGTCGGGGAAGCGGTCGGTGAGCGCGGTCAGCTCCAACAACGCCAGAACCTCAGCCACCCGGGCACCGATCTCAGCCCGCGAGCGGCCTTTCAGCTCCAGTCCGAAGGCGACGTTCTCGGCGACAGTCATATGCGGAAAGAGCGCATAGTCCTGGAAGACCATATTGACGTTGCGCCGATTGGGCGGCAGCCCCGTGACATCCGCACCGCCGAGGATGACGCGGCCGGTGTCAGGTCGCTCAAACCCGCCGAGAATGCGCAGGGTCGTGGACTTGCCGCAACCCGAGGGGCCGAGAAAGGTCACGAACTCCCCCCGCTCGATCCGGATGTCTAGGGGATGCAGGGCCACGGCGCGGCCAAAGCGCTTTGAGATCCCGTCGAGGTGCACAACAGTGTCGCTCATGACCTGGCCCGCATCGAGCGCTCGGCCCAGAGCCCGAGGGCCGCGGTTGCGATCAGCACCATGGTCGCGATCGCGTTGATCTCGGGCGACATGCCGGAGCGGAGTTTTGAGAAGATCAGGACCGGCAGTGTCGGCTCGTAGCTTCCGAGAAAGAAGGAGCGCAGAAAGTCGTCGAAGCTGATCAGCATGGCAAAGACCCCGCCGCCGATCAGGGCCGGGCGGAGATAGGGCAGGGTGATGCGCGCAAAGGCCACGATCGGGTCGGCGCCGAGATCGCGCGCGGCCTCGATCTGGCTCTTTGGCATGGTGGCGAGGCGGGCGGAGACGACGAGCGCTACAAACGGCACGTTGTGGACGGCATGCCCGAAAATGATCGCAGTCGTTCCAGGCTCCAGGTCTATGAGGCGGATATAGATCCGAAAGGAGATCGCCGAGATGATGCCCGGCACAACCGCCGGCAGCATCGTCAGCCCGAAGAGGAGCGTTCGACCCCAGAACTTGTGGGTCAGCACGACGGCGAGCCAGGTGCCCATGACAAGCGAAATCGCCGTCGCTGTTAGGGCAATGCCGAGGGAGTAGAGACCGGCGGCAATGAACTCCCCATCTTGGAGGGCCTCGCCGTACCAGTCGGGTGTCCAGGCGCGGATCGGAAAGCCTATGAAGTTCGAGTCCTTGAAGCTCATCACCGCCATCATGAGGATCGGCAGAAAGAGATAGATCACGAACGCCCAGTAGAGCGCGATCATGAGGGCGCGGGTCTGCGCCGTCATCGATGTTTCTCGCGTTGGAGGGTGCGGAGGAGGGCGTTGAAGGCGCCCATGATTGTCAGGGCCGTGATCAGCATGATGACCGAGAACGCGGCGCCCGTCGGCCAGCGGTCGCCTGCGACGCTGAAAAAGCCCGCGATGGTCTCTGCAAAGAGGGTGGTCGATGGTCCGCCGAAAAGGACTGGCACGGCGTAGATTCCGGTTGAGATCAGGAAGACCAGCGTGCAGCCCGAGGCGACACCGTCGAGAGAGAGGGGCAGGGTGATCCGCCAGAACCGCCGCCAAGGCCCTGCGCCGAGATCGGCTGCCGCCTCAGACATCGACCGCGGGATCTTCTCGAGCGCGGAGTAAAGCGGCAAGAGCATGTAAAGCGACGTCAGGTAGAGGATCGCCGTCCCAACCGCGAAATTCGTATACATGAAGGGAATGGGCCGCTCAATCAGGCCGAGCGCGCGAAGCGCCAGATTGATCGCCCCGTTGTTGCCGAGCATGATCATCATCGCAAAGGAGCGGATGATCTCTCCCGCCCAGAACGGCACCAAAAGGAGCAGCAGGAACAGGAGCTGGTGGTCGCGTCTGACATGTCGGGCGAGGAAGTAGGCCACGGGATAGACGACAACGAGCGTGATGAAGGTGAGTGTCGTCGACATCACCAAGGTTCTGAGGAACGGCGCAAAAAAGAGCCGATCCTCCCAAAACACGCGGTAGTGCTCGAAGGACAGGCGCGCGGGCTCGCCGAGGGTCGGCGGGTAGGCCTCGAGAAGGCTCACCCGCACCATTTGGATCAGCGGCCCGAGATGCGTGAAGAGGACCCAGAGGATCGGGAACGCGGCCAGTGTCCAGAACTGCCGCCGGGGCGACACAAGAAGCCAGTCCGCCATCCGCCGATAGGCCGGCGCGCCGATGACGCGGCCCCAGAAAGTCGGCCTGGACGGGGGAAGGCTTTGATCGGTCATGAAAGTGGGGTCCGGACCGGCCGGACCCCATAAGGTTTAGGCTGCACGGATCTCTTCGACGGCGCGGTCGACGAGATTGTACTTCATCTCGTTGGCCTCGGCGCGGAAGAACTGGAGCCGGTCGAGCTCCTCTGGCGGCAGCGAGGTCGAGGCCTGCTCGGCCTCGGTCAGGAACTCCGCCGCGCCCTCGAAGGTGGTGATGAAGCCCGACGCGCGGCTCATCGAAGCGCCGTTCTCGGCACTGGCGAGAAGCGCGTTGAGGAACGTGTAGGCGTTGTCCGGGTTCGGCCCGTCCTTGGCGACGTTGAAGGTGTAGACGAAGGCGTAGGAGCCCTCCTTCGGGATCCGGAACGTCACCGGGAAGCCATCGGCGATCAGTTTCGCGATCGGCCCGTTCCAGTTGTGGGCGATGGTCACATCCTGGTTGATGTACATCTGCTGGATCTCGGCGCCGCTGTCGTAGTATTTGCGGACCTTGTCCTTGTGGCTGATCAGGAAGTCGCGCGCCTCGTTCACGATCCGCGCGGCCTCGGCCTCGTCGCCCAGGTACTCGACCATGTTGCCGTCATAGCCGAGGTAGAGCATCGCGATCGACATCATGTCCTGCACGATATAGGCGGATGTCCCGCTTGCCGCCTCCGAGAACAGGAGGTCCCAGGAGATCGGCTCCTCCGGCGTCACGAAATCGGTGTTGTAGGAGAGGCACTGGCAGCCCGACAGGATCGGTGCGCCCCATTTCTCGCCCCGAACGGTCGCCCAGTCGCTTTCGGAGAAGACCGGCCGGATCCCGCCCCAGTTGGACAGCCGGCCGACATCGAGGGGGGCGATCAGATCGCTGTCGATAAACTGGAGGAACCTGTGGCCGGCCACGGTGACGACATCTGCGGTTGGCGACGAGCGCTCGGCCGCGAGCAAGTTGAACTGCTTCCCCTGGTCGTCGACGAGGCGGATGTTCACTTTGATGCCTGTGTCATCCTCGAACGCCGCCTTGAAGTCGTCCGGCACAAACCCGTCATAGGCCCAGACATTGACTTCCCCCGCGCCCTGCGCGCGGAGATAGGCCGGCGCTGCCAGGAGGCCGCTCGTGGCCGCGGCTGTTCGCAGGAAGCCACGGCGGTTCTGGATCAGTTTGGTCATCTTCACGTCCCCGTTGTTGTTCCCAGTGCTGGCCGCCGGTTCCGGGCCAGAAACCCTGCTGGCGGTCCGGTGCGACAGACCTCGCGGAGCGTCGCAAGATCCATCGTTTCAAGCTCGAGCGCGTCGAGCAAGTCGTTCTCGGCCGCGAAATCGCGCCCATACATCGCAGAAAAGATCCGGATGCCCGCCTCGTGGAGCGGCGCCTCGGTGCCGGCCAGCCGCGCAAGCCGCGCGGTGGTGACAAGGCCAAAGGGCACGTCTTCAGTCACATAGCGGCTGTCGGCGGTTGCCGGGCCGGTGCCGCCGGTGCCCTTGCGAAACATCTCCTGGTTCATCTCCGAGATCGGTCCGATCGGCACATGGAAAGAGAGGTGGAAGTGCTCGAAGATTGTGCGCGTGTCCGCCCCCACGCGCGCGCATAAGGCGAGCCGTTCGGCGTCGAGCGCTTCGAGGAGGCGACCCACATTCGGCGTCACGTTCTGGCCCTGCGACCAGCTCTCGCTCCGCTCCATCCGGCTCATATTGGCCAGCGCAATCCCCATATGGTTCTGAGGGTTCAAGTTGGAGAGGGTGATCGCCACGAGCCCGTCGCGGAGAACAAACCGCTCTCCGAAAAGCTCGGTACAGAGGTCGAGGCCCGCCGCCGCGCCCTCAGCCGGGAGGGTACACATGTCGACGCGGTTGCGGACCGTGTTGACCTGCACGCCCTCTCCGGAGCGCCGGCCCGTCACGACGGTCGTGCCCATCGCGACGATGCGCCCTCGCATTCCGAGATCGGCGAGGCGGGCCGCGAGATAGAGCGCGCCGAACGCCCCGTGCGAGGAGATCAACACCGGCTGATCCGGCCGAAGATTGGGCGCGAGCGCATCGATGACGGCCTTATGCCCGTAATTCGGCAGCGCGAGCAGCAGCGCATCGGCCTGGCAGAGCCCCGCCGCATCCCGTGCGATCTCGGGCGCAAAGCGTCCCTCGACCGCGCCCTTGGCGGTGATTGTGCCAAGCCCCTCGGTGGAGCGGCCGGAGGGCGACCAGAGGCACGTTCTATGCCCGCGCTCCTCGAGGAGCGCTGCCGTGCCGAAGGCAACCGAGCCCGCACCGGCGATCCCAACTTTCATTCTTTCTTCACCGGATCGCCGAGGACATGCATCAGCCGGTTGGCCCATCCGAAGAGTGCGGTGGAGAGCACCAGGTCGAACTGCTCGCCCGCGTCGAGGCCGGCCTCGGCGAGGGAGGCCACCTCCGCCGCCCCGAACTGGGAGGGTGCCTCGGAGAGGGCGGTTGCGGCGGAGAAGACTGCGGCCTCCCGGGGCGGCAGCTCTGCGTTTGGACCGTCCTTGAAGATTGCGTCGATGACGCTCGCGTCGCCCGAGTTCTGGATCTGTCGATGCGCGTGGACCGCTGCGCAGTAGATGCACCGGTTGACCACGGAGGCGGCCGTCGCTCCGAGCTCGCGAT
>JBCDHQ010000069.1:0-16133 GCA_038749815.1 Pseudomonadota bacterium | reverse complement strand
GTGGCATTTTCGGGTGTCGTAGGCGCCATCTGCCGTACCGCTGCCGATCTCTTGGTCCTCCGGTATCTGGTTGAGACGGTCGGGCAAGACCGGTGCATCGCCTATGGGAGTCCCGGTACTCTCGACAGCCCGGATCTCCAGGACGTCGGGGAAACGCCCCGCTGGGGCCTTTCCCGATCCTCCTTACCCTCGAGGGCCGCTCCCACCGCCTCGTTCGGCGGCCACCTCACCCTCGAGGACACCCTCAAAAGAAAACGCTCTAACGGCTCCCCCGCCGACCCGGCCACGCGTGCAATACATGAGCCCGCCGCGCCCCCCGGGCCCGCCCATCTCCCCACGCCCCCCGCCGTGTTCAGCCTTGCCCGACCCCAACCGCAAAACTGGATGCCGCCATAACCCCCAAATCTGCGTGTCGCTTGGCACCGGTCGGATTCCCTGACGTCCCGCACCTCAAACGTGGTGGGCTCGCAGAGCAACGTGTGACTGACATTCTCACCCACCCGATTTACACCGGGCGCATCTGCTCGGACCGCTACGGTATCAATTGGTTGAAAGGCGAACACCAACGACGGGTCTCGTTCGACAAAGTGCAGGAACGCCGCGCGGGAAAGGCCAAAGCGCCCAAGCGCAAAAACATCGGAGAGGCCTTTGCGCTGCGCGGCATCGCGGTTTGCGCAGGCTGCGATGTGCCCCAACAGTCTTCCTTTACGAAAGGCAATGGCGGTTCATACGAAAACTATTTGTGCCAAACGAAAGCCTGCGAGCCCTAAGGCAAATCCATCAAACGCGACAAACTCGAAGGCGATGTTGGCGAGATCATCAAATCTCCGCGGCCTGATACGGATATGCTGGGCGTCCTGGCCGCCATGTTCCGGAAAATCTGGGATGCGCGCCGCGATCAAGCCGCGTCCATCATCCGCGCGGGCAAACGTCAGATCGGGCAGATCAACAAGCTGCCTGATCTCAATATGGCATCCGGCAACACCACGGCGATCCAGAAACACGAAGGCAAAATTGCTGAACACGAAGCCAGCAAGGCGCGTTTGGTCGAAAAACTTGAGAAACAAGCTGAGCCAAAGGGCACATTAGAAGAAAAACCAGAACCTGCGCTCCGTTTTCCCGCAACTCCTTGGAAAGCATGGGAAACACCGGGGTTTAAGCAGGTGCACCTGCGCCGTTTGGTGCTCAAACCGGCGTTCACATTACGCCTGAAACACTGCCGAAAGGAAGGCGCTAGAACCCCGGAAACAGCGTTACAATTCATAGCGTTAGGGGGTGAAAGGCCCAGAGTTGGGATATGGTGCGGACGGTGGGACTCGAACCCACACTCCCGAAGGAAACGGATTTTCGTACCGCTGCGACTTTCGCCGCCCGCGGGTCTCGCCCACGGTTTGTCGGTCTGGACTATCCCTTCGCCATGCGCGGTGGCCGCGGTTAGGCGCTGCCCGTCTAGTCTCTACACCTTCCCCAGCGTCGGGGCTTGGCTCGGGATTGGCTGCGGCACGCAGGCCGGGAAGCGTTCCCCGAGTTTGAGCAGTTCTACATCCGGCGTTTCCGCCGGCGCACCCAATCAATTTCAAGTCCGTTGCGTCTACCTGTTTCGCCACGTCCGCGTGACGGGTCAAACTAGAGCACGGGTCGTCTTTCGGGCAAGCCCCAACACTCAACTGTCCACGTAACCTTCTTCGCTGACGAATTGCATGACGCTTCCGATCGCCGGTCTGCGTTGGTTTCGATAGCCCAGATGCGGGCCTGTCCCAGCCCCCCAGAACTGGACCGTCGTTTGTTGGAGTGAGCGATGGCGCGGGGGGGGCACGGATGAGGGTGCACTGCGTCTGTTGCGTGAGATTGAAGGGCTTTTGGCGTCTGGGAACGACGTCACTGAGGCGTGTCGGAGGGCCGGGATCGGCGGCGGCACATATGAGAGCTGGCGCCGGATGTCTGGCGGGGTGTCTTGATCCCGGCTGGTGGAGAAGAGGGCTCCGGAGACTGAGAAGACGCGGCTGAAGACGATCGTCGCCGAGCTCGAACCGGATCAGCTGATCCTGAAGGAGAGCCTTCATTTTTGAAGCCGAAGGCCTGACGGTCGCGCAGCTCCGCCAGATCGGTGTCCACGCCCGCCGGAGGCTTGGGGCGGCACCCGCCGCGTCGGCGGCATGGCGCGCTCATGTCCAGGCGCCCCCCTCAGGACGAGGACGCCCTGCGATTGGCATGGGTCGGTCTCGCAAAGACGTACCGCCGCTGCGGCGATCGCAAGATCGGGGAGGGGCTCGAGGCCGAGGGCTGATCATACGAAAATGGAGCGGCGCGCCGCTCGCCACCGGTCCGAGGACGATGGCGCGAGGACGGTCTGCAGCTCCCGGAGCGGCACATTGAGGGGGATCGATTGCCCGACGAAGGCGCACGCGCCTCTCCCCCACCACGCTGCGATCATCCGCCTGAGGCCGCTCTGCGCGACCCACATCCGGTCGGCAGACCTCGTTGAGGATCGACGGGGCACCGGTCGGCCTTCCAAGAGGCCCCCTGGTCTCGATGAACACACCCGTGTGACGGTCGCCGCACAGATGGGCCCGCACGAGGGGCTCGACCACCGATGCTGCAAAGAGGCGCTCCCGATCATCTGAGATCCGCCACCGGCCCGGAGGTCATCGCCGCGCCCTTGCAGGATCGGCCAAGGCGGGCCGGGATCGAGCCGATCCGCCTCCGGCCCTTCGTCGGGGACTTAACCCCCCGGATCACGTCCCGATCCTCCCTACCCCGGGAGAAAGGCTCCAACGCGCGGTTCAACCGAACCCACCGCCATGACGTCCTCGATGCAGAGTGGTTTGCACCGGCCCGCCACGCACACGACGTGACCGACATCCGGCTCAAGCAAGACACCGAGACCCCGCCACATCAGCCCCTCCCCATCCGCCCGCCCGTGCCGGACACACGCAAGCGAGAGCCCCGAAAAGCCGCCCAGCCAAACGGGGCGTTGCAGGTACCCTGTGGAGTTGTTCGAGGTCGCTCTCGACCGTCTCACGAGACAGGTCTCGCGGTTCTTCACCTGGAAGACCTCGTCGAGACTGTGCGTTGAAGCGCTCGGCGACGTCGTTGATCTTAGGCGACTTCATCTTTGTGCGGCGGAGCCCGATGCCGTTCTGATCGAGGTAAGTCGCGGCCGTTGTTGGTGAGCACCGCCGTCTCTAGCAAGTCGAGACTGCGGAGGAGCGGCAGCACGTCGCTCTGTCGCACCGCCACCGCGGCTTCTGGCTGTTTCGAGACGTGCGAGGCAAGCCGAAGGCACGGCTGCGGTTCGGTATCGACCACCGCTTGAAGATGGACACTGCCCACGCCCCTAAGGGAGCCCACGAAGAAAGTGCCGGCCGGCAAGAACTCGCCCGGAGCGCCAGTTTCCACGTGCCTTTCCCGGCAGCGGCTTCTCAAGGCACGCGGACCGCTCGGAGGTGATCTGGATGGCTGTCTCGGCATTCTAGCTCTCCGGCGCCCGCCCAGTGTCACTCGGACCAATTGCGTTCCAGTGGCTCACTCTACGGGTGGCTCTCGTGGAGCGGTGGCAGGTCCTTGAGTCCGTCAAAGCGCGTTCGCGGGCTGACGCCGCCGCACCGCGGCCAGGGTCCCTCAAATCAGGAACCGGCGCGTCCACTGGCGGAACCTGGTCCGATCCATGTCCCGCTGACGGCATGCGTTCGCCACGTTGCCAAGCTCTCCGGCCAGATCCAGACCACTCAAATGGTGCTGAGCACGCGCCCCCGTCCGTTTTGCAGTCGACGATTGGCCCAGAGGTGGTCCTCCTTCCCAACAGAAGAACGGAAAGATGGTTAAGGGGATATCTCAGCCGACCAGCGCCCGAACGGCGTTGGTCGCCGCGTCCAGGGGCGCGCGGGCGGGTGCGCGGAGGACAATGTCGGTGCCGAAGCGCCCGTCGCGCTGGAACGGGTAGGAGCCGATCGAGACATCCGGATGCGCGGCTGCGATCCGGCCGAGTGCGTCGGCAACATCGCTCTCTCCGCGCTCGATCCGGACGCTCTCGGAGAGAAGGGCCGTGCCCGCCTCCAACTCACCGAGCACGGCGTCGAGCATCGCCGCAAAGATCACCGGCACGCCCGCCATCACCCAAACGTTCCCGATCCGGAACCCCGGCGCCTTGGAGACAGGGTTCTCGATGAGCGTACCTCCCTCCGGGATCCGCGCCATTCGCAGCCGCGCGGGCGTGAGATCCGCCTCGCCGCCGGGATAGTTCGTTGCCAGAATGGCGCGTGCGTCCTCCCGTATGTCGAGCGGGACGCCGAACGCGGTCGCGACACACTCGGCGGTGATGTCGTCATGGGTCGGCCCGATCCCCCCAGAGGTGAACACATGGTCATGCGCGGTTCGCAGCGCGTTCAGCGCGGTCACGATCGCCTCTTCCGTGTCGCCAACAATCCGCACTTCGCGGAGGTCGATGCCGCGTCCCGACAGACAATGTGCGAGGTGGTGCATGTTGGCGTCGCGCGTGCGGCCCGAGAGGATTTCGTCGCCGATCACCAGCATCGCCGCGGTGGGGTTCGCCATGTCGGGCTCCTTGTCAGACACGCCAGCGGCGGCTAGGGCGGGGCATGAAGTTCGATCCACCGCTTCAGCCAGCCACGCTTGTGCGACGGTATAACCGCTTCCTGGCCGATGTCACCTTCGAGGACGGCACGTCCGCAACCGCACATTGCGCAAATCCCGGCACGATGCTCTCGGTCTCGACGCCCGGCTCGCGTGTGTGGCTTCAGGACAGCCGCAATCCAAAGCGGAAGCTCCGGTGGAGCTGGAAGCTGATCGAACTGGAGGACGGGATCGCTGGGATAGACACGGGCGTGCCGAACCGAATCGTGGCGGAGGCTTTGGCGGCGGGGCGCATCCCGGCGCTCGGCCGGTACGACACTGTTCGGGCGGAAGTGCCATACGCAGAGCGGTCGCGTGTCGACTTTCTTCTGCACGGTCCGGATGGGGCAATCTGGCTCGAGGTCAAGAACGTGCACCTCCGGCGGACGGGCCGCCTGGCCGAGTTTCCGGATTGCGTGACCAAACGGGGCGCCCGCCATTTGGAGGACCTCGCGGGGATGGTGTCGCAGGGCGCGCGCGCCGTGATGCTATATGTCGTGCAGAGGACCGATTGTGACCGTCTTGGACTGGCGGCGGATTTGGATCCGGCCTACGCCGCTGCCGCGCGCCAGGCGGCAGCGGCGGGTGTTGAGATGCTGGCGCATGGCACCATGATAACGCCCGAGGCAATAGAGTTGACGAGCCGCTTACCGATCGATCTCGATGCTTGAATTTCGAAGGTCAAAGGCGCACATAATCGCGAGCTAAGGGCTCGATTTCCGGGCAAAGATGAAAGGATGCGTATGTTGGAAGGTCTTGCGCCCGGTCGTCTCAACAGGGACGGGATCCGCATCCACGCGCCGGCGAGCTTTCCTGCGATGGCGAAGGCTGGCCGTCTGGCCGCCGAGACGCTCGATATGATTGCGCCCTATGTCGCGCCGGGGGTCACCACGGCTGAGCTCGATCAAAGGATTGAGCGGTTCATCGAAGAGAACGGGGCGATTTCGGCGACAATCGGGTACAAGGGGTATCAGCACGCCAGCTGCATTTCGATCAATCACGTCGTCTGCCACGGCATCCCATCCGAAAAAAAGCTCCGCGACGGTGACATTCTGAACATCGACGTGACCTGCATCGTGGACGGCTGGTACGGCGACTCGAGCCGGATGTATGTCGCCGGAAAGCGCGCCCGCCGAGCGGAACGATTGATCGAAGTCACGCATGAGGCGCTGCTTCGCGGAATCGCAGCGGTGAAGCCCGGAAACACCTTCGGTGACATCGGTCACGCCATCCAATCCTTCGCCGAGGCCGAGCGGTGCTCGGTCGTGCGGGACTTCTGCGGCCACGGCCTCGGTCGGGTGTTTCACGCCGCCCCGAACGTACTCCACTATGGTCGCCCAGGCGCCGGCCCGCGGCTGGAGCCGGGGATGTTCTTCACCATCGAACCGATGATCAATCTGGGGCGACCGGAGACGAAAGTCCTCGCCGACGGCTGGACGGCGGTCACGAAGGACAAGTCGCTTTCGGCTCAATTCGAGCATTCCGTCGGGGTGACGGAAGAGGGGTGCGAGATCTTCACGCTCTCCCCCGCTGATCGCTTCCATCCGACTTGGTCGTAGCCGCCCCTTAAGCATACGTTAACCAAGCCGCGCTCATGTCTCGACCTATGGGGCGACGACGTGATCCGCGTGCATTTCGGGAGCCTGGCCAGCTTGAATTTCTGGCCAGTCTGTCGGCGCCAGAGGCCGATGCGCTTCCGGAGATGGAGGAGCGCCACCAGAAGAGCCACCGGGACCGGTTGCGCGCCCGGTTCATGCGGGCCGGGGCGGAGGCTCTGGAGGAATATGAGCTTCTGGAACTTGTCCTCTTTCGGGCCATCCCTCGGCGCGATGTGAAGCCGCTCGCCAAGGATCTGATCGCGGCATTCGGGGACTTCAACCATGTCATCTCTGCCAACCCGGCGCGCTTGAGAGAGTGTCAGGGGGTGGGGGAGGCCGTGATCCAGGAACTCAAGATTGTCGAGGCCGCGGCGCACCGATTGGCGCAGGCGCGGGTGATCGGGCGCGATGCCATCACCTCATGGGATGCGCTGATGCGCTACTGCAAAACCGCAATGGCCCATCGAGAGACGGAGCAGTTCCGGATCCTGTTTCTCGATCGCAAGAACGTCCTCATCGCGGATGAGCCGCAGCAGAAGGGGACGGTGGACCATGTGCCCGTCTATCCGAGGGAGGTTGTCAAGCGCGCGCTGGAGCTGAACGCCTCCGCCCTGATCCTGGTGCACAACCACCCATCGGGGGATCCGGCGCCGAGCCAGGCCGACATCGCCATGACACGCCAGATCTCTGATGCGGCCGAAACCCTTGGCCTCGTCGTGCATGACCATGTCGTGATCGGGAAGGCAGAGGATGCGAGCTTCCGGACGCTCGGTCTTCTCTAGCGCACAGTCGACCGCGTCCAGATCTCAACCCGTCGATTGATCCGCTGCCCTTCTGCATGCGTGTCGCATGTGAGCGGCGACAGCTCACCAAAGCCACGCGCGGTGATCGGCACGGTGCTGGCCTCCCCAAGGAGTTCGCTCAGCTCGGCGAGGGCGGCATCGGCGCGCGCTTGGCTGATCTGGCGGTTGTCGGCGGCGCTGCCGAGCGAGTCAGTGAAGCCGAGGAACATGACCTCCCGGTCGACCATCGCCCCCTCCTCGATCATGGCGGCCAGCCGCTTGAGGTCTGTGCGGGCGCGTTCGTCAAACCCCGCAGCCCCGGCCTCAAAGCGAAGTGTCAGGGACATCCGGTCCGCTGAGACGACTGTGTCGACAAAGTCCTGCAACTGGGAGAGCGAGACCTCCGCGCTGTCCGGTCGGATCGCCGCGGCGAACCGCAGACCCTGACCGTTGATCGGCAGGCTCGACACCTGTTGGTCCACATATCCCGCGTCACGGATCACACGTTGGGCCATGTCGCTGCGGAGGTAGTCGAGGAAGGTCTCGAGGCTTTCGGGCGCATCGCGGTTTGAGCGGTAGAGGTAGATGCGTTTTGTATAGGCGTACTCCTCCGCCTTAATCGTGAAAGGCGTGGGCGCAGACCTGATGCCGCACATCCCCTCAATGAGGAGGGGGGCTGTCGAGCGGAGGCTCGAATAGGTGGTGACCCCGAAGCCGAACGGGTCTGAGGTCACCCGGTCGGAGACCTGGGCGTCCGTCGGCAGAATCGCGGTGTTGGCCCCAAGCGTCAGGCCAAGTGGCCCCAGGAGTTGGTCTTCGATGACCGCTTGGGTGCCTGTCTCCGCCGCTGCGACATAGACGTTGATGGGGCCGTCGCGGCCACCCATCTCGGACCAGCTGGTGATTTGCCCGGCCAGAATTGCCGCGATCTCAGCCTCGCGCAGGGCCGGGATCGGGTTGTCCGGCGCGGTCACAAAGACGACGCCGTCGAGCGCTGCGATCTGCTGGCTCCTGTCCGACCGGGGGTCTCCGTGGCCGAGCGTTGTCACGACCTGCTCTTCGCCCGAGTTGATAGGACGGTTGGTGAGGGCGACCGTTGCCTCCGAGATCGCAAGCCCTTCGAATGCGCGCTCCGTGTCGACGGGCTCTACGAGGATCGTGGCTGCGAGCTCCCCGTCGAAGTCGGTCAGCGTCACCTCGGTCCGGTCACGCCCGTCGGCGCTGATTTGTATGTCGGTGTCGGTGGCGAGGCTGTAGTCTTCGATGAGCGCCAGGATCAGACCTTGTTCCAGGCCCTTGGACGCTAAAATTCGGAAGCTCGCGGAGGTCTGATCCTGCGCTGGGCAGGCGTCGCCGTCACAAAACACGCCTGCTGCAGCGATTGGAATGGGGCCGACGGCGGTTTCCAAGATGTAGGTTTCGCCGTCGTAGTCCTTCAAGTCGCCACGCAGGCTGAGGCTGCCATCGGCCGAGCGCAGCGTCACCATTTGTGCCGCGGCGGGCGGGACACAGGCGAATGCTGCGAACAAGACGCAGAGCGCAGCCGAGATCTCGGTCAAGCGAGTCATTTGGTGGTCCACGCGGACGGGAGTGACGGCAGATCGTAAGCCTGTGCGCGCCAAAAATCGGTTAACGCCGATCGACTCGCACGTCTTGGATCATGTTGGGAATGAACACTTCTTCGGGAGACCCGCAGCCTGACAGCGCGAACTGAATGTCGCTGTCACGCTCCGCCACACCATGCTCGACACGCAGGGTACGGATCACGGGTTGCGCTTCGCAATCGTTGCCAAAGGCCGCAAGCCGCAGCGACAGGTCGATCAGACCCCCGGGGGTACGGCTGTTCTCAACCAGGGTGTAGACTTCTGCCTTGGCACCAGGACCGGTTTCCGGCCCGAGCTCAACAAGATAGCCGGCGCCGGAGCGGCGTGCGTCGCCGTAGCTCCCGGGTTGGCCGGACCAGATATGGCCGGGACCGCCCTCGCGTGCACCGAATTCCAGAGCATGGAGGTCAAAATCGATATCGGCGGTCCAGAGGATCGCGATCCGCGTCAGGCCTTCAAGTCCATTGACGCGCACGCTCTCTTCGGCAGTGCCGCCATCGCCGAACTCGACCCGTATGTCGCCCGGCGCCTGAAGTGCTGGGACTGAAAACGTTGCGCCGCCATTGCTGTCGGTGCGCTCGGTAAAGACAAGGCCCGCGTGCGACACAACGAACGTCGTCTCCGGGCGGCACGGGCTCTCGAGGCTGCCGATGATCTCGGCGCCGGAGCGGCTTGTCAGCGACAAACGGATCCCGCAGGCGGGCGGGGCGCCGATCACGGCATCGGTACTGCTCCCCCCCGGAACGGTTCGTGACGCGAGTGTGGTCGGAGCGGGTGTCAAGCCAAGTTCAGCCGAGGTGGGCGGTGCCGCGGGCCGAGTGGAGATTTTGACGCTTTGGAGAGGCGTGTGTACCGACAGGCGTGTCGGGGATGACGTCTCGGTGTTGGGCGCAACATCAGTGACTGTCGGAAGCGGCAGCAGCGCCGGGCCAAGGCTTGCCATGACATCGGATTGCCCGGGAAGGGCGACGGCAACACCCAGATTGCGGGGCTGCGGAGCGGATCGCGTGGCGGCTGCGTTCAGACGCGCCGGTTGGTCAGCGACGGTTGGCCGGCTCAGACGATCGGCGGAGATCGTGGCGATCCGCGGGCGTGAGTTGCCTATCGCGGAGGATGCAGACACGGACGCAGTGTCAGGAAGGGCCGACGGCGCATCCACCGCCGAGAGCGCGGTGAGCGCGCGCGGCGCGCCGGTTGCCGGGCGAGCTGGCGAACTGTCCGTCTGCGGGACAACGGGGCTGTCCTCGACCGTCGGCGCGGCCGGTCGGTCGAGTGGGCTGCTCCGCACCGGGGGCTGCGAGCCAGATCCGACACTTGGAAGGACCGAAGCTGTCTCAACCGGGGCAGGCTGCACGGGCACAACGGGTGCGACGGGGCGGCTGTCCTCGCGGCCTGCGCTGATCACGGGCACTTGCGGCACAGGGTCGGGCTCGGTCGTCTGTGGTGTCGGCGGCGCGACGCTCGGCGCGGTCGCTTGAGGTGCGGGCGGTGCAGACGGCACTTGGGGTCGTGGGATCGCCGGGGCGGCGGACCCGGTCGCCACAGGCCGCGTTGGCAGCAAATCGGGCTCGGCGCGGACTGCCGAAATGATGATATCGCTGGTGCCGGCTGCTTCGGGATCGGGACTGGTCAGGTCGGACGTCCCGAAGGAGACGCCTCCCGGCCGAGCGGAGGACTGCTCAACACGAACATCGGTTGATGTCAGCTCCGCCAGATCTGTGCTTTCGACCGGGGTCGGGGTCATGCCGCCGAGCGTTCGAAGATCCGCAGCCATATCCGGCTCCATGCGGTCGGGCGCCGAGGGCAACTGAAGGCGAACCGGTCGCGCGATACTGATCTCTTCGACGGCCGGGGCGCTTTCGACGTCGGTCTGGATTTCGGGGCCGATTGGCGCAGTGGTCGATGCGCCGTCACGCGCTGCAACCTCAAGTGCGCGGCGGTGCTGCTCTTCCACATTGATAATCTGCAGCGTGACTTCGGTCGTGTCGCACTCACCCTCCCAAGGCACGCAGTAGTCGAACGTGTATTTTCCCTCGCAGAGATTGCTTTCGGAATATGTGACAACCCCCTCGGCCGTCACGATTTCTCCGCAGGCCGGACGGCTCAGGATTCGAACGTCGCCCGGCGATATCAGATCGGCGCCTTCGTCATTCGACAGGATAGCGAGGGACTGCACACGCCCGGCTCGGATCGCGAAACTGTCGGGCTTTGCCGCATAGGAGTCCGGACCGCCAAAGACGCTCTCCCCGTCTTCGCCGCGGCTCAGAAGAGCTCCGATCCCAACAAGCAGCACGAGTGCTGTCAGGATGGTCATGAAGCGGTCGTCAAGTTTCACGCCGATTCCTTAGAGACCGTGGCAGTGACCTTCTCACGCTTCTCGTTAAAAAGACACCCGCCATCAAGCTGTTGCACGCCCTGGTAAACGCTTTCCTATCGGTTGCCCACCCCGCTGGTCGTTACGTGGCCAAACAACTTAAAAATGAGGATAACCTCAGATCCGCGTCAAAAGTTGGGCAAAAGGCGGACAAAAAAGGGTGGCGTGCGTCCGAACTGTCACACCCTGCCGTGGCAGTGCTTGAACTTCTTGCCCGATCCGCAGGGGCAGAGCTCGTTCCGTCCGACCTCCCCCCAGGTGGTGGGCCTCGCGGGATCTCGTTCCGCCGCCGCGTCTGCCATCGCGGGCTCGACCACAACCTGAGCGGCGCGGGCTTCGGCCTGAAGACGCGCGATGAGCTCCTGCTGCTCCTCCGGGGTCATCAGCTTGACGTGGGACAGCTGACGCGTGACCTCCACGCGCAACCGATTGAGAAGGTTCTCAAAAAGAGTGAACGCTTCAGTCTTGTACTCGTTCAGGGGATCGCGCTGAGCATAGCCGCGGAACCCCACGACCGAGCGCAAGTGTTCGAGCCGGAGGAGGTGCTCACGCCATTCGGCATCGATGGTCTGCAGCAGGATCTGCTTCTCGACGGAGCGCAGCATCTCGGGCCCGTACTGCGCCGCCTTCGCCGCGGAGGCTTTGTCCGCCTCCGCCAGAATGCGATCGCGGAAGACCTCCTCGTCGACGCCCTCTTCGTTGCCCCAGTCAACAATCGGCAGCTCAAGGTTCAACAAGCGCACGGTTTCGTCCGCGAGGCCGGTGGTGTTCCACTGGTCTGGGTAGGCTTTGGGCGGAATATGGCTCAAGACCACGTCTTCGATCACTTGGGCGCGCATATCCCCAACGGTGTCGGAGACGTCCTGCTCTTCCATGATTTCGCGACGCTGCTCGAAGATCGTCTTTCTCTGATCGTTCATCACGTCGTCGAACTTGAGCAGGTTCTTTCTGATATCGAAGTTCCGCGCCTCGACCTTTTTTTGTGCCTTTTCAAGCGCTTTGTTGATCCAGGGATGCACGATGGCCTCCCCTTCCTTCATTCCCAGGCGCTGCAGCATGGTGTCGAGGAGATCAGACCCAAAAATCCGCATCAGGTCGTCTTCGAGGCTGACATAAAAGAGGGTCCGGCCCGGATCGCCCTGCCGGCCGGAGCGGCCACGGAGCTGATTGTCGATCCGTCGGCTCTCATGCCGCTCCGTCGCGAGAACGAAGAGGCCGCCAGCCTCAATCGCCTGTTTCTTGGCCTCGGCGATCTCAGCCTCCACACGCTGCCGAATGGCATGGGGATCGGCGCTCTCGCCTGCGGCTTCGATTTCTTCCTGAATGCGGCGATCCATATTGCCGCCGAGCTGAATGTCGGTGCCGCGACCGGCCATGTTGGTCGCGATCGTCACTGCACCGGGCTTGCCCGCATCTGCGATAATCTGAGCCTCGAGCTCGTGGTATCGCGCGTTCAACACGTTGTGAGGCACGTCCGCTTTTTTGAGCAGACCCGATATGTGCTCGGACTTTTCGATCGAGATGGTGCCGACAAGCGTCGGCTGGCCCTTTTCGTGCGCCTTGGCGATTCGCTCGACGACCGCTTCATACTTCTCGCGCTGGGTGCGGTACACGCGGTCATCTTCGTCGAGCCGGGCGATGGGCTTGTTGGTCGGGATCTCGACAACGCCAAGACCGTAAATGGTCTGGAACTCCTCCTCCTCGGTTTTGGCGGTCCCGGTCATGCCGCCGAGCTTCTCATAGAGGCGGAAATAGTTTTGGAACGTCACAGAGGCGAGCGTCACATTCTCCGGGCGGATCGAGACGCTCTCTTTCGCCTCCAGCGCCTGGTGGAGGCCGTCCGACAGGCGCCGGCCCTGCATCATCCGGCCCGTGAACTCATCGATCAGCATCACCTCGTCCTGGCGGACGATATAATCCTTGTCGCGGGTGAAGAGCTTGTGAGCGCGGAGGGCCTGCGTCACATGGTGGACGAGGCTGGTGCTCTCCGGGTCGTAGAGGCTGGCGTCTTCTGCAAGTATGCCGTCAGCGTGGAGGCGGGCCTCCACGAACTCGTTGCCGTCTTCGGTCAGGGTCGCTTGCCGGAACTTCTCGTCGACTTCGAAATGCCCCTCTTCGAGATGCGGAATGACCTTGTCGATGGTCGTGTAGAGGGTCGAGCGATCCTCGGCCGGGCCGGAGATGATCAGCGGGGTCCGCGCCTCATCGACCAGGATCGAATCCACTTCGTCGACGATGGCAAAGTAGTGGTCGCGCTGAAAAACCTCTCGAAGATCGGTCTTCATGTTGTCGCGGAGGTAGTCGAAGCCGAACTCGTTGTTGGTGCCGTAGGTCACATCTGCAGAATAGGCCGCCTGCTTCGCCTGACCTTCGATCCCGGGCACAACAACGCCAACCGACAGGCCGAGCTGGGTGTAGACCTTGCCCATCCACTCCGCGTCGCGCCGAGCGAGATAGTCGTTGACCGTCACAACATGGACCCCGCGCCCGGTCAGCGCATTCAAGTAGACGGGCAAGGTCGCCATCAGCGTCTTGCCTTCCCCCGTCTTCATCTCCGAGATGTTGCCGCGGTGAAGGAAAATCCCACCGATCAACTGAACGTCGAACGGCCGGAGCCCGAGCGCGCGGACGGCAGCCTCTCGGGCCGTCGCAAACGCTTCCGGCAGCAAATCGTCCAAGCTCTCACCCGCCTCAAGCCGTCCTTTGAACTCGGGCGTCTTGGCGCGGAGGGCATCGTCCGACAGGGCCTGGAGCTCAGGTTCGAGAGCGTTGATCCGATCAACAAGGCCGCGGACCGACTTTACCTTGCGGTCGTTTGCGGTGCCGAACACCTTTTTTTGAAGAGTGCTCATACCCAGCATTCAGAGCCCGTCCTTCCCAGCATTTCCGATCGCGGATCCCTGCGGTCTCCGGGGCCTTGTCGCCCCGCATCCAACGCTTTAGATGGCGTGGCCAAACGTCTGCGCCCTGCGACCGGACTGATCTAAGCAGCGGCCGCACCCCTGTCAACGCCGCCCCAGGCGCGGCACATCGTGGCCGATCGGCCCAGAGAGAGACGCCATGACCTTGACCCGGACCCTTGTTTCAGCGCTCTGCCTCGCGCTCGCCACCCCAGCCGTCGCTCAGGATTACACGGCAGACACCGTGTTGGCGCGCGTGGGCGACAAGGAGATCACGCTCGGGCATGTCGCGCTGATGGTCAGTCAGCTACCGGATCAGTACCGCCAACTCCCCGATGAGGCCCTCCTCGATGGGATCGTCGATCAGTTGATCGACCAGGAGCTCTTGGCCGCCGAGCTGGAAGCCGAGGGCGAGGTGCCGGGCACCGTGGCTCTGACGCTCGAGAACGAGCGGCGTGCGCTGATGGCACGCGCCACCGTCGAGGAGATGATGGGCGCCGCGCTCGACGAGGCCGATGTGCAGGCCCGTTATGATGAGACGATTGGCGCGGCGCCGGCCGAGATCGAGTACAATGCCTCCCACATCCTGGTCGAGACGGAGGAGGAGGCCGACACCATTCTCGCCGATCTCGAGGCCGGTGCAGATTTCGCGGAAGTGGCGCAGGAGAAGTCGACCGGTCCCTCAGGGCCGAACGGTGGGCTGCTCGGGTGGTTTGGGGCAGGCGCCATGGTCCCAGCCTTTGACGCAGCCGTCCAAGAGATGGAGGTCGGAGCACTCGCGGGCCCGGTCGAGACCCAGTTCGGCTGGCATGTGATTTTGCTGAACGAGACACGTGAGACGGCAAAGCCCACTCTGGACGAGAGCCGTGCCGGCATTGAGCAAACGCTCCGCGGTGAAGCGCTCGAGGCGCATTTGGAGGGCCTCCGGGGCGAAAACGCGCTGGAGGACCTGCGCGCCGACGTTCCGGCGGCCGCCATTCGCGATCTGTCCATATTCGAGTGACGGCCGCAGTCTCGCCCCTGGCCCCGGCCGGTTTTCCCGAGATCGAGCCGATCCGGGGCGTTCGGCTGGCCACAATTGAGGCTGGGATCCGCTACAAGGGGAGGCCGGACGTGATGTTGGCCGAGATCGCGCCCGGTGGGAGCCTTGCTGGGGTCTTCACACGCTCCGCCACGCGGGCCGCGCCCGTCCTTTGGTGTGAGCGGGCCCTGGCGGGGTTGCCGGCCGGCCCGCTCGACACCGGAGCGGCGATCCTCGTCAACGCGGGCAACGCCAATGCCTTCACCGGCGCTGCGGGCACGGCGGCGACGGAGCGCCTTGCCGAGGCCACCGCGCACCGGCTCGCCGTACCGACCGAGCGTGTGTTCATCAGCTCCACCGGTGTGATCGGTGAGCCGCTCGAGGATGCGCTGATCCGGGAGCGTCTTGACGCGCTTGCGACCGCGCTCGCCCCCGGCGGCTTCGATGCCGCCGCCGCGGCGATCCGAACGACGGACACCTTTTCCAAGGGCGCAGAGACACGCGTGAACCTGGACGGCGTCAGCGTCCGGATTGCGGGGATCGCCAAGGGCTCCGGCATGATCGCGCCCGATATGGCGACGATGCTTGTCTACCTCTTTACCGATGCCAGCGTCGCCCGCCCGCTCCTCCAGGACATGCTGGCGGCCGCCAATGCGCGGACGTTCAACTGCATCACAGTCGACAGCGACACCTCGACCTCGGACACAGTGCTCCTCGCCGCGACCGGCGCGGCAGAGATGGCGCCCCTCGTGCAGCCGGACGATCCGCGGTCGGCTCTCTTTTCCGATGCGCTCGAAGGGGTGATGCGCGAGCTTGCGCATTTGGTTGTCCGCGACGGAGAGGGTGCGAGCAAGTTTGTCGAGATCCGCATCACGGGCGCCGCCGACGACCGCTCAGCCCACCGAATCGCCAAGGCAGTGGCCGAATCACCCCTCGTCAAAACCGCACTCGCGGGCGAAGATCCGAACTGGGGGCGAATTGTCATGGCGGTTGGCAAAGCGGGCGAACCCGCGGATCGCGACCGTCTGACAATCCGTTTCGGCGACATCCTGGTGGCGGAGAACGGCTGGGTTTCCCCCACTTACGTGGAGGCTGAGGCGGCGGCCTACATGCGTCGCGCAGAGCTCGAGATCGCCATCGACCTCGGGCTCGGAATGGGGGCATCGACGGTTTGGACCTGCGACCTGACGGCGGGCTACATCGCGATCAACGCGGACTACCG
>JBCDHQ010000068.1:0-16201 GCA_038749815.1 Pseudomonadota bacterium | reverse complement strand
GTGTTTGAGGAGGGCATCATCGTGCCCGTCTCCAAGCTGATCCGGGCCGGCGAACCGAACGACGAGTTGATGCGCCTGATCCGCCGGAACGTCCGCACTCCGGACAAGGTTGTCGGCGATCTTCGGGCGCAGATCGCGGCAAACCATGTCGGCGCAGAGGGCCTGCGCCGGATGATCGACGAGTTTGACCTCGACGGTCTCGACGATCTGGCCGAGGCGGTCTCCGCGCGCTCCGAGGCGGGCCTTCGCGCGGCCATCGCAACCCTGCCCGAAGGTCAGGTCACGCACGCCGTGACGCACGAGATCACGGGCGATGACGGCGCACCGATTGAGCTCCGGCTCGCGCTTCAGCTTGAGGGCGGCACGGCGCGGCTGGACTTTGACGGCACGTCGCCCCAGGTCGCAAAACCGATCAACGCGGTCCTCAACATCACCCGCGCATATGCCGTCTTTCCCTTCATCGCGACGCTCTGCCCGGATCTGCCGATGAACGCCGGGGCGTTTCGCCCGGTCAGGCTCCGCGTGCCCGAAGGCACGGTTCTCAACCCGACCTTTCCGGCGGCCGGGATGTATCGAAGTCTGCTGTCCTACTTCACCGTCGAAGTGATCATGGGCGCGCTCCACAAGATTGCACCTCAGAAAGTGATGGCACCGTCGGGCACCTATCCGCTCTGGATCCAGAAATTCGCCGGCATCGGTGCGGATGGGCGCGAGTTTGTGACCCATTTCAATGCGCAGGGCGGCCAGGGGGCCTTTGCCGACCGCGATGGCGTGACCGCCGTCGTCTTTCCCGGCAACATCGCAAGCACGTCCGTCGAGCTCTTTGAGCACGAGGCGCCGATGGTGGTGCGCCGCCGGGCCTTGATCCCCGACAGCGGCGGGCCGGGTCAGTTCCGAGGCGGCCTTGGACAAGAGACCGTCATCCAAAGCCGCGCGCGCCAGCCCGTTCGAACGGCCCTCTCCGGCGGGCGGCTCCATGTGCCGGCGCCAGGGTTAGACGGCGGTGGGGCCGGCCGCGTCGGGGCGATCTCGGTCAACGATGGCGCGCCCTTTGAGCGGCCGGGGCGCGCCGACCTCTCTGAGGGCGACACGGCTCGGCTGTGCCAACCCGGTGGCGGAGGTTTTGGCGCCGCGGACCAGCGCGATGCCGAGCACGTGCTTGCGGACGTTCGCGAGGGCTATGTCAGCATCGAGAGTGCGCTCAGCGACTACAAAGTGGCCATCGATCCCAAGAGCCTGGAGATCGATCGCGCCGAGACAGCGCGCCTCCGCGGGCACTGTGCCTCAGCTATGGCGCGTGGTGGCGGCGCAGCGCCCCCGCGATGAGGGCGCTCGCGTCGCGAAAGGCCGCCGTCACACGGTTCCGGGCCCGCACGGCCTGGGTCAGGCCAAACCCGAGCCGATCGGACGAGAAGCCCGGCAGGTCTTTGCAGATGTCGAGCACCGGCAGCGGCGGACAGGTCACTGCCGGGTCATGTCTGAAACGGGGGGCACGCGTGTAGTCCAGGGGCACCAAGACGCGGGCGAGCCGCATGATCACGTCGTTCGCCCCCTCGACGGAGATCTCTTGATCGGCCTTGGCGGCCTCGAGACGCACAAGGGCCGCGTCCAACTCCTCAAGCGCCGCCGTCGCAGACGACAGGTCGATGGCTGCGCCCGAGGCCGCCTGATAGTCGCTGAGCGTCTCCGCGAACTCCCTGACGGCGCCGCGCCACTCAACGGGCAGATGCTCGGACATCAACAAACGGAGGACCGACAGCATGTAGATGCGAATGTCGGTGAGGAGGATGTCACGATCCGCGATCTCGAGCGTGTCATTCTCAGTGTGCCAGGCAATGTTCCCACCACATCCCGACACCGCGTAATACCCCTTCTCGGCACGAACGTCGTCGGGCATCGTCGATGACAACATGTAAAAACTCGAAAGTCCGATGTTGTTGAACGAGTAATCGCCGGCTTGGTTGGGCCTCTTGAAAACTGGCGTCTGCCCCGCAACGTCTTCGATGACAGATGTGACCAACGGCTTCATCTCCGCCATGCACGTCGTCTGGTGATAGCTTGTCGCCCAGCGGCATCCCGGCGAATCGCAATTGATCTGTGCAATGCACTTCAGGTCGAGGTCGGAGGCGAAGGTGTCGGCAAACCAGGTCGAGCCTGCATACCGCCCGGTCGAGTGCCCCGGCCACCACGCGATCCGGACGGAGCGCCGGAGGTCCGACCTGTTGGCCCAAAGCACCCGCGCGATCTCAAGGAGCGTCGCGTCGCCGGTCGCATTGTCGCCAACGCCGACATCCCACGAATCGTAGTGTCCATGGAGGAGGACGAAGGCGTCCGAGGCTCCGGGGATCTCCGTCACCGGTACTGCCTGCTCAAACCACCCTTCCAGCAGTTCCGTCCGGATCGTGGCCGAGCCGCCCGCCCCCGCTCTGCCGATCAGGGCGCTGCCGGTCTCCGCATTGACGGCCACCACAGGGATCTTCGGCTTCCGCGGCAGATCATCGAGATCCGGCGTGCCCCAAATCGTGGTGCATGTGCCCCAGTGAATGTCCACACCGGGGTTCACCGCGATCAGCCCGACCGCGCCATGCTCCTCCGCAATCGCTGTGAGGGCCGGGTTGCCGAAGCCCTCGGTCACCAGAATCTTGCCCTGCAACCGCTCTCCCAGCTCGGCGCCCTCAGGCCCGAAAAAGGCCATGGCGCTTTTGGTGTAGGACCGCAGGCTGCTTTTCTGGGAGGGCAAATAGACCAAGTCCCCCGTCACTCCGTCCGGCACGCTCAGCGATGAGGAGGGCGGCTTTGCCCGGTGGGTCGCACCGTCGATGCTGACGGAGGCATCGATCGGCACGCTCAGCCACAGGTTCGGCCGGTGGACCGTCACGGGAACGCCCAGGCCGCGCAGCCGTTCGGCGATCAGCGCGCCCGCCGCGTTCACGTCCTCCGGCCGCCAGCGCGGCATCCCGGCGAATGTCTCGACCAGATCCCATGCCGCGGATGTGTCCACCTGCTCAAGAATGCCGCGCTCCGTTGCATTGAGCATGCCGTTCCTCCGCCGCAGCCTCACAAATGGGTTTACCCTAGGCTCTCCAAAATGCACTGTAAATAAAACAGGGTTTCGACAGGCGAAAAATAGGGAGCTGCGGGCCGCCCGGTTCGCGCCTCTCACGCGACGAGGCAACATGGAGGTACGACATGTCACTTAACTCAATCGCGTCGGTCCGGTCGGTTGTGGCGACGGGCTTGGTGGCGACCACTCTGACAACGAGCGCCACATCGCTCTGGGCCGATGCCGGCGATCCGATCCGCTCTCTCACGCTGATCAGCCGCGCCCAAGCGGCGAACCCGCAGCAGTTCCAGGCCGCGGAGCTGATCGCTCAAGCGTGGCGCGAACTGGGCCTCGACGTCACCGTGCAGGGTCTGCCGCGGCCGCAACAGTCCGATGCGGTCTGGTACAATCGGGACACCTGGGACCTTACCATGTGGCAGATGGTTGGCCGGCCGGAGCGCTCCGACCCCGACGAGTTCGTCTACAACCTCTTCCACTCGTCGACGGCGCCGAAGGGCTACAACTTCGTCGGCTACGTGAACCCCGAATACGACAAGATCGCGGAAGAGCAGCGTCTGATCACCGACAAGGAGGAGCGGAAAGTCCTCATCGATGCGGCCCAGGACATCATCGACCGCGATCAGGTCTATGCGTTCCTTGTGCACCCGCTGAAGACGTACGCCCTCGACAAGACGGTGTGGGACGCGAGCTCGATGGTCGAGCAGCCCGGCCTCGGCATCAAGAACTTCTGGACCTTCGTCAACGCCGCTCCGGTCGGCGATCAGACCGACATGGTGCTGAACTCATCCGATGAGCTGAACGCGATCAACCCGTTCTACATCTCGGGCGCGACAGACAGCTGGATCACTGAGCTGATCTGGGACCGGATGATGCGGATCGGGCCGGATGGGCTGCCCCAGCCCTGGGCCGCCGAGACCGTGCAGTGGTCCGATGACGGTCTCAGCGTCACCCTCACCCTCCGCGAGGGGATGATGTGGCATGACGGCACGCCGGTGACGACAGAGGACGTGGTCTTCTCCTTCACCGCGCCGGTGGACTTCGCGCCGATGTACAAGCCCTTTGTCGATGGCATCGAAGAGATCAATGTGGTCGACGACAAGACAGTCGTCATGACGCTGACCACCGGCAACGCTGCCTTCGAAACCTCGACCCTTTCGAAGATCAACCTTGCACCGAAGCACATCTGGGAGCCGCTTCTGGCCGGCCTCGGCGAGGGCGAGAACGCGGAATCGGTGCTCGAAGAGACGCGCATTGGCTCGGGGCCGTTCAAGTTCAATCGCTGGGTCACCCAGCAGGAGGTTGTGCTTGACGCCAACGCAGACCACTGGTCGGCGCCGAAGATGGACCGCTGGATCCTGCGGGTCGTCCTCAACGTCGAGGCCGCGCTCGGCATGCTGCGCTCGAGCGAGGTGAACTTCATGTCGGACTACACCGGCGATCCGGACCTCCTGATCGAAGCCGCAGAGGCGGATGGCGATCTCGAGGTGATCGACTCCGTCGACATTGGGTTCCAGTATGTGGCCTTCAACCTCCGTCGTCCGCCCTTTGACGACGCGAACTTCCGCCGCGCTCTGTCGGCCGCGATCAACCGTGAGCTGATCCGGAAGGCGGCCTGGAACGGCTATGCGGTCAACGCCAACAGCCATGTCTCCCCGGCGCTTGTCTTCTGGCACAAAGACGGCATCGCCGAGGGGCTCGAGACCGGCATGGACCTCGCCAAGTCGATCCTCGATGAGGCGGGCTACGAGGTGGTCGACGGGCGCCTGCACTATCCGGCGGGTCAGACCGAGGCCTTCGTCGAGTGAGCGTGAGCTAAAGGCGCCCGGCATGGGATATGTTCTGAAACGGTTCGTGCAGATGCTCTTCGTCCTGTGGGCGGTGGCAACGATCCTCTTCTTCATGTTCCGAACCATGCCGGGCACGCCGCTTGCAGCCTTCATCGACAGCACCATCACGGAGGAGCAGCAGGAGGCGCTGATCGCCCAGTTCGGATTGGACAAGTCCTTGGGCGAGCAGTACCTCCTCTTTCTCTGGAACCTGCTCCAGGGCGACTTGGGGCAGTCCTTCTTCTTCAAAAAACCAGTGGTGGAGGTCGTTTGGGAGGTCTTTCCGAACTCCGTCATCCTGACGCTCACCTCTCTCATCGTGGCCTATCTCTTCGGGATTGTGGCCGGCGCCTATCTCGCCTGGAAGCGGGGGAGCTGGGTCGAGGGCATGGGGATCCCGCTCGTGTTGACGACCCGCGCGGCGCCCGAGTTCTGGCTCGGTATGGTGTTGCTTGCGTTTTTCAGTTTCTATCTCGGCTGGTTCCCCTCGGGCGGCGCGAACTCCTCGGGTGCGGAGTGGCCGAGTGAGTGGCAGCGGGTGACCTCAGCCGATTTTCTGTCGCACCTGGCGCTCCCGGCGATCACGCTTGCCATCTACTTGCAGGGGCTGCCGCTCCTTCTGATGCGGTCCAACATGCTGAACGTCCTGCAGGAGGAGTTCATCACCATGGCCCGCATGAAGGGCCTCTCGACCTGGTCGATCGTGATGAGCCACGCCGCCCGCAACGCCCTTCTGCCGGTCGCAACCGCCTTCGCTCTCGGCATTGGCGGCGCGGTCGGAGGCAACGTCGTTGTCGAAACGGTGTTCAGTTGGCCGGGCGTCGGGCGCCTTCTCGTGAACGCCGTCGCGGCGAGCGACTACCCGCTTGCCCAGGGCGCCTTCCTGATGATCACATTCGTGCTCGTGGTGATGAACTTCATCGCCGACATCTCCTACCACCTCCTGGATCCGAGGGTTCGTGTTGCAGCAAGCGGATGAGATCGTCCTGCCGAAGCGGGGTCTTCCCGGGCTCGGCGCCTTGGCCGGCCTTTGGGCGCGCGCCACGGCCATCCCGCGCCGCGACCCGTTCGCCTTCGCTGGGCTGGTGATGTATCTGATTTTCATCCTGGTCGCGATCTTTGCGGACCAGCTGATCACCCACAATCCGCGCGAGATCCTGTTCGATGCGGAGTACGACCTTGCCCGCAACTTGCCCCCGGGCGGCGACCACATTCTCGGGACGACTTATTCAGGACGGGACATCTACTCGCAGCTCATCGTCGGCACCCGGGGCGCGCTGATCGTGGGCGTGACGGCGGCGGTGTCTGTCGTGACCATCGGGACGATCATCGGCCTTGTTGCAGGCTTTTTCGGGGGCATCGTCGACACGCTTCTGATGCGGCTTGCCGACATTGCGCTCGGCGTGCCGTTTCTGCCCTTTGTGATTGTGCTGGCGGCCTTCCTCGACCCGAGCCAGTGGAACGTGGTTCTCGGCATCGCACTCCTCCTCTGGCCGCAATCGGCCCGCGTGATCCGAGCGCAGGTGATGTCGCTCCGCGAGCGGGCCTTCGTCGAGGCCGCACGGGTCACCGGGGCGGGCCCATGGCGGATCCTCTTCGTGCACATCGCGCCCAATGTGCTGTCGCTGTCGTTTCTGTACGCCTCGATCGCCGTTGGCTGGGCGATCCTGACGGAGGCTGCCATCAGCTTCCTCGGGTTTGGTCCGTCCGACAGCATCACATGGGGCTATATGCTCCAGGACGCCTATGCCTCGCAGGCGCTTGGCCGCGGGCAGTACTATTGGTTCGTGCCGCCAGGGGTTTCGATCATACTGGTTGTTGTCGCGGGCTTTTTCATCAGCCGCGGCTACGAGGAAATCCTGTTCCCGAAATTACGGGATTGAACCGATGCTGCTCAACGTTCGAAACCTGATGATCGACTACAAGACCCCGCGCGGAAACGTCCGCGCGGTGGACGATGTCAGCTTCGAGGTGCCGGCGGGCGCCGTCGTGGGCGTCGTGGGCGAATCCGGCTGCGGCAAGACCACAGCGGTCCGCGCCCTCACCCGCGTGATGCCGGGCGCGGCGCGCTTTGCGGGGGGCAGCATCGATTTCGAGGGGCGCGATCTCGTCACCCTCCCCGAGGCCGAGATGCGCGCCCTCCTCTGGCGCGAGATCGCCTATGTGCCGCAATCGGCGATGAACGCATTGGATCCGGTCTGGCGGATCGGCCACCAGGTCGAGGAGGTGCTGCGGGACCGGGGCGGCATGGGGCGGCGCGACGCCAGAGCCAGGTCGGCGGAGCTCTTCGACATGGTGGGCCTCGACGCCAAGCGGCTCCGGGACTATCCGCATCAATTCTCTGGCGGCATGCGGCAACGGGCGTCGATCGCGCTCGCGCTTGCGCTCAATCCGAAGCTTGTGATTGCCGATGAGCCCGTGACGGCCCTTGACGTCGTGATCCAGCGCCAGGTCCTCGACACGTTCGCGACGCTGCAACGCGACCTCAACCTCTCCGTCATTCTCGTGACGCATGACATCAGCGTTGTTGCGTATATCTGCGACTACGTCGTGGTGATGTATGCGGGTCGCGTCGCCGAAGCGGGCCCGGTGGCCGATGTCCTGTCGAAACCGACCCATCCCTACACGATGGGTCTCTACAACGCGTTCCCCGAACTCGCCGGCGACGACCGCGATCTCTCACCCATCGAAGGCGCACCGCCCGACCTCCTGAACCCGCCCAAAGGCTGCCGGTTTCAGCCCCGCTGTCCCTTCGCGCAAGCGCATTGCGGGGGCACGCCGCCGGAGGTCCAGGTCGGGCCCAATCACCGCGCCTACTGCCATCGCGCGCGTGACGCGGCCGAATTGCGCACCAAAGCGCGCCGCGCCGAGACATGGGAGGGCGTGACCGCCGCATGACCGACATGCAGCCCCTGATTTCGGCCCAAAGCGTGTCGCGGAGCTTCGATGTCTCCCGGTCGCTGACGGACATCCTCGCCGGACGACAGCCGAAGATCCACGCCGTCTCGGATGTCAGTTTCACGCTCCGCTCCGGTGAGACGCTTGGGATCGTGGGCGAATCCGGATGTGGCAAGACCACGCTCGGGCGCATGCTGGTCAAACTCATCCCCCCGAGCGAAGGGGCGATCGAGTTTGACGGTCGTGACCTCTCTGACATGGACCGGCCGGCGGAGCTGGCCTTTCGCCGGCGCGCACAGCTCGTCTTTCAGAACCCGTTCGATGCGCTGAACCCGCACTTCACCATCCTGCGCAGTCTGCAGGAGCCGCTGAGGAACGCCCGGATCCCACAGGAGGAGCACGATGACCGGATCGCGGAGGCGCTCCGCATGGTGCATCTCTCAGCGCCCGAGCACTTCCTGAAGGGCTACGCGCATCAGCTCTCCGGCGGCCAGTTGCAGCGTGTCGTGCTGGCACGGGCCCTGGTGTTGCGGCCCGACTTTATTGTCGCCGATGAGCCGGTCTCGATGCTCGATGTGTCGGTGCGGGCGGGGATCCTGAACGTTCTGCGCGAAGTGCGCGACCGTCTGGGCCTGGCGGCGGTCTTCATCAGCCACGACCTCGCCCTTGTGCGCTATGTGTGCGAGCGGACGCTGACGATGTATCTCGGCACAGTGGTGGAGGACGCGCCGACCCGCGCCCTGATTGAGGCACCGCTCCACCCATACACCAAAGCCCTGATCCAGGCGGTCCCCGTCCCAAGGGTGGACCAATCGCACGATCCCCTGCCGATCCATGGTGCCCTGCCGGACGCGCTCAACCCGCCCTCCGGATGCCGGTTCCGCGACCGCTGCCCGTTGGCTGAGCCACGCTGCGCTACGGAAACGCCGGAGTTGCGGGACGTCGGCGCCGACCGGCGCGTGGCGTGTCACCTGGTCTAGCGCGCCGCTGACGCAGGCGCCTTGGTGCGGGATCGCTGCGGCCGGCTGGTCAGGGCTAGAGCGTCAGTCCGAGGAGCATCATGCTGAACCAGACAATCGATCCGCCGGCGAGAATCTGAAGGCTCGGCACCGCCGCATGGGCCGGCGTTCCGAGGAGGCCGGCGGAGGTGAACGTGGCGCCGCGGGCGACAATGCTCGAGGCCGCCACACCGCTTGTCAGTGCCGCTGTCCCGAGGCCCATCACCAGGACGGCCGCCGCGCCGGCGGCCTTCAGATCCATCTGCCACGCGATCACAAGGAGGAAAATAGCGCCGGTGCAGGGCCGGATTGCGATGCTGCCGATGAGCGCCAAGGCGGCACGGGGGGAGCCGAGCGCGGCCACGTCGCTCGATGAGAGGCCGTGCGCGCTGCACCCACATGTCGATCTGGCATCCCCTCGATGCCTGCGGCCAAAGGTCAGCGTCCGAACGCCCCGCCATGCAAGAAGACAGCCGATGCTCGCGATTGCGACGTAGCTCGCCGGGGCGAGGTAGTCCTCCGCCAAGGTCGACACCTGTCGGCCGGCCCCCTCCAAAAACAGGAAGGCGCCATAGACCAGCACAATCGCCCAGATGGCTTGGGCGAGGCTGGAGCAGACGGCAACGGCGACGAGGCGTCCAAGGGGAACGGAGGAGCCGATGCCGACGCTGCCAACGAGGTACTTGCCGTGCCCGGGGCCCACCGCATGGACAAACCCATAGGCCCCGGCCGCCGCAAGAAGCGCGATGTAGGCGCTCAAGTCACCGGATCGGAGCGCCATGACGGCCGAGGCCATCTCGTTCTGAAAGCCGCGCTGCTGATCTGCGGCCCAGAGCGTCAGACCTCTGAGATCCAGAAAGACCCACGCCACGAGCGCGATCGACACAATCAACAGCAAACGACCGGCTAGGCGCATTGAAAGACAATCCTGTCTGCAAAGAGCGCGCCGACATTGTCAATCGACGGCGTCTCCTCGCGGCTGAGGTCGAATAGGGTGGCCTGGAGGGACGCGGCCTGCTCGTCCGGGTCGAAATGGATCACATCCGTCGAGCAGTCGGTGGCGGGGCCAAGAAACTCCGGTCGATGCGTTGCGGAGAACGCGTAGAAATACGTGGCCTCGTAGAAGGCGATTTCGGCGGCGCGCCCCGAGAGATCCACCGGCTGAAGGAGGTCGCGCCGAAACGTCACCTGCAGCCGATCGCCGGTCAGGTGCACGTCGAAGGAGACCGGTCGCGCCAACGGGATGTCGGATCCTGCGACGGAGAGGTGCGCGGACCCCGTGAACCCGTCCGACCAATCGGCCTCGTGCGCGATCAAGCGTGCGCGGTCCGCGTCGGAGAGCTGCATGCGCGCATCCGGGATCACACCGAGGGAGGCCAGGATGTAGAGGCTCTCGAACGGGTCGTAGAGCCACGTGACCTCAAGCGCTTCGAGGACGCTGCCATCGCGGATCACCACGTCAACGCCGCCATCGACGAAGACATGTGGATGCGAGGACGCGCCTTGCGCGATGAGCGCGAGGCTCAAGACCCCTGCGGCGCAGCCGGTCCGAAGCGGGCCGATCATGGCGCCGTGGCCTCAATCTCGCCCCGCGCGGCGACGAACGGGCGCAACGCCGGGAGAAGGCGCGTCAGCATTGCCGCGGCCTCCCCGCGCTCCGCCCCCCCGACGATCAGGACGAGGCGCGTCGCGGCGAGGCCATCGGGCCATCTCTCGAGATGGCGCAAAGGGGTCGCGACATGGCCCACGACATGGATCACCCCGGGCCGTCCCGGCGCGCCAGAGAGCTCGACGAGGCCCTTCATGCGAAGGAGGTTCGCGCCGAGGCCGGTTCGAAGCGCCCAGATGGCCGTCTCGAGCGCCTGCTCCTCGATCGGCACGTGGGCCTCGAAACAGAAGGCCGTGGCGGTGTCGCCGTGCCGGTTCACGTCATGGTGGTGGTGGGCGTGCGTGTGCGTGTGCCCGGTCCCCACCTCAGGAAGATGCGCCGCGTCGGCGAATGTCGAGAAGACATCTCTCGCCGTCACGTCCCGGCCCAACCGAATGCGGGCGACCGGGTTTCGTTCGGCGAGATCCTGGCACAGCCGATCCACATCGCGGCGGGAGGCCGGATCCCGTGCGAGATCGTCCTTCGTGACCAGGAGCAGATCGGCAAGGGCAACTTGTCGGCGCGCCTCCTCGAACTGGTCGAGCGCATGCGCACCGTTCACCGCGTCGACGAGCGTGATCACGCCGTTGATCACGAACCGATCGATCATCGTGCGCGAGGACAAGAACGTGCGCAGGACCGGACCCGGATCCGCGAGCCCAGTGGTCTCGATCACAATGCGCGAGAACGCCGGACCCACCCCACGCTCTGCCTCGTCCAAGAGCCGCACCAATGTCAGCGTGACGTCCCCCGACACCGTGCAGCAGAGGCAACCCGTCGTGGTGGCGAAAGCGCGATCCTCGACCTGCTCGACCAGGTGACCGTCGACATCAGCCTCGCCGAACTCATTGACGATCACGGCCGTGTCACCGAAGCCCGGCGCCGCCAGCACGCGGTTGAGGAGCGTGGTCTTCCCGGCGCCGAGAAACCCCGTGAGGATTGTGACAGGAATGCGCATCACGGCGTCCCTCCGACGCTCGGCGACCAGGAGCGCCTCACGGTGCGGGGACCAGCGCAACGAGATCGGCTGCATCAACCTCCGCAATGGGCTTCGCAATCCGCCAATCCAGGAGCGTGCCGTCGACATGGCGTGCGGTGATGACCGTCTCGACCGGGGGGCAGTCCGGCTTGTGGCAGCGCAGCTCGGCAACGGTGAGCGTTGTGGTCTCGGGCAGGTTGAAACGCTCTGCGACGTCCGCCTTGATCCGTCGGACGGCCGCACCATCCGGGCGATGGCGATCAAACAGGCCTGGCATCTATCTCTCCTGGCGAAAGTGGGGCCCAGAGGACGTACCCTTGGGCATCTCCAATCAGAATGTGCGACCGCGACGCTGTGACCGCGATCGCGGTCACTTCCGTGCCCGTCGACCCGCGCAGAACGATCCCGTCTTTTGTGTCGTCCAACTCACCGAGGAGGGCGGCACCATCCTGAAACCCGGCGAGGACGGCCGCCTCGCCTGGGAAGGTCTGGACCACCGCGGCGAGCTGCTTGCCGCCATGCGCGACGCAGAGAGGCGCACGGCCAAGGGGGCCCTCCTTGCCGTCGAAGGGCCAGCAGATGGCCTCATCCGCCCCGGAGGTTGCGAGATGCGGTGTGGTGCCCACCCAGGCGAAGCTTTTGATCTTGGCGGGGTATCCGCCCATCTGCATGTCGATCTTGTCGCGAAGGCGCCACCCGTGGAGGGCGTTTTCCTGCATCGCGGAGACGAGGAACTTTCCATCCGGACTGAAGGTGACCATCCCGTGGGAGCCCTTCCACACAAGCTTCGAGGACTTCCAGCGCCGGTCCCCCCGCTCCCAGAGTGTGATGCCGCCATAATGGGCGACCGCGAGCCGCTTGCCTTTGGCATCGATGGCGAGCCCGCCGACAGTGCTCGGATGCTCGAACGTGATTGCCTTGGCCGCGCCACCGAACCAGACGTGAACGGCGCGGCCAGAGGAGCAGGCCCTGACGTCGCGGTGTGCGGCGACGCAGTCGACCCACTTGGTGCCGAAATCCGCGATCTCCTCGATTTGGCCTTGGAGCGAGACGCGAAGACACCGGCCATCATCGCCGCCGGTCAGAACATAATCGCCGTCTGGCACCATGGTCAGGATTGCGCCGCGATGCGCTTGCGCGACCACCTGCGGCAGACCCTGGCGGAAGATCCGCACTGTCCCGTCGCCGAAACTGGCGGCGATGGTGTCGTTGACCGCCACAGCCGCGGTGACGGGAGCGCCGAGATCGAGACGGATCCCGCGCCTCTCAAAGGCGGTCTCCGCAAACCCTCCGCGCCGGCCAGTGCGGGCTGGAGCAGGGGCGGTTACGCCGCCTGACACGCCTCAAAGCCCTCCTTGAGGCCCATGCTGTCGAGATCGCGGCCGATGAAGACCACGCGGGACGTGCGAGGCTTGTCCTCCGGCCACGGTCCCATCGGCGAGCCATCCATCAGCATGTGAACGCCTTGGAACACGTAGCGATCGTCCTGCCCGGCAAAGTCGAGGATCCCCTTCGAGCGAAGGATGTCCTGGCCGCGCTCCTGGAGGAGCTTGCCGAACCAGGTCTGGAACTTGTCGAGATCGAGCGGCGTCTCCGAGACGAAGGACACGCTCTTCACATCGTCATCGTGCTCGTGGTCATGATCGGAGGTCAGAAAGTCCGGCTCCACCGCCAGCACCCGGTCGAGACTGAAGGCATTGAGCCCAATCACCTCGTCGAGCTCGGCCCCACAGCGCTCTGTCTGGATGATCTTGGCATAGGGGTTGATCCGGCGGATGCGCGCCTCCACCCGCTCAAGACCATCGCTCTTTACGAGATCCGTCTTGTTGAGAAGCACGATGTCGGCAAAGGCAATCTGCTCCTCCGCCTCGTGATGTTCGCCGAGCTGCCCGTCGAGATGAACGGCATCTGCAACGGTCACAATCGCATCGAGGCGGGTGCGGTCGGCGACATCCTGGTCGACAAAGAACGTCTGCGCGACAGGGGCCGGATCGGCGAGGCCCGTGGTCTCGACGATGATCGCGTCAATCTTATCCGCCCGCTTCATCAGACCGCCGAGGATCCGGATCAGATCGCCCCGCACGGTGCAGCAGATGCAGCCATTGTTCATCTCAAAGACTTCTTCGTCGGCGTCGACGACAAGGTCGTTGTCGATGCCCTCCTCACCGAACTCATTGACGATGACCGCGTAACGCTTGCCGTGACGCTCCGTCAGGATCCGGTTCAGCAGCGTCGTTTTGCCGGCACCGAGAAAGCCAGTCAGAACCGTTACGGGGATTTGGTGCGTCTGATCCATCTTGTGTCCTTTCAAGAAGCCGCTGTCTCTGCGTGGCAGTCCCCACACTGGCCGTGAACTTCGATCACGGAGTGATTGGGCTTGAACCCTGTCCGCGCTGTGAGTGCCGCGATGCCGCGGGTGAGATGCACGTCGACATGTTCCGTGGTGGCGCCGCAGGCGTCGCAGATCTCGAACACCGCCGTTGCGCTGTGGTGTGGGTCGCAACAGACCGTCCAGGCATTGAGAGACGCGATGCGGTGGACCCGTCCATCTGCAAGCAGTTTGTCGAGCGCACGGTACACTGTCGTCGGCGCCGTCACACCCTCAGCGCGCAAACCTGCAAGGATTTCGTAGGCCGAGAGGGGCTTTGGGTTTGACCTTAGATAGGCGAGCACACGCTCTGCGTTTGTGCGCCATCCCGAATCTGACGCCATTGTGGTCTCCAAGCGCATCCCCTATTGACGGTGGTTAACAGGTCTGCGTAGCTGCGGCAATGTTATAACATTACAGTCGATGCCATGCGCAATGTCCACCCCGCCCGACCGATCCTGTCGATCTGCCTGACCTGCCGTGATGGCCGCGAAGGATCTGAGACGGACAGCCGCGGCGGCACACGTCTGGCGGAAGCCATCCTCGCGCGCCTCGATGGCAGCTCCACCGAGTTTCAACTTCGCGGTGTTCGCTGCATGAGCCAATGCAAGCGCGCCTGCGTCGCCACCCTCACAGCGACCGATCGCTTTTCCTACGTGTTCGGCGATCTCGATCCCGAGACCCCCGAACACAGCGACGCGCTGCTGGCGCTGCCCGCGCTCTACCTCGCGGCGCCCGAGGGGTTTCTGCGCCGCGACGAGCGTCCGGAACCTCTGCGGGCGCGCATCTTGGGGCGCTTGCCCCCGCCTGACACTGCGTCCGACCTCGTGACACTCCTTGCGCCTGAGGCCAATGCATCGACAGGCACACACCTCAAAGAGAGATCCTCGGTCAGCGGCGGTGAAGACGCGTCATCCGGTGCCGGCGAAGCGAGGGCGCGGCTGTGAAAGACAATGTTGATCATGCGCCTGATCAACGAAACACAGCCGGAGCGGCGAGCCTGTCCGTGCGAGGGGCGAGCTGGCATGCCCCGCGCTCCGGCACGACGATCCTCCATCCGACGAGCTTCGAGCTTGGCGCCGGCCGGGTTCTTGGCGTTGTCGGGCCGAACGGCGCCGGGAAATCCACGCTGTTGCGGCTGCTCTACCGGTTCCACCGCCCGACATCGGGGACCGTGTCAGTCGACGGCGATGACATCTGGACGCTCTCCGCGCGCGCAACGGCGCTCCGGGTTGCCGCTGTGCTGCAAGAGCAGCCGACTGACTTTGCGCTTTCGGTCCGCGAGATCGTCGCACTCGGCCGAACCCCACATCGCCGCGGGTTTGGCGGCAGCGGCGGCGCACGAGACGCCCGCCTGACGGAGGCAGCCCTCGACCGGTTGGATTTGCACGGCTTTGCGGCACGGCATTTGGGCACCCTCTCCGGCGGCGAGCGGCAGCGCGTGATGGTGGCCAGAGCTCTGGCGCAGGAGCCACGGCTCATGATCCTCGACGAGCCGACCAACCATCTCGACATCAGACACCAGCTTGAGACGCTCAAGCTGATCCGTGACCTGCCGCTGACGATCGTCACCTCGCTCCACGACCTCAATATGGCCGGCGAGGTCTGCGACGACGTCCTCCTCCTCAAGGAGGGGCAGACGCTCGGCTTTGGGCCGCCCGAGACCGTTCTGTCCGAGGATGCCGTCTCAGGCGCCTTCGATGTCTCCGCACGACACGAACGCCTCGCGCCAAGCGGCCGCACGCACCTGACCTTCCACCTTGAAAGGAGGCTTCCGTGAAGCACACGCTCCTCTGCACACTGGCCATTCCGTTGAGTGCTGGTCTCGCGGCCGCCGAGACCTCAGTCCAGAGCTGCAACCGCACAGTGACCTTCGACGCGCCGCCCGAACGCGCGATCTCGAACGATGTCAACCTGACCGAGATGATGCTGGTCCTCGGTCTTGCGGATCGGATGGTGGGCTACACCGGGATCTCGGGTTGGAAGACGCTCGACGAAGAGATGCGGGCCGGTGTCGAGGAGCTGCCGGAGCTTTCCGCGAAGTACCCGTCGAAGGAGGTGCTGGTCGGCGCCGATGCCGATTTCTTCTTCGCCGGCTGGAACTACGGCATGAAGGTCGGAGGCGAGGTCACGCCCGAGACGCTCTCCCCGTTCGGCATCAAGGTCTACGAGCTGACCGAATCTTGCACCCACATTATGGAGAAGGAGAAGGCGAGCCTCGACGACATGTACGCAGATCTCCTGAACCTCGGTCGCATCTTCGGGGTCGAGGCGGAAGCCGAGGCGCTGGTCGAGAGCTACCAGGCCGAGCTCGCCGAGTTCACGGCGGCCCTCGAGACCGGCGATGCGCTCCGCGTCTTTGTCTATGACAGCGGCGAGGACACCCCGTTCACCGCAGGACGCTACGCCATGCCGACCGC
>JBCDHQ010000067.1:0-16216 GCA_038749815.1 Pseudomonadota bacterium | reverse complement strand
GGCTACGGCGCGCGGCTCGGCTACGGGTGCAACATCGGCGCCTATTTGGGCGGCCTGGTCTCCGGCAGCCTCCATGGCGCAGTCTGGGGCGTGGCCGCGTTCGCGGGCTCAACGCTCGTCGCGCGGGCCCGGATGCCGCGCGATCCGAGGTCCGCGCCCGCCTGAGTGACTTTGTGATCCTTGAGTGTCAGGATCATCACATCACGGTCAGGACCCCCTCCGTTAGCTGTTCGCAGCCGGAGAGCTGTGAGGGCCGTCATGATGTTCCACGAAGTCCTGGAGGGCCTGATGCTGCTCTCGTTTTCGATCGGTTGGTACTGGTCGATCGCACGGATGATCCGCGTGCGCGCGGCGATCGGCAAGAGCGTGTTCTTCGTGGGCCTCGTTTGCATGGGCTATGCGACGGGCGTCGTCTCGCAGATTGCGGAGTGGCAGACGGACGGCACACTCAGCCCGCTCGTCTGGCTTTATGCTTGGAATGTTCTGGTCACCGCCGTCGACCTCAGCCTCGTGGTCTACTTCACACGGGGCGGCGGGCGCCGCCCGGCCACCGCCTGAGGGCGGCCGGCACGCGGGGTCGGCTCAGGTGATCCGCTGCAGAAGCTCATCCACGGACTTCTTCGCGTCTCCGTAGAGCATCCGCGTGTTGTCCTTGAAAAAGAGCGGGTTCTCGATGCCCGAATACCCCGTCCCCTTGCCGCGCTTCGACACGAAGACCTGCTTCGACTTCCACACCTCCAGCACGGGCATACCGGCGATGGGCGAGTTCGGATCGTCCTGCGCCGCAGGGTTCACGATGTCGTTCGAGCCGACGATGATCGAGACATCCGTCTCCGGGAAGTCGTCGTTGATCTCGTCCATTTCGAGCACGATGTCGTAGGGCACCTTGGCCTCGGCGAGGAGGACGTTCATGTGCCCCGGCAGACGGCCCGCCACGGGATGGATTGCGAACCGCACCTCCTTGCCCTTCGAGCGGAGCCGCTTCGTCAGCTCCGAGATCGAGCCCTGCGCCTGGGCGACCGCCATGCCGTAGCCCGGGATGATCACAATGCTGTCGGCATCCTCGAGCGCCGAGGCCACATTGTCGGCATCGGTGGCGATCATCTCGCCCTCGACCGCCTGCTGCTCTCCGCTGGCGCCGCCGAAGCCGCCGAGGATCACCGAGATGAAGCTCCGGTTCATCGCCTTACACATGATGTAGGAGAGGATCGCACCCGAGGACCCCACCAGCGCGCCCACAACGATCAGAAGATCGTTGCCGAGCGAGAAGCCGATCGCCGCCGCCGCCCAGCCGGAATAGCTGTTCAGCATCGAGACCACGACCGGCATGTCGGCGCCGCCGATCCCCATGATCAGGTGATACCCGATGAAGAGCGCCGCGATGGTGAGGAGGACGAGCGTCCAGCTCCCCGCATCCGCGAGGTAGGCAAACATCAACACGACCGAGAGCGCCGCGGCGCCCGCGTTTAAAAGATGACCGCCCGGCAGCTGCTTGGCTGCCGAATCGACTTTGCCCGCCAGCTTGCCATAGGCAATGACGGAGCCCGTGAAGGTCACAGCGCCGATCCAGATGCCAAGCACCAGCTCGACCCTGAGGATCCCCACCTCGACCGCGGTTTTCTTGGCGAGAAGGGCGGCAAAGCTCGAGAGGCCGCCGGTCAACTGATAGGCCGCATCGCTGAGCGGGCCCTCGGGCTGCGGGAAGGGCAGCCCCTCCGTGGTCAGCAGGGCGGCGACCCGGCCAAGCTCGATATCGGCGTTGAACCCGACGAAGACGGCCGCAAGGCCCACGAGCGAGTGCATGATCGCCACAAGCTCCGGCATCTGGGTCATCTGGACCCGGGTGGCGAGCTGGTGGCCGACCACCGCGCCGATCGCGATCAGAACGACCGAGGCCACCGCAAGACCCGAGCCCGGACCCGCGATCGTCGCGACGACCGCGATCGCCATGCCGACGATCCCGTACCAGACCGCGCGCTTGGCGCTCTCCTGTCCGGAAAGCCCCCCGAGCGAGAGGATGAAGAGCACCGCGGCCACCGCGTAAGCCGCAATCGTAAACCCGAATTCCATGGTTCTCGTCCCCGCGCGATCAGGATTTCTGGAACATGGCGAGCATCCGCCGTGTCACCAGGAAGCCGCCGAAAATGTTCACTGCCGCCATCAAGATGCCGGCCGCGGCCAGGATCGTGATCAGGATCGAGCTCGACCCGATCTGAATGAGCGCCCCCAGAATGATGATCGACGAGATGGCGTTCGTCACCGCCATCAGTGGCGTGTGAAGGCTGTGTGCCACGTTCCAGATCACCTGGAAGCCGATAAAGACCGAGAGCACGAACACGATGAAGTGCTGCATGAAGCTCGCCGGTGCGATCAGCCCGACGCCGAGGACGAGGGCCGCACCGATGGCGATCAGGATGACTTGCTGGCGCGTCTGTGCCTTGAAGGCCGCGATCTCTTGCGCGCGTTTCTCCTCGGGCGTCAGCTCCTTCGGTTTTTCGGTCTTTGGCGCGGCCGCGATCGCCTTCACTTTGGGCGGCGGCGGCGGGAAGGTGATTTCGCTCGCATGCGTCACCAGCGCGCCCCGGATCACGTCATCCTCGAGGTCGATCTTGGGTGTCCCGTCCTTCTCTGGCGTGAGATCGGTCACCATGTGCCGGAGGTTCGTCGAGTAGAGCGTCGAGGCCTGCGCGGCCATCCGCGACGGGAAATCGGTGTAGCCGACGATTTTCACGCCGTTTTCGGTCTCAATGAGCTCGTCCTTGACCGTGAGCTCGCAGTTTCCGCCCCGCTCGGCCGCCATGTCGACGATGACGGAGCCGGGCTTCATTGCCTCGACCATGTCCTTCGTCCAGAGGACCGGGGCAGGGCGGTTCGGGATCAGCGCCGTTGTGATGACAATGTCCATCTCCGGTGCCAGCTCGCGGAACTTCTCGAGCTGCTTCTCCCGAAACTCCGGGCTCGAGGGGGCGGCGTAACCACCCGAGGCGCTGCTGTCCTGCGTGTCCTCGAATTCGAGGAACACGAACTCGGCCCCCATCGAGTTGATCTGCTCGGCCACCTCGGGGCGCACGTCAAACGCATAGACAATCGCGCCGAGCGATGTCGCAGCCCCGATTGCGGCGAGGCCCGCAACCCCTGCGCCCACCACCAGAACTTTCGCGGGCGGCACTTTGCCCGCTGCGGTCACCTGACCTGTGAAGAACCGCCCGAAATTGTTCGCCGCCTCAACAACCGCCCGGTAGCCACCAATATTGGCCATCGAGGAGAGCGCGTCCATCTTCTGAGCCCGGCTGATCCGGGGCACCATGTCCATGGCGACCGTGGACACCCCCTTGGCTTTCAGCGCCTCGAGAAGCGCCTCATTGGCCACCGGCCAAATGAAGGAGATCAGGATCTGGCCCTCGCGCATCTGCGCGATCTCGCCTTCCTCGGGCGCATTGACCTTCAGGATCACGTCCGTGCCGGCGTAGACCGCGGCGGCGTCGGAGAGGATCTCCGCGCCCGCTTCGCTGAGCGCGTCGTCCGAGAATTTGGAGCGGAGCCCTGCGCCCGACTGGACAGCGACCTCGTAGCCGAGCTTTTTCAGCTGCGGAATGCTCTGCGGGGACACGGCGACGCGCGCCTCGTCCGCGCTCAGCTCCGTGACAATACCAATGCGCATCGGGGGTCTGCTCCTTCGGGTCGGGATGTTCGGGTCATGCGGCGCGCGCGGGGTTTAGGCAACAATGCGGGGGTGGGTCAATTGCAGGCTGAAACGGGCGGCTCCTGCCATCGTCTCGCGCAAGTGTCGACAGTCGTGATCACAAGTCCCTCCCCATCCCGGCGCGAAATGGATCAAACCGTGTTAAAAGCAACACGTCATGCGACGCTCACGATGTCATTCGAGCAGCGCGCGCTCGCTGTGGGATCCCTGCACCGTGACCCGAGATCGAACAGAATTGCATCATTTGAATGGGTGATTTTCTGAAATGCTTGCAGTATCGGTCAAAGGCATCGGAGTGATCCTAAGGGGGACCATGGACCGCCCAATTGATCGGTGGGCGGCGCAGGACGGAACGAAGAAGGAGACGCGTTTATGGCACGAGTAACACGCAGGGCTGTGTTGGGCGGCCTCGGCGTGACAGTATTGGCGCCCTCTCATCCTCAGCAGGCGGCGACGCAGTGGGTCGACCCGGCCCGAATGGACGAGGCGCGGGACTTCGCCCGCGATGTCACGCAGCTCCACTCCCTCACGATTTCCATCAAGGGCGAACGCCACGTTGCGGAGGCGTTCCGCGGTGCAGGCCTCGGCACGCCGGTCAATGTCAAATCCGTCTCGAAGACCCTGCTTGCGACCCTTGTTTTGATCGCCATCGACAAGGGGATCCTCAGCGGGACCCGGCAAAAGGTCCTGCCGCTTTTGGGCGATCTCGCACCCCGGAAGATGAGCCCGCAGGTCGCGGACATCACGCTCGACCACCTGATGTCGATGCGCTCCGGCCTGGTGCGGACCTCCGGCGCGGCTTATGGCGACTGGGTCTCGTCGCGGGACTGGATCGGCTACATCCTCCGCCAGCCGGTGGTGTCGCGGCCCGGCACGCGGATGAGCTACTCCACCGGTGACTTCCACCTCCTCTCCGCGGCGTTGACGCGCGCGTCTGGCCGCAGCACACATGCCTTGGCGGCGGAGTGGCTGGGCAAGCCCCTCGGCATCGACCTGCCGCCATGGACCCGCGATCCACGTGGGATCTACATGGGGGGCAACAACATGGCGATGAGCCCCGACGGCATGATCCGCTTTGGCGAAATGGCGCTCGCCGGCGGTCTCGCCGGTGAGGAGCGGGTGATCTCGGAGCAAATGATGCAGGCCGCGTGGACGCCCCGTGCCCGCTCACCCTTTTCGGGTCACCAATATGGCTACGGCTGGTTCCAGACGATTATGTCCGGACGGCGGGTCTACTATGCCCGGGGCTATGGCGGGCAGATGATCTATGTCGTGCCCCAGATCGAGACGGTGATCGCGATCACCTCCGACCCCACGCTGCCGGCCCGGTACAGCGGACATGGCGGCGTTCTCAACCGCCTGGTCGGCGATCAGATACTGCCGGCGATCGGACGCGCCTAGCCCTCTGGGCGCGTCGTTCTGAGGCTGTCGCGCGTGGCAAAGCTCCGCTCCCACGCGTCGAGCTGCGGGCGAGTGGACCGCCAATTCCGACTGGCGTGGCGGAAATCCAAGTAGCCGAGTGCACAGCCCAGCGCCAATTGGCCTATGTCCACTGGCGCGGCGAGGGTCGCCATCCAGCGGCTCTCGACCGCGTCGAGCGCGCGTTCGACCTTTGCCCACTGTGCGTCGAGCCAGGGCTCGTGCTGCCGCTCCGCCGGCCGCATCCGTCCTTCGTAGACCATGATCACGGCCGCATCGAGGATCCCGTCCGCCGTCGCCTCGAGCGTCAACGTCTCCCAAAGGCGCGGCGGCTCGGGGTAGAGGCCGCCCTCGAAGGTCGCATCGAGATAGCGCGTGATGACGCGGCTGTCGTAGAGCGTCGGTCCGTCATCCCGTGCAAGCGCCGGGATCTTGCCGAGCGGCACCTGGGCCAGCGGCAGCGCCCCGCTGTCGCCGGGACGCACGGTCACAGGGGTCATCTTGACGGCGTCGGTCCGCCCGATCTCCGCCAGCAGCACACGGACCTTCCGGACATAGGGCGAGGGCGGCGAGACATAGAGCTCGAGCATCATACGCCCCGACGAATGCGGATCCGACCGAGTGCTGAGATGTCAATCTCCACCCCCGGTCCGCTGCCGAAGCGGATCGTTCGGTTGAGCCGCGCCGCGCCATGCACGTTCCGCTCAGCCTCCGAGCCGTCGGTGGTGAGTTCGATCCCCTCGGGCGCCTCATCGAGGGCCTGCTCGCGCCAGACCTCCTTTGGGGCTGCCTGTGTCCGGCGCGCGGCGAGATAGGCCAGCGCGGCAATGCTGCCCCAGCGGAGCGCGGTGAGGGCGATCGGGGCAATCGGTGCAGCCATGAGAGATCCTCCGTGGTTCGACGAAGAAGATAGGCCGACCTCCCCCAAGGCGCAAATCAATCGGTGCGTGGCGGGTTTCGCATCAATGCGCTAAGCGCCCCGAGCTCCTGTCCCTGCGTCTCGTCCATATGCGCAGCAGCGGCGTGACGGGCGACGTCATCTTTGTTCTGGTTGAGCTTCCAGGTCCCCTCAACGCTGGAGATGTCGAGCGCGACGGGCGCGATCGCCCGTGCCATCCGCGCCGCCACGCCGTCGCTCATCTTGTCGAGCGTCCAGGGCCGTTTCTCGAGCCTGCCTTCGAACTGGGCCGACAGCCGGGCGGAGTGGGCGAGGATCCCGTCCGGATCCAACCGCCGGAGCGTGCCGCGAAGGTGCACGGCGATATAGTTCCAGGTCGGGACCTGGTCGGGCGTCTCGTACCAGTCGGGCGAGACGTACCCGTCGGGTCCGGAGACGATCACAAGCGCCGGGAGCGGCGCCTCGAGCGCTCGGTAGAGCGGGTTTGAGCGGAGAAGATGGGCCTCCCAATGCGGGCCGTCGAGGATGAAGGGCACATGCGCGGCAAGCGGCCCGTCCGGGCCTGACACCGTCAGCACGCCAAACCCGCGCGCCGCGGCGAAGGCGAGGTTTGCGTCGCGACCCGGCGCGCGGAAGGCCTGGTTCGGGTGCATCAGGCGGCGATGAGGTGGCGCGCACCGGCCGCCTTGATCCGGGCGGTGACGAGTGTCCCAGGTGTGTGATCGGCGCTGGTCTCGACTTCTGCAAACTGCTCGGTGCGCCCCATCCGCGGCCGCTCCATCAAGAGCGGGCGGGTCTGTCCGACCTCCGCGGCGAGGTAGGCCGCAACACGCGCGGCGCCGAGCGCGCGGAGACGGCGCGCACGCTCCCGGATCTCGGATGGCGCAACCGCTGGCATCAGCGCCGCTGGCGTCCCCGGCCGGGGAGAGAACGGAAAGACGTGGAGCCAGGTGAGCCCGCAGGCCTCCACCAAATCGAGCGTGTCGCCGAACATCGCCTCCGTCTCCGTCGGAAAGCCGGCGATCAGATCCGCGCCGAACACCACCTCCGGCCGCCGGGCCCGGATCTCCTCGCAAAAGCGGATGGCATCATCGCGGAGATGGCGGCGTTTCATCCGTTTGAGGATCAGATCGCCCCCTGCTTGGAGCGAGAGGTGGAGATGCGGCATCACCCGCAGATCCGAGCCGATGGCGTCGAGGAGCGCCGCATCCGCCTCCACCTGGTCGATGGAGCTCAACCGGAGGCGTGGCAGATCGGGCACCAGCCGCAGGATGCGCTGAACGAGATCCCCCAGAGGCGGGCGCCCCGGCAGATCGGCGCCCCAGCTTGTCAGATCGACGCCGGACAGCACGACCTCCATATAGCCGCGCGCGACAAGCCGGCGGATCTGCTCGACCACGACGCCCGCCGGGACTGAGCGGGAGGGACCGCGGCCATAGGGAATGATGCAAAACGTGCACCGATGGTCGCAGCCGTTCTGCACTTGAACATAGGCCCGCGACCGGGTGCCAAAACCGTCGATGAGATGCCCGGCCGTCGTTGTCGCTGACATGATGTCATCGACCACAACCCGCTCCGTCTCGCCGATCAGATCAGGGGTGAGGCGGGCCCAGGTCTCCGGCTGCATTTTCTCGAGATTGCCGACGACGTGGTCGACCTCGGCCATCCCGGAGTAGCTCTCAGGGTCGGTCTGAGCGGCACACCCCGTCACGACGATCTTCGCATCGGGATGGTCGCGGCGCAGGCGCCGGATCCGTTGGCGCGACTGTCGCACGGCCTCGGAGGTCACGGCGCAGGTGTTGACGACCACCACGCCCTCCACTCCGGCCTGGCTCGCCAGATCGCGCATCGCCTCGGTTTCATAGGCGTTCAGTCGGCAGCCAAACGTCTCGAATCGCAGCGTCATTCGGCGGCCCAGAACTCTGGTGCGATGTGAAGCTCGGCCACCATCGTGGCGCCACCCGTCATCCAAACGCCGTCTTCGCGCCAGTCGATGCCGAGCGTTCCGCCATCGAGGTCGACCGACACGGTGCGCCCGGTCAACCCGCGTCGGGCGGCCGCGACGACAGCGGCGCAAGCCCCCGAACCACAGGCCCGGGTGACCATCCCGCCCCGCTCCCACACCCGCATCCGAAGGCGATCGGGCGCTGCGACCGAGACAAACTCCACATTGGTGCGATCCGGGAAGAGAGGATCGTGCTCCACACCGGGTCCCCGGTCGGCCGGGTCAACGGAGGCTGCATCCTCGACGAAAAACACACAATGGGGGTTCGGCATTGCCACCGCCGACGGCCGGCCCGGCAGCGGCAGCGCATCGATGTCCAGGGCGCGCGCCAACGGGATCCGATCCCACTCGAGGACCGGCGGGCCCATGTTGACCCTCACATCTCCGCCCGAGCCGCGCTCGCAGAGCAACGGGCGGAAGAGGTCGTCTGGACGCCGCTCCTCAGAGGCCCGCCAGTCAAACGCGCCGAGCTCGACACAATCCCTCCCGCTCTCCTCCATCAGCATCTTCGCGACGCAGCGGGTTGCATTGCCGCAGGCGGATGCCGGCGAGCCGTCGGCATTGAAAAACTTGAGCCCGGCCTCAAAGCCATTTTGACCCGGCAGGATCGCGACTACGGTGTCGCAGCCGATCCCAGTGCGACGGTCCGCGAGGCGGCGCGCCGCTTCGGCGGTGACCGTCTGACCTGTCTCCACACGCTCATCCAGCACGACAAAATCATTGCCGAGCCCGTGCATTTTGTAGATCCGGTGTCGTGTCGCCGTCGCCATAACAGGCGCGATATAGGCGATCTCGGGTCGCTCTGCCACCCTTGCCGCGCCCGTGCGAAGCGAGACCCCGATGCCCTCAGATCGGGCCAGCGCGTCCTGGCGCGCCAGGCCAAAACGCGGGACATGGGCCGCCCCCCATACAAGGGTGCGAGGCCCTCCGGGTCTCCGACCCATCTGCGCAGCCCGGAACCTGAGGTCGTCACGGAGGAGATGGATGAGACGCGGCCGCGGGTGCGGCCTCCTCTCGCAGACCATTTGGGGCCGCGAGGGGCGCAGACGGTGGCCCGACTGGCGGCGCAAGACGGATCGTCGCGCCGTCTGGGGTCACGGCCGTCTCAACCGGCCAGCCATGAAGGAGACGGATGGAGCGGGACGTCCGGTGCCCGCGGGGGCGAGCCGTTCCGGCACCGGTTGGTCCCCGCATACTTCAGCCGGATGCGCGTTCGTTCGTCCGGGGCTCAGCCCTGTCCTTGGCAAGCGGCCATCCGAGCGCGGTGATCAGTCGCCGAGGACGTGGCGGATCACAAAGTGACGTGATCCGCCTGAACTGACGCAGGACAGGCACGCTCAGGCGCGTTCTCTGCGACACACCTTTGGCACAGTCCGCGTGACTTTGGGACGGCACGCTCCAGGGCCGCCGGCCCCCAAAAAAGGCCCGGCCGATCCTGCGGTGGGCCTTGGGTCAGGCGGCAAGGAGCCACGAGTACGCTGCTTCGGGCAGGTCGAAGAGGTCGAACGCCTCGGCCTCTGCAGTGAGGTGTCCAATCCGCTCGTGGCGATGGTTCTGGTTCCAATCGACGGATTGATCCTCGTGCACTCTGACGTTGAGGCCGCCGTCCCTGGTGGTCGTGTAGCGCACGGTGGCCGTGTCTTCGTCGCGCAGGGTCTGCGTGCTGGCCATGAAAACGTCCTCGCCCGGATCGAATTCGGTGACGCGAGTGCTCTCCCACTTGAACGCCGCGTTGGTCCGACCGGTTGAGACGGCGACACTCTCGCCCTGGTCAACGGCGATCCAGGCGACGCTGTCCGAGGCGGATGTCCCTCCTAGGGCATCTTCCGTCTGCAGTCGGACCTCGAACCCCTCCCCAGTGACGGCATCGCTGCGCGATACCAGTGTCGGGGTGTCGCTGGCAGAACCAGGCACCGCTTGAGTGAAGAGGACCGGCGCCGTCTCAAAGCCGGTGTCGAACGCCACGTCGGAGACGGTCCCGGTGGCGGCATCGGCCAGGCCAGCCTGAACGAGCGTCCCATCCTCAAGTCTGTGGGTGCCCTCAGAAGCCGCCATCCAACTGACAGTTTCCGGTCGCGCACGCTCGCCGTCCATATAGTGCCACTCGGCGATCCGAAACTCGACCCCCGTTTCTGTCACATTGCGCACCACGGGCGTGGCCGCATCTCCGTGGGCCCAACTGACCGGGCCCATGACGACAACGGCGTCCTCGATCGCCTCCTCGAACAGCACGCTCACCCAACCGTCCGCATCGGCTTGAGGGACCGTCTCCGTTCCCATCTCGAGCCGGGCCTCGACCGTGGAGCCGCCCGCGACCTTCGTTGATCCAAGACTTGCATCGAAGGTCATCGCATGTTGCTTGCCGGAAAAGTCCACCTCGCTCTGGTGGACAACTTGGATCTGATCGATCGCGACCTTGTTTGACCGCGCGGTGACGTAGAGCGTCCAATCGCCCCCATAATCCTGAGGGAGCGGAACGAAGAGAAAGCGGCCAGACTGTCCTTCTTCCTGGACCGCCCCGGACCGGGTGTTCCGCCGTCGAACCCTGTCTCCTCGCCCCGACCGTTGGCGTACACCTTGGTCCAGTCCAACTCACCGCCGGAGCTGACATCGGCGATGCTTGGCTTGTGGTTGAGAATGGGCTCCCCGGCGGCGGTGGCAAAGTAGACGTCATTGCGCGCGTCGACGCCCTGACCCTCGGGTTTGATCATCCGAACGCCGATGTCGTGCTTTCCGCCCCGGTCCGCCTCGTCGATGGTGAAAGTGTAGGCCATCGGCGTGGTTTGATGGATCCACTTCGGATCGACACAGCTTTCGCCGTTGCCGGGGTTGATCTTGTCGCCGACATCGTCACGCCAGAGAACGCCGTCGCCGGTGTATCCGTCGATGTCGACACCATCGCCGAAATCGGTGGTGACACGCCGACGGTCGCCAAACTTCGCCCAGCTGGACCTGCTGTCGTCGAGGACACGGATGCCATCCTCCGCTTCCATGACGGCTGTCCCTCGGACGATGCCGTGGACAGGATAAGGGGGGGCCTCAGTGTTTGAGCCGGTGGGCATCGGGTCGGCGCTGACTCTCTCCAGCGGGGCGCTGGCTTCGATGAAGGCCCGGGCGTCTCGCGGATCTTGCCGCACGGTCGGGTCCGTTTCCGTCAGGGCCCAGAGCAACATGCCGGCGTCGGACGCACCATCTGAGATGTCGTGGTAGTTTGGGGTCTTGCCGACCGGCACAGACACCGACCCGTCCAGGCCGTTGGCCAGGTCCATGATGCCGTTGGCCTCCTGCAGAATTGGATCGTCAGACGCGTCGAGCCAGTCCCACCCGTTGCTTTTGAACCCGCTGCCGGGCGCGTTCTCGGTGGGCGTCGTCCAGCCGTTGCGATCTGCGATGCTGACAAAGGTGACATCGGGAAAGAGGGTCTTCATGTCGGCCCAGAGCACGCCCTGAGTCTCGTTCCAAACCGAGTGCGTGACGATCGTGATGTTTGAGTGGTTCGCGGCGCTGACCCGCGCCAACGCGTCATGGGTGGCGGTCATGGGACCGCCCTCGAGGATCAGCACCTTCTCACCGCTGTTGAGCATCGCGACCAGGGCCTCGGTGGCGTCCTCCACGTGGCCCTCATAGCTGTGGGTCGCGATGCCCAGACTGCGTGAGAACCCGGCGGCCGCCGCGATCAGCGCTGCGATGGGCATTGCGGCGATGTCGGCCGGATCATTGTTGTTGCCGTCGAACTGAAAGATGACCTGATCGCAACCACCCGCGTCGAAGAAGCTCGTCCGGTTGGTTGTCATGTCATGTCCTTGTCGACACTCATCGCTCGAAGGCGGATCGCGGCGTGGAGGTGCGGGACCGACTGCCTGCGTGAGGCGAGGCGGTGGTGCGAGTATATCAGACCACGGCTGCCCAACGGTTGGGGTCGGTGCGCCAAAAACCGCATTGGACGGGCCATTCACGCCAAACTCCACAACAATCTCAAAAAAATACGCTGTATTTCATAGTTTAGGATATGTAACGGCCACATCGAGAGGGCGCTCAGTTATGTGAATATTTCTGATGAATTAGCGGCGAGAACCGGCTCTTCCGCGCTGGTGTTGCCAACACTTGCGTTTGCCCTTTCGCGCGGACTGTCGCCACACTCGATTGAGGAGGCCATAGGCCAGTCGATCGCGAGGTTGAACACTTGGGATGAGCGTGCGCCAGATGACGTTTTGCCCGCGCTCTGGTCGTTTATGTCGAGAAAACTGGAGAGCGCGGCCAGACCGCTGACCTTGTCGATGGCGGCCGAGGCACCGCTCGGTCTCCTTGGCGATGTCGGCACATTGGCGCGGCACGCGGCGCAGGCGCCTTTGATCTTTGCGCGCAACGAAGACTTGATCAGCGAGCGGGCGTCGATCGATCGGTAGACGTCCGCGTCATTCGTGGCCCTCCGCGCCTGGCACCCCTACGACGCTTTGGACAATGGCCGCACGCTCGAAGCCTGCGCTGCAATGGTGAACCGGTTCCTCGGCCACCATTTCGGGTCGGAGATGCGCCCCGCAGAGGTCCGCTTTGAGATCGAGCGCAACGGGAGCCGCGCGGCCTATGCGGAGGTCTTCGGGGCGCCCGTGCAGTTCGGGACCGACGAGGGGGGCGTTGCTCTCGTCATCACGCGGTCCGCGCTCAAGGCTGAGAACCGCTCGCCCAGTCCCATCGCGGCCCATTTGTTCGAGAACTACGTGGCCGAGCTCCGACGGCGGCGGCGCCGCGATCAACATCCGGTTGAGCTTCAACGGCTGAGGCGCGTGATTTCCTGGATGCTCCAGGAGGGGCGTGCGCCAACGGCGCCGGAGATCGCCAAGCGGGCGCGGTTGAGCCTCCGCTCGGCTCAGAGGCTCACCGCGCGACACGGGGTTGCGCTGCGAGAGCTGGTCGAGGAGGGGCGGATCGAGCGGGCGCGTGTCCTCTTGATCGCGAGCCCGACCGCCTCGGTTGATGACGTCTCGCACCGGCTCGGCTATGCCGATGCCAGCGGCTTCCGGCGATGGTCGGGCGAGAGCATCGGAGATCTTCGACGCCGCCTGCGCTGACATCGCCCAAAAGAACCCAGGTGCCTCGCGCACCAGCGAAGTCCCGAGGGCTCCGACCTGACTTAGGGGCGTGATGACGGGCAGCGCGGCGCCAAAGGGCGGCCGACATTGCGCCGGACCTCGGCGGAGCCGCACACATGAGTGGCGCGAGCCACTTCTGCACCCAAGACCCGAGTGGCATGGCCATCGGATCCGATCACAGTCAGGGCGTTTGGCGATAAGTGTTCCTTGAGTGCCGATGCGTCTCCGTCGCGCACCCCGATCAGCCATTGTGCCCAGGTCTGACAGGCTGCCAGAGCACCTGGGACTGCGTCCGAGTTCGCGGCGTCCCTGATAAGATCTGCCCGGCGGCGGGCTTCGTGCTGTCCGATGGAACTCGATCCGCAGCGGCCCTCCCCCAATCTCCGCCCCCGGTTCAGGGGGTGGTCATCAGGCCGTCCGCCTCGGCAGTGCGGCACTGGCGCTCGGGACGACGGGGGCGTCAGCGATTGTGGGCGATGCTATTGCGCTCACGGAGAGCGGTATTGGCTCCGGGGAGCATACGGAACTTGGTTCGGGAGCGCCGTTGCCCCGCTGCGGGTGAACACCGGTCTCTGTAATGCGCTCGCAGATGGTCTTGCCGGCGATCCTGTGGCCCGTTCGCACCACCTCGCTTTTCTCCGCGAGCCGCCGGATCTCCGCGCCTCCCGCGACGTGGCCCCGGCCGAGCCTAAGCTTTGGCGTGAGGCCGACCGCATGCGCTCCGTCGTAGAGGTTTCCGATGCGGGGTTCGGTCCTGATGCTGGCGGATGAGCGCCGCTATCTCAAATGCAGTCCCGCGCCGGCGCTTGGAGCGTGCTCCCCAGACATAGACGCAATGGCCTCGCCCAAACGGCCTGCGCCCAAGGGGCGCGTCGGAGCTGGTGCGCCGCTGATCCATGAGGGCGCAGCCGCCAGGCTCGCCCGCCCCGCCCCGGACCTCCACGCGCAGCGGCACGGCCTCCTTTGGTCTGTGAGGTCGGCGGCTCAAACCAGCGGCGGGACCATGTTCTCGTCCTTGGCCCTTGGGGGACGGCACGCGCAAGGCATCCAACACTTCGAACCTTCCACTTTGGGGCGCTGAGGCGGGGCTTTCGCAGTGATCGGCGGCGGCAGTGCGCGCTGACGCATCAGGCTCTTGCTTGTTTGGGCGATCCAGACGCAAAAGACATAAGTGACCTGCAACCTCGTTCTGGTGGTGCTGATGGTGATGCTCCTGACCCGGTTCTCGCGCCGCCTGACCCAAGGCGTCGCACCGTGACGCGCGTTCTGATCACGGGCGTCAACCGAGGGCTCGGGCGATCGATGGCCAGGGCAGCCCTTGACGAGGGGCTCGACGTGCTCGGCACTGTCCGGACCGAGGCGGTGGCGGAAGCGACGCGCGCCGATCTCGGCGAGGGGATCGTGCTGATTGTCTGCGACATGGCCGAGACCGAGACGATCGCCAATGCGTTCTCGGGTGTGCCGCCCCTCGACATCCTGATCAACAACGCAGGCGTGATCGGGCCCCCAAACGAGGAGCAGACGACGCTCTCCACAAATTGGGACGCGTTTCTCGAGACGGTGAAGATCAACACGCTTGCGCCGCTGGCCGTCGCGCAGGGCTGCTTACCGGCGCTGCGTCAGCGCTCGGGCGCGCGGATCGTGTCGGTGTCCACTCAGATGGCGACGATGACGGAGCCGGCGAAGTCAAAATCATCGGACCGGATCGCCTATCGGGCCTCCAAGGCGGCGCTCAACAAGGTGATGCAAGGGCTCGCCACGGACCTTGCGCCGGAGGGAATTGCGGTGGCCCTCATCAATCCCGGCTGGGTGCGCACGGATATGGGGGGCAACGCTGCGGATGAGGATCCCGACCATGTGGGCGCCGCGATCTTGAGGATCGCGCGCGGCCTCGACATGTCGCGCTCCGGCCACTTCATCCGTTTCACAGGCGAGGACTACCCGTTCTGATGCCGAAAAAGCTCTCGGCTGAGGCGCCGCTGATTCATGCAGATTGCTCGATCCAGAACGCGACGTTCGGGCGGTATGTCGAGATTGGGCGGAGCACCAACATCGCCAATTGCGAGATCGGCGACTACTCCTACTGCGCGCGGAGCTGCGATTTCGCCAACGCAACAATCGGCAAGTTCGCCAACATCGCAAGCGGCGTTCGGATTGGGGCGACCGATCACCCGCTCGACCGGGCGAGCCTGCACCATTTCCTGTACCGATCCTCGGATTACTGGGATGATGCGGACCACGATGCGAGTTGGTTCGAGAAGAGGCGCACGCGCCGTGCTTGGATCGGGCACGACACCTGGCTTGGCCATAATGCTCAGGTGAAACCGGAGGTGACCGTCGGCCACGGTGCGGTCGTCGGCTCCGGTGCGGTCGTCACCCGAGATGTCGCGCCCTACACCATTGTGGCTGGCGTTCCGGCGAAGGAAATCCGGCGTCGCCAGCCGGAGGCGATTGCCGAGCGGCTGATCGCCCTCGGCTGGTGGGACTGGGATCACGCGCGCCTGCGAGAGGCGCTCGAGGCGTTTCGCACGCTCCCCGCCGAGGCGTTTTTGGAGCGATACGGAGGGTAGGTCACTCCCCTCCCACGGTCAGGGTGACCCGGTCCCCCACAAACCAGGTTGTGCCGAACTCAACCGGGCGTCCGGTGGGGTCGACGTTGAGGCCCTCCGTCCGGAGGAGGGCCGCGCCGAGGGGGAGGTCAAGCTGGCCGGCCTGCGTCGCTGTGGCGATTTCCGCGCTGAGCCTTGTGTGCGCGCGCGTATAGTCAAGGATGCCTCCGCGCCGTAGAGCAGCGGTGATCGACTTGGTGTCGCTCAGGTCCCGGGGCAGGTTTGGCAAGAGAGCGGCCGGAAAGACGCTCTGGTTGAGCGAGAGCGGCACGCCGTCTGCCCGCCCGAGACCGAGGACCATGTGGACGCGCGCGCCTGTCGCGAGGTTGAGCTGCGCAGCCTCATGCCCCGTGGCCGCCCGTGTCTCCAGCGCGAGAATCTCGCGCCCCGGCAGCCGTCCCGCAGCGCGGAGGTTCTCGCTGAAGCGTGTGCGGCGGCCGAGCGGATACTCCGTCGGGCGGTGCGCAACGAAGGCGCCCGCGCCCTGTCGCG
>JBCDHQ010000066.1:0-16484 GCA_038749815.1 Pseudomonadota bacterium | reverse complement strand
TCGAAGGCCGCGAACTCGGTCTCGAGCGCGGCCTTCTCTTCGTCTGAGAAGCCGTTCCACGTGTCGAGGTTGATGAAATGCGCGTTCACCGACCAGGAGATGCCGAGCGGCAGGAAATGTGTCGTCACCTCGGGCCAGTTGCCGGTGTTGCCAGAGGTCGGCGAGGTGATCGCGCAATCCACGACGCCCCGCTGAAGCGCGGGATAGACCTCCTTGAAGCTCATGGTGACGGGCGTCGCACCCAGGGCCTCGATCAGGGTCGACATCGACGAGGTGTAGGAGCGAACCTTAAGGCCCGAGAAATCGTCGAGGCCACCGATCTCTGCGTTGCAGTAAAACACCTGCGGGCCGTAGGGCCAGACGGCGAGCGGCTTGGCGTTGAACTTCTCGGCGACCCGCTTCTCGAGCTCGGGCATGAAGGCCGCGACGACCTCCTCGAGTTGCTCCATCGAGGTCGAGACGCCGATGAGATCGATCCCCTCGAGGAACGCGTCGTCGCGGGCCGCGGCGCCCACTGTGCTTTGGACGATGTCGAAGGCGCCGGTCCGCACCATCCGGAGCGTGTCCTGCATGTCGACGCCGACCACGTCGAGTGGGTTGAAATTGATCGCAAGGGGAATGCCCGTCTTCTCCTCGAGCGTGGCGTAGAACTCCTGTTCGAGCGCGGTGTGGAACTTGTGGGTCGAGACGAGGCCGGTTGCGCGGAGCGAGGTCTCCGCGAGGGCCGGGGCAGCGGCTGCGGCAGCCAGGGCTGCGGCGATCAGGGTGGGTTTCACTGGGGATCTCCGTGTTGAGTGGTTTGGGTTTGGAAGTGCCGTGCGATGTCGATGCGACGTGCGCGCCAGATCTGGCCGTCGAGCGCGGACAAATGGGCGAGGATCTCGGTGACGGCCTTGAACCTTGCCGGGCGCCCGGTGATGCGAAGATGGAACCCAAGGGAGAGGGTCGACGATGCGCCGCGCGCGGCCTCCGTCAGCAGCTGACTGAGTGCGTCGCGCACGTAGTCCAGCATCTCGCACCCTCGGGAGAAGCCGTTGGGGTGAAAGAACTTCATGTCGTTGGTGTCGAGCGAGTACGGCACGACGGTCAGCCCCGAGGCGTCCCGGTAGGGCAGATCGTCGTCGAAGGCGTTCGACGTGTAGGCGTAACCCAACTCGGCCAGCAGGGGCCGGGTCCAGGGGCTCTCCGATCCGCGGCAGAAAAAGCCGATCGGCGGCGCCCCGGTCGCCTCAGCGATGGCCTCGGTCGCGCGGACGAGGTCCGCGCGCTCCGTCGCGGCATCGGGATAGTCCGCATGCGTGCGCCAGAGCCAGCCGTGGCACGCGGTCTCGTGCCCCTTCCGGGCGACGGCACGCGCGAGGTTCGGCACCCGTGCCGCCGCGCGGCCGCACATGAAGAACGTGGCGGGCGTCGCGGTCTCGTCGAGCGCGCGCAAAAACCGCCAGAGCCCGACCCGCATGCCGTACGCGAAGATCTGCTCCTGGCCCTGATCCCGCAGCCCCTCGGGCACGACGCTCAGCACCTCTCCCACCCGCTCGGAGATGGGATCGCCGTCGCCCACCTGAGCTTCGGCCCCCTCCTCGAAGTTGACCACAACCGAGACCGCCACCCGCGCACCGTTGGGCCAGAGGATCCGCGGCGGGGCACCGCCATAGCCCACGAGATCGCGGTCAGACATCAAAGAGCCGCCCCCAGCCCGCGACCCGGCGCGGATCCGCACCGGCGACCTTCAGGGATTTCCATAGCGCCGCCGACACGCTGTCGAGCACCGGGATGCCTGTCTCGGCCTCGAACATCTCGGCCATCCCGGCGCCCCGGAAATTGGTGCAAAAGACAAGGATCGCGTCCGGACGCGCCGCGGCAACGCTGCGGCACATCTCGAGGATCTGGTCCTGCGAGTAGGTGGCGAAGGAAAAGTTGCCGGGGTCGTCGAGATGCCGCTCGGCCGCGATCTCAAAGCCGTGCTCCCGGTAGTTTGCAAGGATTTTCTCCTGGATCTCAGGGAGGTAGGGCGTGACGAAGGCGAGGCGCCGCGCGCCGAGACGCTCCAAAAGCTCGTTCATCGCCAGAACGGAGGAGCATGCGGCGACGCCGGTGCGCGCCTCGATCTCCGCGAGGAGCGTGCGGTCGCTCTCAAACCCGAGCCAACCGGAGGAGGTGCCGTTCCAGCAAATCGACTGTACCTTGGCATCGGCGAGCAGATCAGCGGCCTCGAGCATCGGCGCGTTGGTGAACTGGCCGAGCGCATCCTCGTCCATCGAGATCTTCAGCACTCGAAACCGCCCGAAATGCGCCGTGACGTCGGGGAGCTCCGCCAGCATCGCCGCCGTCAGCGGCTCCAGCACCGTGTTCGAGGAGGGCGTGAGCATCCCAAGCCGTGTGCTGGCCAATTCCGCGGTCATCGCCGATACCTCCCTTGATGACAGTTCTTCTGATCAATCCCAACGGCTCGGCGGCGGCGACGGCGGCGATGCTGGCGATCGCGCGCCGGCATCTGGCCCGTGTCGCGGGATGGACCAATCCGGCTGGGCCGCCGATGATCACCGATGCCGAGGGGCTGGCGCGCGCCGGCCGGCAGATCGCGGAGGCCGATCTGCCCGACGCGGACGGGCTGATCGTTGCGGCCTTCGGCGATCCGGGGGCTGCGGCCCTGGCCGCACGCCATCGGGCCCCGGTGGTGGGGATTGGCGCTGCGGCCGCTCGCGCGGCGAGCCGTGGCGGCGCGGCCTTCGCGGTCGCGACAACGACGCCCGATCTGCGCGGGCCGATCAACAGGCTGATGGCTGAGGCGGGCGCGGAGGGAGAGTTCCTCGGGACCTTCGTCACGCCGGGCGATCCCGTTGCGCTGCTCGGAGACCCGCCCGCCCTCGACGCTGCCCTGCTCAGAGCCTGCACCGCGGCCGAGGCGGCGGGCGCCCGGCGCATCATCATTGGCGGCGGGCCGCTCGCCAGTGCGGCGGATCGCTTGTCTGACCAAGTGTCGGCCGATCTCGTCCAACCCGTGCCGGAAGCCTGCCGTGCGCTTGCGGCCCTCCTGCGGTGATCGGACCCCCATCACGGCGTGCCCCCGGACAGGAGGCTGGCCAAGGCGGGACTGAGACCGGTTGAGGTCTTGGTCACAGGCCGGCGCGGGCGGTTTCCGAAGGAGGGTCGGAGCTGCGCCAGGCCCATGGCCTGAACCACCGCTGCGGCAATGGGATCGACCAGGATACCCGGCGTCTCAGCCGCGATTTGCGGTGCGAGCCCCGCCAGCGGGGCGCCGCCAATGATGACCACATCCGCGCCGCCGCGCCCCGTTGCCTCCGCCGCGAGGCCGATGAGCGCGTCCCGATGGTCCTCGGCGACGGTGTCGAGCCGCTCCGGCCGATCATCGGGGCAGAACACGCCGGCAAACCGGCTGGAGAGGCCCGTTTGCGCGACGCACTCCACGTACCACCGCTCCATCTCGGGTGAAAAGGTCACCACAGCGAAGCGCTCGCCGAGAAGGGCTGCGGACATCACGGCGGCCTCCGCCATGCCAACGATCGGCATGTCGAACACCTCGCGCGCTGCGACGATGCCCGGATCGCCGAAGGCCGCAATGACGGCGGCGTCCGCGCCGGCCGCCTCCTGCGCCAGCATGTCCAGCACTTCGGCGCCGGCGATCTGGGCCTCAGCACGGGAGGCGATGTAGGGCACACCGCGTGTCGCGGTTCGCGGCAGGATCTCGACCCTCGCGCCGACGATGCCCCTGGCCACCTCCGTCATCCGCTCGGTCATCGCGGCGGTGGTGTTCGGATTGAGGAGGAGGAGGCGCATCAGGGGATCTCTCTCAGAAGGGGCTCGAGCCGGAGGCCGAGCGCGATCAGATCGGCGTCCCGGCCTGCGGGCGCAATGAGCTGCAGCCCGAGCGGCAGACCGCCCGCAGTGGTGCCGCAGGGCAGCGAGAGCGCCGGAACACCCGCGTGGTTTGCCTGCGGGGTAAAGGCCGCGTGGTCGCGTGGCCCCGCCGGGAGACCGCCGATCTCGGCGGGCGCGTCCTCTTCCGCGGACCAGGCGGCGCAGGGGGTGGTCGGTGTCGCGATGACGCCGTGTCGGTCGAGGGCCGCGCGCAGCGCCACGCGCATCCGGTGCGAGACTTGGTGGGCCGCAGCGACCTCCGTCCCGGAGAGGGCCAGTCCGGTTTCGATCTGACGCGCCAGCGCGGGATCGAAGATCTCGGGGCACTCCCGCCAGATGTCTCCGAACAAATGTGCGAGCCCGGCGTATTGGAGCGGCAGAACGTGATGACCGCGGACGCCGCCGGGCCACTCGATCGTCGCGGCGTGCGTGGCAACGCCGCCCTTCTGAAGGCGGGCGCAAACGGTCTCAAACCTGTCGGCGACCGGCCCGTCCAGAACCTGACCGGTGCCGAAATCTGCGGAGACGGCGACCGATGGCGCCGCCCGGCCAGGCGAAACGCCGGCCAGGACAGTCATCGCCAGAGCAATGTCGCCCATGTCCCGGGCGATCGGACAGATCGTTGAGATCCCCCAGACGGGCTCATCGAAGCCGGGCCCGTACGGGATCGCGTCTTGACTGGGCTTCAACCCGCAGAGCCCGGTGTGCGCCGGCGGCCTGCGGCTGGAGCCGCCGGCGTCCGTCCCCAAGGCGAGCGGCACGATCCCCGCCGCAACGGCCGCAACGGAGCCACCGGAGGAGCCGCCGGGCGTCCGGCTCGGGTCGACCGGGTTGCGCGTGATCCCGTAGAGGGGCGTGCTGGTGGCGCCTTTGCAGGCAAACTCCGAGCAGGTGGTGATGCCGAGGATCAGGGCGCCGGCCGCCCGGAGGCGGGCGACGGCCGTGGCATCCTCGGGCGCGATGTGATCCTGAAAGAGCCGCGAGCCCTGTGTGATCCGCAGGCCCTTCACCCAGATGTTGTCCTTGATGACCACCGGCACGCCGGCGAGCGGCAGGCGCTCCCCCGCGGTGAGCCGCTCTGTCACCGCACGCGCCTCCTCCATCAGCCGCGGGTTCATCAGACAGATTGCGTTGAGCGCTGGATTCCGCGCCTCGGCCCGGGCCACGGCCTCGTTGGCGGCAGCCTCGGGGGATGCGTCGCCCCGCCGGATGGCGGCGGCGAGGTCCCGTGCCGCGAGGTCCATCAGCCCCATGCACGGCCCCCGTGGCGCGCCAACCAGAGCTCCGCGATCTCGCGCCGGGGTGCAATCCAGGCGCCACCCCGGTCGGCGATGTGGGCCAGCACAGCCTCGAGCCCGCCGATCCGCGCCGGTCTGCCGATGATCCGGAGGTGCAACCCGACGGAGAGCATCCGCGCCGCCGCCGCCCCCTCGGCCGAAAGCCTGTCGAAGGCCGCAATCACATACTCCGAGAAGTCCCGGCCCTGAACAAAGGCGCCACCGGGGGAAAAGCGCATGTCGTTCGTGTCGAACGCGTAGGGCAGCACCACATGCGCGCCGTCCAGATAGGGGATGTCGTCGTCATAGGCATTGCTGTCATAGAGAAACCCGCCATGCGCCTTCAGGAGGTCGCGCGTTTGCGGCGACGTGGCGGAGCGGGTGTGCCAGCCAACGGGCGCAACCCCAGTGACCTCGTGGATCGCCGTGTGGGTCCGGGCGATGATCTCAGCCTCTTGCTCCGGTTCCATGCCGGCATGGGTCTCCCACCGCCAGCCATGGCATGAGACCTCGTGCCCGCGGGCGACGGCATCTTGCATCAGCCAGGGCAGCCGGACCGCCGCGCGCCCGCAGGTCGAGAACGTCGCGCGCACGCTGTGCGCCTCGAAGGCCGCAGCGATTCGCACATAGCCCTGCCGGGGGCCATAGCCGAAATGGCTCTCCATGCAGGGATCCGGGGCGCCTTTGACCTCCTCAATCGCTTCGTAGCGCGCTTCGTTGCGCTCATCGCCCTCGGCGATCGAGAGCTCCGCCCCCTCCTCGACATTGACCACAAAGGACACCGCCAGCCGCGCGCCATCCGGCCAGGGCGGCGGGGGCTCCGCACCCCAATATCCCTTGAGATCGCGGCTCATTGGATCATCCGGTTGAGCCCGACTGTGCGGGCGCCGATCATCAGAACGATGATGGCCAGCAGGATTAGACCTGAGGAGATCGCCGCGAGCGAAGGATCCGGCTGCTCTTCAAGGTATTGCAGCATCTTGATCGGCAGGGTCTTGTTGCGCGCGTCGGTCAGGAAGATGGAGATCGGGTAGTTGTCCATCGATGCCAGAAAGGCAAAGAGACCCCCGGTGAGGTAGGCCGGCGCCAGGGTTGGCACCAGCACCTTCAGGATCGCAGCCGGATAGCTGAGACCGAGCGTTCGCGCGGCATCGACCTGGCTGAAGTCGAACGCCTGCATCGAGGCCAGAAGCGTGCGCATCACAAAGGGCAGCGTGATGACGATGTGGCCGAGGAGGAGGGACCAGTACGCGTCCCGAAGGCCGATCTCCCGAAAGAACTGGAGGAGGGCAACGCCGAGCACGAGCCCAGGCATCATCAGAGGGGAGACGGTGAAAGTGGCAATCGCCTCCCGCCCTTGGAACTGTCCGCGCGTCACGGCGATGGCGGCAAGTGTCCCGAGGACCAGCGAGATCAGCGTCGAGACGATCGCAAGGTTGAGCGAGAGGGTCACCGCCTCCCAGAGGCCCGAGCGTCGCTCGAGCGAGGCGTACCACCGCAGCGACCACTCGGGCGGCGGCAGGGTGTAGACGGGCGACGAGGTGAAGGACGCGGCCACCGTGATCACAATCGGCAGCATCAGAAAGACGATGCAGGAGAGGGCCACGGCCCAGCTGAGCGCGAGGGCGAGGCGGTCCGTCGCCGTCATCGCCGTGCCCCGAGGCGGCTCGCCAGCCAGCTCGACCCCAGCACCACCGCAATCGCGATCACAAGAAGGATGGAGGAGATCGTGGCCCCGAGCGCCTCGTTCCGGAGGTAGAGAAACGACCGGGCCGTCAGCATCGAGAGGGTCTGCTGACGCTCCCCCACGATGAGGGACGGGATCACGTACATCGAGATCGCGAGCGAGAAGGTGAAGGCCGAGCCCGCGACGACCCCCGGCAGGCTGAGCGGCAAGGTAACGTTCAGAAACCGGAAGACCGGCGTCGCGCCGAGGGAGGCCGCCGCCTCCGGCAGGCGTTGGTCCATCTGTCGGAGAACCGCGTAGATCGGGAGCACCATGAACGGCAGAAAGACATTGGCCGCACCGATGATCAGTGCGGTCTCGGTGAAGAGCATGCGGATCGGCGCATCGGTCAGGCCGAGCGACATCAGCGTGTCGTTGAGAACCCCGCGTGTGCGGAAGAGGATCGACCACGCAAACGCCTTGACCACCACGCCCACCGACATCGGCAGGACCATCGCGACCAGAAAGACCGAGAGCCAGACGCCCTTGACCCGCGCCATGATCACTGCGGTCGGATAGGCGATCACAAGCGCCAGCGCCGTGGTCAGAAGGGCGACGCGGAGCGTCCGCCAGAGAACCGTGAGATTGAAGTCATCCGCGAAAAAGGCGCGGTACTCCGCAATCGAAAACTGCCCGTCGATCTGGAAGGACTTGAGAAGGAGGAGGAGCAGGGGCAGCGCGTAGATCACCGCAAGGAAGCTGAGGCCCGGAGCCGCGAGAAGGCCGATGCGGCTCATGCGGTGGCCTCGTAGACCAGCGTGTCCGCCACGCTCCACCCGAAGGTCATCGCCTGGCCCGGCGCGAGCCCGCCCTGAATGCCCGGCACTTCGCAGAGCAGCCGATCCTCGCCCTCTGCCACGCCGTAGAGCTGGGTTTTGGAGCCAAGCACCATCGCATCGGCGAGCGTGAGCTCGAGCGTGTTCTCCCCCGGCTCGGGCGCAATCAGCTCCGGCCGGATGCCGATCACCACGCTCTGGCCGACGGGCCGCGCGCCGGGCGCCGTCACCGCGCCGAACTTGGTCTCGATCCGCGCGGCCCCGCCGTCGGACGCCGTCACGTGACCGTGGAGGCGCGTCGAGAGGCCGATGAAATCCATCACGAAGGGCGTTGCGGGTCGGGCATAAAGCTCCGCCGGGGAGGCGAATTGCTCAATCCGTCCGGCATTCATCACGGCAATGCGGTCGGAGACGCCCATGGCCTCCTCCTGATCATGCGTCACGAAGATCGCCGTCATGTCCCGGTCGCGGAGGAGCGTCTTCAGCTCCACTTGCATCGCCTCGCGGAGCTTGCGGTCGAGGGCAGAGAACGGCTCATCCAGGAGGAGGAGCACAGGGTCCACGATCAGCGCGCGCGCGACCGCAACCCGCTGCTGCTGCCCACCGGAGAGAGCCGCGACCGGGCGCTCGGCAAACTCGGTCATCCGCACCCGGCGGAGGGCCTCCGCGACCCGGGGCGCGGCGTCGGCCTTTGGCACGCGCCGGGCGCGGAGGCCAAAGGCGACGTTCTCCGCGACGCTCAGATGCGGGAAGAGGGCGTAGCTCTGGAAGACGACCGAGATGTTGCGCCGATGCGCCGGCACCCGCGTGATCGTGCGCCCGTCGAGGACGACTTCGCCGGCATCGGCCGGCGTGAGGCCGGCGATGATGCGCAAGAGCGTCGTCTTCCCGCACCCAGAGGGCCCGAGGAGGGAGATGAGCTCCCCCCGCGCGACGGCGACGTCCAGATCCGACATCACCGACGTGGCCTTGAATGCCTTGCCGACGCCGACGACGTCGAGGTATTTGCGTTCGCCTGTGGTCTGGCGAACGGCGCCGTCCATGGCTCAGAGCGCCATCAGCTTGTCGAAGCGCTCGATCCAGGCGCGGCGGTTGGCGGCGACAAAGGCCCAGTCCGGCGCGTAGATCGGCACGCCTTCCGGGATCACGGCGCCGGCGGTCACGGTCGTGTTGGCCGGGACCGAGGACGCGAAATCGGCGATCGCTGCTTGCAAGGTCGGCCCGAGCATCTCGTTGACATACGCCTCTGCGAGCTCCGGGTTCGGCCCGCCATTCACAAGGCAAATGCCCGAAGGCATTGCGAAAATCCCTTCGGCGGGCGCCGCGAGATCAACGGGCACCCCGGTCGCCTTCCGGGGCAGTGCATAGGACGAAAAGTTGCCGGCGAGCATGGTGATCTCGCCCTGCTCGAGCAGGTTAAAGGCCTGGCTCATCGTGGTGTAGACCGAGAGGAGGTTCGGCTTCAGTTCTTCGAGCTTTGCGAAGGCGGCATCGATCTCGTACTGCGCTTCGGCAAAGGGCTTGCCGGAGCCGAGCATCGCCGACATGAAGAGGGTCCACATCCCCTCGGTGTTCTGCAGCGACGGAATGATCAGCTGGCCCTCTGCGGCCTCCGACCAGAGTTCCGTCCAGGACGCGACGCCATCGGACTTGAAGTCCGTGTTGTAGGCCACGCCGGCCCAGGGCTGCACGTAGTTGCACCACATCCCGTCCATGTGGACCGCGTCCGCCCGCAGGTCCGTCATGTTGGGCACCGGCTCGGGCGTGATCGGCGTCAGAAGCTCGGCCTCCACCGCCTGGATCATCACAGGGTCGTCCATCTGGACCACCGAGAGGTACGGGGCGTCCTTGTTGGAGGACATCTTCTCGAGGTTCACGGAGGATTTCGTCCCCTCGAAAAGCACCTCCGCCCCGATTGCCTCCTTCATGTGCGGGACGACAATCTGCTCCATCCACGCGGTGTGGGAGCCCGCGCACCCGATCACCAGCTCGCTGCTCTGCGCCCGCAGAATGCTCGGCGCAGCCAGGGTCCCAATTCCCGCATAGGCTCCGGATTTAAGGAGTGTCCGCCGCGAAAAGGCACGTGAAGTCTTGGTCATGGCAAACCCCTGTTGCTCAGTCCGTTGTCTCACCGACAAATGGCATGCCATTTGCGATTCACCGAGTCCTGGCGTGATTGGGGCCTGCAAATGTTGGCCGTGCTGCCGTGAATGAAGGCAAACGGAGCCCTGTGCCCGCAGAATGCGCAAATGAGCCCCTTGAGGCCGGAGTGTCGACTGGGACGGTCCGAAAATTCTCTGCTTCTGCGGGTGCGGATGGCTGCCTCACCCTCCGCCACCATGATGCGAGATCCATCGCTTGGGGCATGGCCGACGCGAGGACGCGACAGGCGGACCCGATGCGTGCGGCGCCCTCTCCCAGGCGCCGCACGCGCCAGCCGGGGCGCCCCACGGACGCGGCTCAGAGGTCCGGTTTGCGACGCCACTTGGTGAGTTGCTCGAACGCGTAGCCGAGCCGCAGAAGGTCGGGCTCGTGGTGCGGCGGGGCAATGATCTCGAGACCGACCGGGAGGCCGATATCGGTGAACCCCGCCGGCACGCTGATCGCAGGGATCAGACTTTGCGAGGCGATCACAGTGTTGGTGGGATAGGTCAGCGCCGGCCACATCCCGCGTCGGAGCTCATCATGGGGGGGCGACTGGATCTGAAGCGACGGGTAGCAGATGCCGTCGAGCCCGTGCTCGGCCATCAGACCCACGATCAGGCGCTGAAACTCCACTCCGCGCACGACCTTGGCGTGGTAGTCCGGATCCTCCTCCGGTGTCTCGGGTGCGTCCTTGGCCAGGATTGGAATGAGGTCCAGGTTCTTGTCGTAGAGATCCGCCTCGTAGATCGAGCGGATCGTCGCGTAGGGCAGCGGGCGGCTCTGCAGGAACGTGTCGACGTCGTTGCGCGACCGCGAGACGTAAAGGGACGTGTCGCCAATCCAGTCCACAAGGTTCGGAATGCTCAGCTCGACCACTTCGGCGCCCGCGCCCTTGAGGGCGTCGATGGCGGCCCGAATGACCTTGTTCACCTGGGCGCAGTCGGGGTTGGCCTCGTCCCCGTAGGCCTCAACGATTGTGCCGAACCGGGCGCCCCTCAGCGCGTCCGGGTCGAGATGGTCGGTGTAGCTGCCCGTGTGACCGGCGATCTTGGTGACGGAGGTGTAGGCATCCTTCGGGTCATAGCCCACCAGCACGTCGAGCATGGTCGCGATGTCGCGGACACTGCGCCCCATGGGCCCGGCCGTGTCGAGGGGGACCAGAAGCGGTGAGAGACCGCTCCGGCTGATCATCCCGGGTGTCACACGGATCCCGCAGAGATTGTTGATGCTGGAGGGGAGACGGATCGAGCCACCGGTGTCCTCACCGATGCCCACAGCCACGAGATTGGCCGCAACGGCGGAGCCTGTCCCGCCGCTCGACCCGCCGCTGTCGCGGTCGAGAGCGTAGGGGCAACGCGTGATGCCGTGAACAGACCCGTACCCCCACCACGAGGCGGCAAAGTCGGGCATCGTGAGCTTGCCGAGCAGGATGGCCCCGGCTTCGTGCAGCTTGGTGATGATCGTGGCGTCTTCGGCCGGCACATATCCTTTGAGTGCGGCGGAGCCGAAGCTCGTCTCAAGCCCGGCCGTCTCGGCCTGGTCCTTCACGCCGATCGGGATGCCGTGGAGCGGGCCGACAAAGGACCCGGTCTCGGCATACGCCTTGTCCAACTCGGCCGCACGCTCAAGGGCGGCCGGGTTCATCGTGACGAACGCGTTCAGTTCGGGGCCGGCCTTGTCGAGTGCCGCGATCCGGTCGAGATAGCCTTGGGTCAGCTCAACGCAACTCAGCGTTCCGTCGCGATAGGCGGCGTGGATGTGGCCGATGGTCGTTTCCTCGATCTCGAAGGTCATGGGGCATCTCCTTGGAAGGCGTGTTGCGTTAGGCCGCGAGCGGGGGTCTCTGACCGAGTGTGCTGTGGGCCGCCTGATACTGCGTGCTGAGCTGAAAGATGAGGCCCTCGCCATGGCTCGGGCCGGCGACCTGAAGGCCGACCGGAAGCCCCTCGGCATCGAACCCGATCGGCAGGGACGCGGCCGGATGTCCGGTCAAGTTGAAGGGATACGTGTAGGAGACCCAGCCGACCGGCCGCCTGTCGGGCCAGTCGGGCGGGGCGTTCAGGCCGACCGGGAAGGCCGTGCAGGGCAGTGTGGGCGAGATCAGGAGGTCATATGTCTCAAAGAAGATGCGGACCTTCTCGCGCAGGGCATAGCGCTCGAACACCTTGGTGTAGTAGTCGTGCATCTCCTGCGACAAGGCGGGGCGCAGCATGTCGAGGACACCGGGGTCGATCATGTCGGGCGCCGTCCGGATCGTCTCGCTGAGGCGCGTTCCGGCGCCGGCATAGAACTCCGACATCCAGAGCTCGACCGGGTCGTCGAACACATGCTCGACAAGCTCGACCCGGTGGCCAAGGCCCTCGATCGACCGGGCGGCCGCAGCAACGGCGTCGCGGACCGCCTGAGTGGGGCGCGCGTATCCGAGGGTCGGGGAGAAGGCGATGCGAAGGGGCTTGTCGGCCCCGGGCAGCGCGGCAAATCCGGGAACGTCGCCCGCAACGGCGAAGGGGTCGCGCCGGTCGAAGCCCGAAATCACCTCCATGACCAGGGCCGCATCCTCGACGGTCCGGGTCAGCGGGCCGACATGCGCCAGCGTCGGCGTGGCCGACACGGGGTAGACCGGCACGCGCCCGAACTGGCCTTTGATCCCGAAAAGGCCGGTCAGCGCCGCTGGGATCCGCACCGAGCCTCCCCCATCCGTGCCGAGCGCATAGGGCACGAGACCCGCCGCAACCATGGCGGCCGCCCCGCAACTCGAGCCGCCGGGCGTCAGATCGGTGTTCCAGGGATTGCGTGTGATGCCGCAGAGCGGGCTGTCGCCGACCCCCTTGCAGCCGAACTCGCTGGTCGTCGACTTGCCGAGGAAGACAGCACCGGCCGCGCGGAGGCGCGCGACGGACGGCGCGTCTTCGGGAACGGGCGTCGCCGGCGTGGTGCGCGACCCAAACCGCTGGGGCAGGTCTTTCTGGGCGATGAGGTCCTTGACCGAGGTCGGGATGCCGTCGAGCGGGGAGAGACGCGCCCCGGCGGCCTGCCGGGCGGTGGCGGCCGCAGCGTCTCGACGCGCGCCCTCGGGGTCGAGATGGGCAAAGCTGTTCAGCGTCGGCTCGAGCGCTTCGATCCGACGCAACGTGTCCTCAAGGAGCTCGGCGGGCGTGAAGTCCCCGGCATCAAGGCCGGCCGAGAGCTCATCGATGGTCCGAAACGACAGATCGGCCATCACAAATCCACCCAGCCGACACCGGGAGAGAGCGCCGACGCTCGTTGGTACGCGGCCGCAAAGGCCGCAAGGCGCGCGTCATCGAGGCTCGCCCCGGTCAGCATCAGCCCGAGCGGCACACCGTCCGACCGAAACCCGCCGGGGACCGAGATCGAGGGCAGATCGAGCAGATTGACGAAGTTGGTGTAGGTCCCGAGCATGGCGTTCTGGGCGATGTTGTCGGCCAGCATCGCCTCCACCGTGACTGTCGTCGGGGTCGTCGGTGTGGCCAGAAAGGCGACGTCTTGGAAGAGAGTGCGCGCGCGCTGACGCACGGCCGCCATCTTATACTGGGCCCGAAACAGATCCTTGGCGCTGTAGGCATGCCCCCAGCTCAGGATCTCGCGCGTGGCGGGGAACACATGCTCAGCGTGGGCGTCGAGGAAAGCCTCCAGATTGGTCGTGCGCTGCGCGATGAACGGGCCCTCGTAGAGCGCGCGGGCCGCTTCCAGAAAGGGCGTGAGGTCGGTCGGCACGGGCGTCCCGCCGCAGGCGCGAAGGCGCTCAACGCTGGCATCGAAGAGCCGCGCGGCCTCCGCGTCTCCCGCAAAGACGCGAGAGCCCTCGTCGGGCACGGCAAAGCGAAACCTGTCCGGCAGCTCCGGTGGCGACAGCCGAAGGTGGCCGGCCTCGGGCTTCGACAGCGGGTCGTTCGGATCGTAGTCGACGATCACCTGCGTGGCGGTCACGGCGTCGTCGACTGTCAGCGTCAGAAGCGAGTTCGTGCCGACCATCCCGGCCACCGTCGGGATCCCGGTGTTGGGCACAAAACCCGGCGTCGGTTTGAGCCCGACTATGTTGTTCAGCGCAGCCGGCACACGGCCGGACCCCGCCGCGTCCCCTCCGATTGCAAAGCTGACCAGCCCCGCGGCAACCACCACACCGCCGCCCGACGTGGATCCGCCGGAAATGAAGGCGCGATCGAAGACACAGCGCGGAATGCCGTAATCCGTCCGGGTTCCGTTTAGCCCCACCCCGAACTGGTCCATGTTGTTCTTGCCGACCGGCAGCGCGCCGGCATCGAGAAGGCGCTGCACGATCGGGGTGGTCGCCGTCGCGCGCCGGGCAAAGGCACGACAGCCATTCGTCGTGTCCATGCCCGCCAGGTCGAGGTTGTCCTTGACGCCGAACGGCACGCCCCAGAGCGGCTTTCTGCCGAGATCGGCGCGGTCGAGCGCCCGCGCGTCGTCGAGGACCTCGGACCGTGGGCGGAGCGCAGTCCAGGCGGGGTCGGTGCCGCGCGCTGCGATCCGGTCGAAGACCGCCTCAATGACGCTCTCCGGGGTGCCGCCGGCCGCGTAGTGGCGTCGGAGCGCTTGCAGATCAAGACTGCCCGTCGCGGGATCCCAGTCGCTCATACCGCCTCCGCTGATCGTTCCGGGTCCATCGGATGGTGGCAGGCCGCGCGATGGCCTGGGGTTCGCTCCGTTAAATTGGGCGCCTTTGTGCGGCAGAGGTCGCTGCTGCGCGGGCAGCGGCCGTAGAAGCGGCACGTGTCGGGATCCGGGTCGATGGGGCTGCGGGGCTCCCCCTCGAGGCGCGCGAGCGTTCTGGCGCGACCGGGGATCGCGTCGATGAGGGCCACGGTGTAGGGGTGCTGCGGCGTCTCAAAGAGAGACGCCGTCGGCGCCAGCTCCACGATTTTGCCGAGATACATCACTGCGACCCGGTCACAGAGCAGCCGCACGACGTTCAGATCGTGCGACACGAAGAGATAGCTGATCCCAAGCTCGGCCCGAAGCTCGGCCAGGAGGTGCAGGATCACGGCCTGCACCGAGACATCGAGCGCCGAGGTCGGCTCATCGAGGATCAGGATCTCCGGTTCAACCGCAAGCGCCCGAGCGATGCCGACACGCGCTTTCTGCCCCCCGGAGAGCTGGTGGGGATAGCGGTCCAAAAGCGTTTCGGGCAGACCGCACTGCCCCGCCACCTCCCGCACCCGCGCGTGCATCGCCGCCCGGCTCAGATCCTGGCGAAGTCGCTTCAGCGGGTCGAGGATGCACTCGCGGGCTCTCAAATGCGGGTTGAGACTGTCGGTCGGATCTTGGAACACAACCTGGATTTTGGCGCGATCGGGTTTCGTCCCGAAGCGTCGGGCGGAAATGGATCCGATATCGGTGCCGCCGCATGTGATCGAGCCGTTCGTCTTGTCGATGAGGCGCGCGACCACTCTGACAAGGGTTGACTTGCCGCACCCGGATTCGCCGACGAGCCCGAGGCTCTCCCCCTTGCCGATTGTCAGCGACACCCCGTCGACGGCGTGCAGGTGACCGCTGCCGACCGGAAACAGCTTCTCAAGATGCGACACGTTGAGGGCCACGCTCATACGGACACCCTATCGGCCGCGGTCAGAGCCGGATGGTGGCAGGAGACGGTGTGGCCCGGATCGACGCTGACAACAGGAAGGGATTCGGTCTCGCAGGCCGCGGTCTTGCGCGCGCACCGTGCCGCAAAGCGGCAGGGGGGCAGGGTGCCGCGCAAATCCGGCAACCCGCCCGGGATCGGGCAGAGCGAGGCCAGGGACGACACTTCGGTCGGTGTCGCGGCAAGGAGGCCGGCCGTGTAGGGATGCGCGGGCGCAGAGAATAGGGCGTCCGTCGGACCTTCCTCAACGATGTGGCCCGCGTGCATGACGGCGATCCGGCTGCAATGGTCCCGCGCCAGCCCGAGATCGTGGGTGATGAGGAGGGTCGCCATGCCCCGCTCCGACGCCAAGGTGTCGATCAGGTCCATAATCGCCGCCTGCGTCGTGACATCGAGCCCTGTTGTCGGCTCATCGGCGATCAAGAGCTCGGGCTCGCAGGAGAGTGCGATGGCGATCATCACGCGTTGGCACATTCCGCCAGAGATCTCAAAGGGATAGGCGTCGAACCGCCGCTCAGGATCGGGGATCCGCACCTGTGCCAGCGCATCGATGGCGGCCCGGCGCGCCGCGGCGCCTGTCGTGCCGTGATGGCGCCGGATGAAGTCCGTCAGCTGCCGCCCGATGGTCCGGATCGGGTTCAGCGCGGAGCGGGCGTTCTGGAACACCATCGCCACGCGGCGACCGCGGATCTCCCTCAGCGCACGGGGCGTCCCCGATGTCAGATCGACCCCGTCAAAGGCAATCCGATCCGCCGTGATCTGGGCGGCAGAGCCCAGGATCCCCATGACCGCAAAGGCAGACACCGATTTGCCCGAGCCGCTTTCACCGACAAGCGCCAGCGCGTCGCGGCGGCGGATCGCAAAACTCACGTGGTCGAGCGCGTGGACAAGGCCGTCGCGCGTGCGGAACCGGACGGAGAGGTTTCGGACATCGAGCAGCGGATCGCTCATGTCCGGCGCCTCGGGTCAAAGAGGTCCCTGAGACCGTCGCCCAGCAGATTGAAGCAGAAGACGGACAGCACCAGGGCCGTGCCCGGGAAGAGGAAGATCCACCACTC
>JBCDHQ010000065.1:0-16549 GCA_038749815.1 Pseudomonadota bacterium | reverse complement strand
GTTGCTGAGGCGGCGCGGTCGGCCGGGGTCTCGGCCGCAGCGCCCTACCGCCACTTCAAAGGCCGAGAGGACCTGATCGAGGAGGCCGCCCTCCAAGGGTTCCAGATTTTCGCAGACCTCATGGAACATGCGTATGATGGCGGGCAACCCTCTGCACTCACCGCATTTTCGGCGACCGGGCGCGCGTATCTCGCCTTCGCGCGCAACAATCCCGGCCACTATATCTGCATGTTTGAATCCGGCGTCTCGATTGCCGGCAACTCGGATCTAAAGGCGGCCTCCGACCGCGCGTTCGGCGTGTTGACCCGCGCTGCGGAGGGCCTCTCCCGCCACCTTCCCGTCGACCGCCGCCCACCGCCCGTCATGGTCTCGCAACACATCTGGGCGCTCTCCCACGGTGTGGTGGAGCTCTTTGCCCGAACCCGCCCCGGCACCAAGGGCCCGTTCTCCGCCGAGGATTTGCTCGAAACCGGCACTGGCATCTACCTTCGTGGCCTCGGCATCCTCCCGCCCGACGAGTGAGGGCGAGAAGCGCATTTTCAACACGCTCGGAACGGGGCATGACAGAGGCACGACCCAATTCCGGAAAGGACGGCAATGAACCTCGATTTGCTCAAGCGCCTGTGCGAGACGCCGGGGGTGCCCGGCCACGAAGACCGAGTGCGCGATCTCATCCGCGCCGAAGTGGGCGAGCTCTTCGATGAAGTGACGACCGATCCGATGGGCTCACTCCTCTGTCGGCGGGGCGCGGGGGGCGAGAAGGTTATGCTCCTCTGCCACATGGACGAAATCGGCTTTCTGATCTCGCATGTGAGCGACAAGGGCTTTGCCTATGTCCAGCCCGTGGGCGGGTTTGACGTCCGCAACCTCTTCTCAAGGCGGGTTTTGATCTCGACGGCGTCCGGCGATCTGCCGGGCGTGATGAACCCAGGGGGCCGGCCGGTCCACATCACCAAGCCCGAAGACCGAAAGAAAGTGCCGGAGCTCTCGGAGTTCTTCATCGACACGGGCCTCGGCGAGGCCGCAAAGGAGCGCATCCAAGTGGGCGATATGGTCACCCTGGATGAGCCCTTCCGCGAGATGGGGGAGAAGATCGTCTCGAAGGCGCTCGACAACCGGATCGCGTGCTGGCTTGGGATCGAAGCGGTTCGCGCGCTCGGCGACGCCCGTGGCAGCCGCGAGATCCATGTAGCCTTCACCGTGCAGGAGGAAGTGGGCCTCCGCGGAGCGCGCACCTCCTCCTTCGCGATCCGCCCGGACATCGGCCTCGGCATCGACACCACGCTCGCCTGCGACACGCCGGGCGTGCCCGAACCGGAGAAGACGACAGAACAGGGTAAGGGCTTCGGTCTCCATCTACGCGACTCGAGCTTCATCGCCGACCGCGCCCTTGTGGCGGAGATCGCGGCCCTCGCGGAGGCCGAGGGCATTCCCTACCAGCGCACCATGCTCGCCGCCGGCGGCCAGGACGGCGCTGCAGCCCAACAGGCCGCCGCTGGAGCGCGGGCCGCCGCGATCGTGGTTGGGACGCGCTACATCCACACGGTGACGGAAATGATCCACAAGGCAGATCTTGAGGCCGCACGCCAAATCCTAACCGCGTTCCTGTCCCGGTAGGCACCGCCACCCCTGCCCCGCGACGCCGATGCCAGAGCGAGACTCACGGCCCGGGCCGAGGGCGTGTGGCCTGCTCCGGCCAACACTTGGAGTTGGGCTCCAAACCCCGACCGCAGACACCAGTCCGCCCGGTCGGACCGCGCCCATCCCGAGCGTCGCCCACGTCAGCGGTCGTGCTGACATGTCGTCGCATTGAGAACCGTCACTGCACGGTTGGGTCGAGGGCAATATCCTCATCGACCCTGGCCGAGACGCCCGACATCGCGGTGTCCCGCAGGCGGGCCGCGGCCTGTAGGACGCGGTCCGGGAGTGCCTCCACGCTCTGGGTGAGGCGCCGGAGGCTCCGAATGATCCGGTCGCGCGGAATGTCGGTTCTCAGATCAAACCCGGGGGGGCCGTCGTCGCGTGGCCCAAAGTGCAACGGATCTTTGTCCACCGTTCGCCACGCCCAGATGCCAAAGACACCTGGCGAGGCTACAGGTGCAGAGCCCACTGCGGTCGAATCCCGGGCCAAAAGAATTTTGGGCGGCCACTTGACGCAGGCCGGGGCTCTGCCCAGCTATGTAAATGTAAATCACATTTACATTGGAAAGGACCCCACATGACGACCATAACCCGCTGGCTTCGCGAGGCCGAAGCCTGGCTCGACGCCCGAGGGCGCGGCGCCTGGATCGCTGCCATGGTGATCGGCTTCATCTTCCTTTGGCCTGTGGGCCTTGCCCTTCTCTTCTATATGATCTGGAGCAACCGCATGACCTGTTCGCACCGCAAACGCCACGCCTTTGCCGGCCACCGTTCGTCGGGCAACGAAGCGTTCGACGCCTACCGTGACGAAACCCTCCGCCGGCTCCAAGAAGAGCAGTCGGCCTTCAAAGACTTCCTCGGTCGCCTCCGCCGTGCAAAAGACCAGGCAGAGTTCGACCAGTTCCTCGCCGAGCGTCGGCAAAAGCCGCAGGATGGCGATGAGCAGCCTGCCTAGGTCCCGGGTCCCGCGCGACGCGCGCGGGACCGAAACCCACGAGAGAGACATCATGGCCCTCCCCAACCCCATACATGATGCGGCGTTCTACGCCGGTGTGCCGCTGAGGCGCGCCATTGCCTTCATGGTCGACGTTGTCATCATCGGCGCGCTCGTTCTGGCCGCCTTGGTCCTGACACTCGGCATCGGCTTCTTCATTTTTCCTCTGCTTGTGATGGCCGTCAGCTTTGCCTATCGGTGGCTGACACTCAGTGCCCGCTCAGCCACCTTCGGAATGCTGTTTATGGGCATTGAGCTTCGCGGCGCCACCGGACAGCCGCTCTCGCCGACGGAAGCGGCGTTTCACACAGGGATTTTCATCGCCCTCATGGTGTCGATCATCGGCTGGATCGGGACAGTGATCGCGATGCTGGCGACCGAGCGGCACCAGGGTCTGCCCGACCTCCTTCTTGGAACGGTGGCGATCAACCGTCCTGCCGATTAGCGATTGCGAAGGTCTGCTAGGCGCTGTTAGCTTCCCGTCAAGGATCGAGAACAGCGCACCATGCAACACAGCTTCCCACAGACGCCGCAGTTTTATGTCACGGCGCCCCAGCCCTGCCCCTATCTCGAGGGCAAGGTCGAGCGGAAGCTGTTCACCGCGCTCCAGTCCACGCAGGCCGACAGTCTGAACAATGTCCTCTCGCATCAGGGGTTTCGCCGGTCCCAGAACGTGGTCTACCGACCGTCCTGCAGCGATTGCGCCGCCTGTTTGTCGGCCCGGATTGTCGTTTCGGGCTTCGAGGCCTCGCGCTCCCAGCGCAGGGTTCTGAACCGGAATGCGGCGCTCAAACGCGTGGCCACAACGCCCTGGGCGAGCGAGGAGCAGTATCGCCTGTTCCGCAGGTATCTCTCCAGCCGGCATTCGGATGGCGGCATGGCGGACATGGATGTCTACGAATATGCGGCGATGGTCGAAGAGACGCCGGTCCGGAGCCGCCTGATCGAGTACTATCTGGAGGATGAGGACGGCCGTGATCTGATCGCCGTCTGTCTGACGGACATGCTGTCGGATGGCCTCTCGATGGTCTATTCGTTCTACGAGCCCAACCTCGTCAAGAACTCTCTCGGGACGTACATCATTCTCGATCACATCGCGATCGCTCGGGAGGCCGGCATGAAGTATGTCTACCTCGGCTACTGGGTCGAGGGGTCCCGCAAGATGGACTACAAGAGCCGCTTCAGCCCCCTTGAGGTGTTTTTCCGCGGCAGCTGGATGCCCCTTGACGCGCCCGAGCTAAAGAACCGCACGCCGCACCCCCTCGACAATGACCCGATCGCCGAGCAGGTCGCCGCGATCTATCTTCCGCGCACAAGCGTATGATCGCTCGGCGGGGCCTTATGGCTGGCCTCTTGGCACTTCTCGCAACGCCGTCGGCCAACGCGCGTGAACTGGGTGGCGCTGGCGGCATCATCACCATTGGTGACGAAGTCTTTCGCCTCGCACTGTTCGGCTCAATGGCGAAGCTCGATTCCGAAACGATGACTGGGGACATCTTCATCATCGCCAATGTCATCAACGCCGCATCGGACGTGGTTTATAGGCTAAACCTGCAGGCCGACCGCACCGAGGCGGGCGCCACGCCAACCGAAGTGGTGTTCCGTCGGGCGCGCGCGGACGCGAGGGAGCTGACTGTCGCTCTCCCCACGGCCCGCGTTGTCTTCGACTATGTCGGTCAGCCGGATGGGCTGATGCGGACCCTCGGCGAAGAGTTCCAGGTGGATGGGCGGCTGTCGGCCACGGCTGTGGAGGACGGCGACGCCGCGCGCACCCCGTTGGAGGTCGCTGCCGAGTTCACGTTCAATGTCTCGGGAGGCGGTGCTTTCGAAAGCCTCCCCTGGATCCCCAAATCTCCCAGATCCGACTGAGCGCCGCCTCAGCCGAGGAGGTCCGGCACGATCGTCACGATCCCCGGCACCAGCCAGAGGAGCGCCAGGCCCACCACCTGGATGATCACGAAGGGGATCACGCCCCGATAGATCTGCAACGTCGTGACGCTCGCCGGTGCGACCCCCCGCAAGTAGAACAGCGCGAAGCCGAAGGGCGGCGTCAAAAATGAGGTCTGGAGGTTCACGGCGATCATGATCGTCACCCATTTCGGGTCCATTTCGCCGCCATAGATCACCGGACCGACGATGGGCACGACGATGTAGATAATCTCGAGAAAGTCGAGAACGAAGCCCAAGATAAAGAGGACGACCATCACCAAGAGGAACACCACCCACTCCCGATCGAAGGAGCGGAGGAAGTCCTGGATGTACTCCTCTCCCCCAAAGGAGATGACGACCAGGTTCAACATCTGGCTGCCGATCAAGATCGCAAAGACCATCGCGGTGACCTTGGCGGTCTCCTGAACGACGGGGGAGAGCACGCGCTCTGAGAAGAGGATCCAGCACGCGTAGAGGATCCCACCCATGGCCACCATGTAGGCCGTCATGGCCACGGTGTAGGCAGCCCAGTTCTCGAAGCCCACATCCTCGATGCCGACGCGGAGGTCGAAGTTCACACCGACGAGCAGCATCAGGACGATGGCGAAGGCCGCCCAAATGATGCCCGCCCCGCTCTGTCCGCGATCCTGCTGTTTGCGATAGGCCGCAAGAAGGATCGCGCCCGCCGCGCCGAGCGCTGCGGCCGGCGTCGGATTGGTGATGCCGCCCAGGATCGAGCCGAGAACGGCAACGATCAGAACAAGCGGCGGAAAGACGACCCGGATGATCTCACTCTTGCCGAGGAGCTTTGCGCCGTGGCGGAGCCCCCAGAGGATCATCATGAACGGAATGGCGAGGAGGAGGAACCGCCCCCCATCACTCGTCAACGGACCGATGAACGCGACATCGACCGCAAGAGCAAGCACCACGCCCGCGCCGCCAATGACAAGCGGCACCCGGTTGGCGAGCGGATCCGGCCCGACGGCCATCGCCAGAAGGACGCCCACCACTGTCAGGAGGGCGAGGAGGCCTGAGCCGATCAGGGGCGCGTTGGCGACGGCCGCGGCACGGGCGGCTTCCACCTCCTCCTCCGAGAGCATCCGCTCCTCCTGGCTGAGCGTGCCGCCGGCGGCTTCGATCTCGGCCTGCACGGCGACCGAGCGGTCCCAGGCCGCCTGCCCGTGGAGGTCGATCATCGAGGCCTGGCACTGCTCGGAGACGTTTGTGCGCAACTCCGCCCGCTCGCCAATGTCGGCCATGTTGCTCACGGCAATCGTCTGGGAGCCCGCAAGGCCCGTCATCGACAGCCCCACTGCCAAAGCAACGATCCCAACGGGGGCGAAGAGGTACCACCGCACACCGTGACCCGGCTCGCTGATGAGCGCTGCGCCGTCGACGCCGCCGGCGATGGGCGGCGCGTTCTGCGGCCGCACAAGCGCGTAGCCGAACGCATAGGCCGCATAGAGACCGGACAGCATCAGCCCGGGCAACAGGGCGGCCTGGAAGAGCGTGCCGACCGAGAGAACGGCGGGCTGGCCAAGATAGGTCAGCGCGTCCGTGCAGCCGGCGAGCACCGCCCGCTCTTCCTGCGCCGTGGCGTAGAGATCGCCCGCGAGCGTGCCGAGGAGAACGATCACGATCGATGGCGGGATGATCTGGCCGAGCGTGCCCGAGGCCGCGATCACCCCCGTCGCCAGCTCCGGCGAGTAGTTGTTCCGCAGCATCGTCGGAAGCGCGAGGAGCCCCATCGTCACCACTGTCGCGCCGACGATGCCGGTCGACGCCGCAAGAAACGCGCCCACGACCACGATCGAGACGGCAAGCCCCCCCGGCAGCGGCCCGAAGACCCGCGCCATGGTCGTCAAGAGGTCGTTCGCGATCCGCGACCGCTCCAGCGTGATCCCCATCAGCACGAACATGAGGACGGCGAGGAGGGTCTCGATCGACTGCCCGGCGAGCACCCGCTCGTTCATCCGGTTCACGATGAACGACAAATTGCGGGTGATCGCATCCTCCCACCCGTTCGGGAAGAGGGCCTCGGTCAAAACCGGCAGATCAGGGTAACTGAAGTGGTTGATCCCCTCGCGCGGCACCCCGCTTTGGACCAACGTTCGAAACTCCTCCGAGCTCTGGTCGATCACCTCTTTGATCAGCAATCCGTTCGCGTCGAGTGCCGCGATGATCCCGAATGAAATGAGCGCTGCGCCGGAGATCGCGAAGGCCACTGGAAAGCCCGACATGATGCCGCCGAAAAGGCAGAGAAACACGATCACGAGGCCAAGCTCGACACCATCCAGCCCGAAGAGCATTACACGTCCTTTTCCCCGGCACGGGCCAGGCCTTGGGGTTCTTGTTTCTGATCACAACCGCAACCCGAGCCACCGTCCCGGTCGGGGGCGCGGCTCTTGGTGGGCATGCCTAGGACATCGAGGGCCCTCGCCGTCGATCTTCGGGAAACAGCGGGTGATTCAGGCCGCCTCGTCCCGAGCGCGCGCGCAGGCGCTTGAGCCGATGCGCACGTCCCAGGACCCCTGAGCCCGGGGGGCGCCCCGGGTCCGGCACGGCTCACCGCCTCCATCTCAGGCCTCCACCGTGTCCTCGAGGACGTCGCGATCGAGGTGTTTGCCCGCGCTCTCCGGCCCCTCCATATATTCGAGCCATGAGCGGAAAAAGAACGCCCAGGCCTGGAGGAACATCATCCCGGCGAAGGCGACGAGCAGCACTTTGAAGAGGAAATACGCGTCAAATCCGTTCGGCGAAAACCCCGTCGTCTCGACATTCCAGCGCAGGACCCGGCTCTTCTGCTCGATCACGCGCTGCGCGGGCTCTGAGGCGTTGATCCGCGGCGTCACAAGATGGCGCCAGAGGAAGAACCAGCCGAAGAGCCAGATCATCACCATCGACGGCATCATGAAGAGCATGGAGCCCGCCATGTCGATCACCCGACGCGCCTTGTGACTGAGGTTGGCATAGAGGAGGTCGACCCGGACATGACCGCCCTGCACAAAGGTGTAGGCGCAGCACAGGACCACGACCATCGCGTTGTAGAGCTTCAGCTCCTCCGCCCACCATGAGAGGTCGCGGGTCAGCGCCACACCGAACGGGCCGACAGAGACCTCGGACACCCGAAAGACCCGCTGCAGGAAGACAATCATCACCTGCTGAAGAACCATCAAAAGCCCGGCCCATGCAAAAAGCCGGCCGGTCATGTTCGAAAAGGTCTCAAGCCCGATCACGACACCCCAGAGGACCCGGCGCCGCCAGATCCCGACGATGAAGATCACGAGGAAAATGTTTACGACGGCGAAGAAAAATTCGACTGAGCCGCCGTAATAGATGACCCGGCCAAGGGCCTGTTTGTCAGACCAGTCAAGCCAGGCGGATGGGTTAAACAGCGCCCACGCGATATTGTAGAAGCCAAGGAAAATATTGCCGATCAGCCAACGGAGCGCGTCGATCATTCACCCCTCCCAAAGGGGGCCCCGGCCGGAGCCGGCCGGGGCGGTCTCGTCAGCCGAGGACGCGGTTGCGCTGGCGGGTGTACTCACCTTCGGAGCGGTCGAGCCAGCTCGAGGTGGAGCGCAAGGAGGTCTCGAAGCTCTCCCGGATTTGGACATAGAGCGGGTCGTCCATGAACTCGTCGAGCGCCTGCGCCGCGGCGGAGCCGAAGGCCTCCCAGATGTCATCCGAGAATGTCGAGATGTTGACGCCCGCAGATTCGATGCGGCTGAGAGCCGCGCCGTTGTTGGAGTTCGACTGTGCGATGTTCCAGGACGACGTCGCGACAGCCGCCTGCTCGCAGATCGCCTGATGCGCGGGCGAAAGGCTGTCCCAAACATCGCGGTTGAACGCAACCGCAAGCGCCGAGCCCGGCTCGTGGAAGCCGGCGGTGTAATAGTACTTGCAGATCTCCTGGAAGCCGAGACGCTCATCGGCGAAGGGGCCGATCCACTCGGCCGCGTCGAGCGCGCCGGAGGCGAGCGCCTGGTAGATCTCACCGCCCGGAACGGTCTGAACGGAGGCGCCCGTGTTGGCAAGCGCACGCCCACCGAGGCCCGGCATCCGGAAGCGAAGGCCCTGGAGGTCTTCTGCCGAGTTGATCGGCTCCCGGAACCAGCCGCCCGGCTGCACGGTCGTGTTGCCGCAGAGGAAGGACTTCAGACCGAAGATCTGCCCAAGCTCATCATGGAGCTCGATCCCGCCATCGTGCAGATACCACGCGTTCTGCTCCTGCGCCGTGCCGCCGAAGGGACCCGCGGTGAAGAAGAAGTATCCCGGATGCTGACCGCCGAAATAGTACTCAGCCGAGTGATAGCAGTCGGCCTGACCTGCGGTCACGGCGTCGAACACCTCGAACGCGCCGACCAGCTCACCCGCCGCCTTCTTCTCGATCACGAGGCTGCCGTCGGACATCGCAGCGACCGCGTTGTTGAAATAGACGGCCGCGTCGTCAAAAATCGCGAAGCCATGGGGCACGGAGGTGACCATGGTGAGTGTGCGGTTGCCCTGCGCGATGGCCGGGGCCGCAAGCGTTGCCGCGGCACCACCGGCTGCGGAGGTGCGAAGGAAAGAACGACGATCCATAAATGGCTCCCTGTGGACGGGCGCAGTTGGCATGGCGCCCGTTTGTGATTGTGGCCGGCACCCTAGAGCATCGGATCTTCCGAGAAAACAGGCGATCGGCGCGGTCTGGCGGAAAATCGCGCTGCTGGGCACTCACAATCCTGCGTTCACAGACCAAGCTGCGAAACAAATATGCACAAGGGCGCGCCCAAGCGACATATTCGACGCTTATTTTGAGTTGACCGAGGCGCGCCTCCGCCGTAGACGAGGGGTATGTGCAACCTGATCGTAGTACTTACCGCGCACGAGCGACCTCGAGGATAGTCACCTCGTCCAGGTCCGCTCGTGCTCACGCCCCTCGACGGGGCTTTTTTTATGCCCTCTGACAGGGCTGAGACGAGAGAGGAGAGCAAAATGTCGCCGCAAATGACCGGAGCGGAAATCGTCGTAAAGGCGCTCATCGACCAGGGCGTGGACACCATTTTCGGCTACCCGGGTGGCGCGGTGCTTCCGATCTATGACGAGCTCTTCAAGCAGCAGCAGATCCGCCACATCCTGGTCCGCCACGAACAGGGTGCGGTCCATGCGGCCGAGGGCTATGCCCGCTCCACCGGTAAACCGGGCGTCGTCCTGGTCACGTCGGGCCCAGGAGCCACCAATGCCGTTACCGGCCTGACGGACGCGCTGATGGATTCGATCCCCCTCGTTGTTTTGACCGGTCAGGTGCCGACATTCATGATCGGCAACGACGCCTTTCAGGAGGCCGACACCGTTGGGATCACCCGCCCTTGCACCAAACACAACTGGCTGATCAAGGACACCGACATCCTCGGCGAGACGATCAACCAGGCATTCCACGTGGCAACAACCGGCCGCCCGGGCCCGGTCCTGATCGACATCCCAAAGGATGTGCAGTTTGCCGCCGGCACGTATTCGGGAAAGGAGAGGGTCCGGACCCGTCACTATCAGCCGCAAACGGAGGGCGACCGGGATCTCGTGACCCTCGCCGTCGAGGCGCTGGAGCAGTCGAAGCGCCCCATCATCTACTCAGGCGGCGGCGTGATCAATGCCGGTCCCGAGGCGTCGACGCTCCTGCGCGCGCTGGTGGGCGAGACCGGCTTTCCGATCACCTCGACGCTGATGGGCCTCGGCTGCTATCCGGCGAGCGGGGCGCAGTGGCTCGGCATGCTTGGCATGCACGGGACCTACGAGGCGAACCTCGCGATGCATGATTGCGACTTCATGCTCTGCGTCGGTGCGCGCTTTGACGACCGCATCACGGGGCGCCTCGACGCGTTCAGCCCGAACTCTTTCAAGGTGCACATCGACATCGATCCGTCCTCGATCAACAAAAACGTGCATGTCGACGTCCCGATCGTCGGCGATTGCGGTCGAGTGCTCGAGCAGATCCTCGAGACCTGGCGCGCGCGCGGCGCAAAGACCGAGAGCGTGACGGCCTGGTGGACCCAGATCGACGCGTGGCGCGCGGTCAAGTCGCTCGCCTACACAGGCTCGACCTCCACCATCAAACCGCAATACGCGCTCGAGCGGCTTGAGGCCCTGACCAAGACCCATGACCGCTACATCTGCACGGAGGTCGGTCAGCATCAGATGTGGGCCGCGCAGTATTTGGGGTTCGAGGATCCGAACCGCTGGATGACAAGCGGCGGCCTCGGGACCATGGGCTACGGCATGCCGGCCTCCGTCGGGGTCCAAGTCGCCCATCCGGACGCGCTGGTGATAAACGTCGCTGGCGAGGCGTCGTGGCTGATGAACATGCAGGAGATGGGGACGGCGATCCAATACCGCCTGCCGGTCAAGCAGTTCATCCTCAACAATGAGCGCCTCGGCATGGTGCGCCAGTGGCAGGAGCTCCTTCACGGGGAGCGCTACTCCTCCTCCTGGTCTGAGGCGCTGCCGGACTTTGTGAAGCTTGCCGAAGCGTTCGGATGCAAGGGGATCATCTGCGACAATCCTGCGGATCTCGATGATGCAATTGAGGAGATGCTCGCCTATGACGGGCCCGTGATCTTCGACTGCGTGGTCGAAAAGCACGAGAACTGCTTCCCGATGATCCCGTCGGGAAAGGCCCACAACGAGATGCTCTTGGGAGATGCCAGCACCAAGGATGCCATCGATCAAAGCGGCGCGGTTCTGGTTTAACCCGCGCCGCAAGGCGGCCGATCCGTTCCTGTTTTTCTCCTACGGGATGACCAAGTGTGGCTCCACCCTGGCGTTCCAGATCGCCCGGGTGGCGCTTGTCCAGGCCGGGTTTCCGCAGCCGATTGTCGAGCTCCCGAACATGAAGTCACAGCCTCGCATCAACTTTCTCGCGCAGACCAGCGCAGAGTGTCTGGCGGCCATTGACCGGTCGCTCGACGATCTCGGACATCCGATTGCGTTCAAAACCCACGCGCGCCCCTCGGATGAGGCGGTGCGCCGGGTGCAAAGGGGCCGCGCGCGGGCGCATGGCGCCTACCGGGATGTGCGGGACATGGCGCTCTCGATGCTCGATGCCGGTGTCCAGGCGCGGGCCAAGGGACGCCCCGCCTTTTCCGAGATCGAGACGCTCGAGGACGCGGTGGCCGGCATCGACACGCAACTCGACACGCTGACCGCCTGGTTCGAGCTTCCCGATGTCCGCGCAATGCCCTATGCCCGCACCGCATTCGCCACGGAGGAGGCTGCGGCCGATGTCCTCGACCAGCTCGGCATCGATGGGGACCCGCAGAAGATTGCGGTCCAAGTCCACGAGCGGGAGCACACCCAGCTCAACAAAGCCCGGCCCGACCGACACAAGGCTGAGATGGACGAAGCGACCCAAGCGATGTTCCGGGCCCGCTACGCGCCCTTTTACGCGCTTCTCCATGACACTGAGCCGAAGCTGCCGCTGCCGCCCAGAACCACACTCAAATCCCCGGACGCCGGTCCGGCCGAGACCAAGGACCGCGTGACATGAACGCACTCAACATCAAAAAGGGGACGAGCCGGAAGAGTGCCTACGACCTCAAAAACCCCCTGGGCGACCATCAGGAGGCGCACACGTTGATGGTGCTCGTCGACAACGAGGCGGGCGTTCTGGCGCGGGTCATCGGGCTTTTCTCGGGCCGCGGCTACAACATCGACAGCCTGACCGTGGCGGAGGTCGACCACGAGGGGCACCGCTCGCGCATCACGATTGTCACGACCGGGACGCCGGCGGTGATCGAGCAGATCAAAGCACAGTTGAGCCGCATGGTGCCGGTCCATGTGGTCCACGACCTGACCGTCGAGGGACCCGCGGTTGAGCGCGAGCTCGCCCTGGTCAAAGTGACCGGCACCGGCGACAAGCGCGTCGAGGCGATGCGCACGGGCGAGGTCTTCCGCGCGCGCGTGGTCGATTCCACCCTCGAGAGCTTTGTCTTCGAGATCACCGGCGCCCCCTCCAAGATAGACGCCTTCGTCACCCTGATGGAGCCCCTCGGCCTCGCCGAGATTGCCCGCACCGGGGTCGCGGCCATCGCGCGCGGGCACTAGAAGTCGATGAAGCGTTCGTTCATGAAGCCGGTCTTGCCCTCGCAACTGCCGGCACCCACCGCCACCTGACGGGCGCGCAGGCCGTAGAGCGACAGGCTCTCGGACAGCACCGTGATCGGGACGCTGCCACGAACCTCGCAGATCCGCTCCACGCCGCAGTCGAGCGCATCGAAATCGAACGACAGCACCTCATAGGGCAAGCTGTCATTCACGCCCTCCATCAACTGGGCCGCCATCGGCGGGGGCGTATCGCCGGGTTCCATCCCGAGGAGCTTTTGCGACAGGCGCAGCTGTTCGACGATGTCGGGCCGCCTGCAGAGGATGCCGGCGGTGTATTCCTGCGGATCGGCGTTCAGGTAGAGTTCCGCAACGGACGCGTCCTCGGCGTTCACACGCGCGGCGGGCGGCGGGTCTGTCTTTAGCTCGTCCACTCGGGCCCGGCAGTCCTTCATCAACTCAGACCCGCGGAGCCGCTCGTTCGGTGGCAACGCCTCGATCACACTGACGATGTCGGCCTCGCGCACCACCTCGCCGGTTTGATCCGCACGCCTGACGGAAATCCCACCCTGCCCCAGACAAAGAGCAATGTGCTGACTGCGCGCTTCAGGTGTCAGATCGGCATGGGCGGCGGCGGCAACCGCGATCAGGGCTGCGGACAGCAGTCGGCGCATGGCGTCACCTGTTGAAAGCAAACAAACTGAGACACCCCAGGACCGCCAAGGCCCAGGTCTGCGATCACCCGCAAAATCCTTGTCGTGGTGTCTCCCCTTTGGGTCAGGGGCGTTCCGGCAGTGGCAAGTGGCGGCGGGCCGAACGGCAACAAAAGACCAGAATACACTGATGCCGCGAACCTCATTCACTTAACCCTCCCAAGACTTGATAAACCACAGGTGGTAGTAGAGGGCTATGCACAAAAAAAAGAGAGGCGTCTCCGCCTCTCAGGTCCTCGGTACTCAGGCTCTTTTTGATACTGCTCGTTTGGTTGTTTTGCCTGCGGCCTGAACGGGTTAACTGCAGCCGGTGGTTGCGCCACACGTGTTGCACTTGAGGCAGGTGCCGTTCCGGACGAGCGTGAAGTTGCCACACTCCCCGCACGGATCGCCCTCATAGCCTTGCATCTTCGCCTTCGTCCGCTGGTCGAGGACAGCGGCCGACATCGCCTCCACCACCGGCGCACCGCCGCCTTGCAGGACCATCAGCTCCTGCGGCAGGCGCTTCCTGAGGTAGCCGCTGGAGGAGGTTTGGCGGATCATCTCGATCGAGGCTTTGGAGACCTCGGGCTCGACCTGGCGGACATTCGAGACGCCCTCTTCCTCACCCCGACCCAGCTCATCGAAATGGCGTCCGGCGGGTTTCACATGCGCCAGATCCTCTCGGTCGAGGTAGCTCACGGCTAACTCGCGGAAGATGTAGTCGAGGATCGAGGTTGCGTTCTTGATCGAGTCGTTGCCCTGCACGATCCCTGCCGGCTCGAACCGGGTGAACGTGAACGCCTCCACGAACTCTTCCAGAGGAACGCCGTACTGGAGACCGACGGAGATCGCGATGGCGAAGTTGTTCATCATCGCCCGGAACGCAGCACCTTCCTTGTGCATGTCGATGAAGATCTCGCCGAGCTTGCCGTCGGTGTACTCTCCGGTTCGGAGATACACTTTGTGGCCACCGACAACTGCCTTCTGAGTGTATCCGCGTCGCCGCTCGGGCAGCTTCTCGCGGCCGCGCGTGGCCTCCTTGATGATCACCTTCTCGACGATCTTCTCGGCCAAGATCTCCGCGCGTTCCGGCACGCTCGCCTCGATCAGCTCCTCCTCGTCGTCCTCGTCGAGGATCGCAGCCGACAGCGGCTGGCTGAGTTTCGAGCCGTCCCGGTAGAGCGCGTTGGCCTTCACCCCGAGCGCGTGGGAGAGCTCATAGGCCGCGGTGCAATCCTCGACGCTGGCGGAGTTCGCCATGTTGATCGTCTTGGAGATCGCGCCGGAGATAAAGCTCTGCGCCGCCGCCATCATCCGGATGTGGCTCTCGACGGAGAGGAAACGCGTGCCGGTCTTGCCGCAGGGATTTGCGCAGTCGAAGACGGCAAGATGCTCCGCTTTCAGATGCGGCGCGCCCTCAAGGGTCATCGTCCCGCAGACATGCGCGTTCGCCGCATCGATCTGATCGCGGGAATAGCCGAGGTGGCGGAGGAGGTCGAAACCCGGATCCGCCAGCTTTTCCGCTGGTATGCCAAGAACGTCACGGCAGAACCCCTCGCCGAGGGTCCATTGGTTGAACACGAACCGGATGTCGAAGGCCTGGGGCAGCGCCTCCTCGACCCGCCGGATTTCATCGGGGCCGAAGCCGTGACCGACGAGCGTTGTCTGGTTGATGGCCGGCGCGCCCTCGAGGCTCCCATGCCCGACGGCGTGACCGATCACGTCGCTGATCTGGTCGGCTGAGTACCCAAGCGCCTCAAGCGCCGCCGGCACGGAGCGGTTGATGATCTTGAAGTAGCCTCCGCCGGCAAGTTTCTTGAACTTGACCAGGGCGAAGTCGGGTTCGATCCCCGTCGTATCGCAGTCCATGACAAGGCCGATTGTGCCGGTGGGCGCGATCACCGTGGCCTGTGCGTTCCGGTAGCCATGCGCCTCACCCATCTCGAGCGCTTCGTCCCAAAGCCCCCGCGCAAGCTCAACCAAGCCCTTGTCCGTGCAGGCCGCCTCATCGAGCGGCACAGGGCGCACGGCAAGCGCCTCGTACCCGTCCGTCTCGGAGTAGGCCGCACGCCGGTGATTGCGCATCACGCGCAACATGTGATCGGCATTGGGCGCGTATCCCGGGAAGGGCCCGAGCTCCGAGGCGATGTCGGCCGAGGTCAAGTAGCAGGTGCCGGTCATGATCGCCGTCAGCGCGGCGCAGAGCGCGCGACCCTCGGCGGAGTCGTAGGCAATCCCCTGCGCCATCAGAAGTCCACCGATGTTGGCGTAGCCGAGACCCGTCGTCCGGAACTTGTAGGAGAGCTCCGCAATCTCGGTCGACGGGAACTGCGCCATCATCACTGAGATCTCGAGGGTCAGCATCCAGAGACGGCACGCATGAACATAGCCGTCGGCGTCAAACCTCCCGTTCTTGAGGAATGCCACCAGGTTCAGGGAGGCGAGGTTGCATGCCGTGTCGTCGAGAAACATGTACTCGGAACAGGGGTTTGACGCACGGATCGGACCGTCCTCGGGGCATGTGTGCCAGGCGTTGATCGTGTCGTGGAACTGAATGCCCGGATCCGCGCAGGCCCAGGCCGCATGTCCGATCTGCTCCCAGAGATCGCGCGCCTTCAGAGTCCTGGCCACACTGCCGTCGGTCCGGCGGATCAGGGCCCAGTCGCCATCGCGCTTGACGGCATCCAGGAACGCATCCGTCACACGCACCGAGTTGTTGGAGTTCTGTCCCGACACGGTCAGATAGGCATCCGAATCCCAGTCCGTGTCAAAGATGGGAAACGAGATCTCAGTGTAGCCCTGCGCCGCGTATTGAAGGACCCGACGGACATAGGCCTCGGGAATGTGCGCCTTTCGCGCGGCCTTCAGCGCCGCTTTGAGCCCTGCGTTCCTCGCCGGATCTTGAGCGTCGCCTTCCCGCCCCTCCCAGGCGTGAATGGCCGAGAAGATCGCGTTGAGATGCGCCTCATGCGCTTTGGAGCCGGCGACGAGGGCCGCCACTTTTTGCTCTTCGGTCACCTTCCAGTTGATGAAATGCTCAATGTCCGGGTGATCCATGTCGCAGATCACCATTTTCGCCGCGCGCCGGGTGGTGCCGCCCGACTTGATCGCGCCGGCCGCCCTGTCTCCGATCTTGAGGAAGCTCATCAGACCCGACGACCGCCCGCCGCCCGCCAAGGGCTCGTTCTCTCCGCGCAGGCTCGAGAAATTGGTC
>JBCDHQ010000064.1:0-16578 GCA_038749815.1 Pseudomonadota bacterium | reverse complement strand
GTGTCGGTCAAGTGCAGCCAGCGGGCGGCGGCCGATGCGAACTCCCGCCCCATCAGCCCGCAGCCGATCACGCCGAACCGGACGACCCGTGTCACGTGATCATCGCCAGGGCATCTGCAACGGACGCACGGTCATGGACGATCGCCATCAGCGCGCGCGTCATGCCCGCGGGCGTGGCGTGATGGATGACGTTGCGCCCGTAGACGATGCCCTTCGCGCCTTGCTCCATCAGCGCATGGGTGCGGTTCAGGATCTCCTCGTCCGACACTTTGCCGCCGCCGCGCACCAGCACCGGAACACCCTGTCCGATCTCGACCACCCGGTGAAAGGCGGAGACGTCGTCGCATGGATCGGCCTTGATGATGTCCGCGCCGAGTTCCACCGCTTGGCGCACCAGCGGCAGGATTTTGTCGATGTCCCCATCGACCATGTACCCACCGCCAGCCTTGGTGGTGTCCTGCATCACCAAAGGCTCCACCATAAGCGGCATGCCGGCCAGATCCGCCGCCCGCTTCAGGCGGTTGATGTTGGCAATGCAGGCGCGGTGGACCTCCGGCTGATCGGGCAGCATCAGGAGGTTCACGACAACGCAGGCGGCATCGAGGGCCACGCCTTGCTCAACCGGGTCGCAGATGACTTCGGAAAAGAGCGCCTTTGGCAGGGGGGAGCCGTAGACATTCGCGATGTCGGTTCTGAGCACCAGTGCCGGTCTGTCGCGCCCCGGGATCGCTTGCAGGATCGGGGCTGTCCCGGGGGGCAGCTGGATCGCGTCGGGGCCTGCGGCGGCCACGGTTTTGATGGCGGCGTGCATGTCCTCGATCCCGCCGAGAAAGCTCAACTCGTTGAACATGCCGTGGTCGATTGCGACGTCGAAGCAATGGCCCGACCGGCCAAACAGACGGTTCATGCGTGCAGACTTCATCGCGTCCCTCTCGTGGGCCGGAGCCGCTGGCCCGTGGCCAAGTTGAAAAAGCAGGCCGACATTGGCGCGAACGCGATGCCGGCATCCATGTCGGGCGCGACCTCGAAATCCTTGGGCATCTTGACGACGAGGGGCGTCGCGCCGGCCCTAAAGGTCACGAGCGACTGATCCCCCGTCATCTCGAGCGTGTAGACCATGGCGTCGAGCTGACCCTCTCCGGCGGCCACGACAGTGCAATCCTCCGGCCGAACGCCGAGCGTCGCCTGCCGGCAGTCGCCCTGCCCCGCTGCTTCAAGCGTGATCCCCGGCCCCGTGAACACTTCGTCCTTGATGGAGCCCTCAATGAAGTTCATCGGCGGCGAGCCCATGAACCCCGCCACAAAGAGGGTCTCCGGATCCGAGTAGACCTCCTTCGGGGTGCCGAGCTGCTCCAGCTCCCCGTCCTTCATGATCGCGACGCGGTGGGCGAGGGTCATCGCCTCGATCTGGTCATGCGTGACGTAGATCGTGGTGATGCCAAGCGTGCTCTGCATGTGCTTGAGCTCCGCCCGCATGTTGCCGCGGAGCTTTGCGTCGAGGTTCGAGAGGGGCTCGTCCATCAGAAACACGGATGGCCGCCGGACAATGGCGCGCGCGAGCGCCACACGCTGGCGCTGCCCGCCCGAAAGCTGGCCGGGAAGCCGGTCGAGAAGCGCGCCGAGCTCGACCTGCTCGGCCGCGGCACGGACCGCCATCTCCATCTCGGGCTTCGGCATCTTGGCGACCTTGAGCGGGAAGCCGATGTTCTCCGCCACCGTTTTGTGGGGGTAGAGCGCGTAGGACTGAAACACCATCGCGATGTCGCGATACTTGGGCAGCACCTCTGTCACGTCGCGGTCGCCGATCATCAGAGTTCCGGTCGAGATGCTCTCGAGCCCCGCAATCATCCGGAGCGCCGTCGACTTGCCGCAGCCCGACGGCCCCAGCAGCACCAGAAACTCCCCCGGCGCCACATCGAGCGACAGGTCCTTCAGCGCATGGAAGGCACCATAGAACTTGTTCATCTGACGGAGCGAGATGCCCTTCGCGACCGCCTCGGAAGAGTGCACGTTCATGTCCCGTCAGCCTTTCACGGCGCCGACCAAAAGGCCCTTTGAGATGTACTTCTGAAGAACGACCGCCAGAACGACGACCGGGATGATCATGATGATGATGGCCACCGACATCGTCCACCAAAGGATCCCCCGCTCGCCCGCATTCATCGCGGCGACCAGGATCGGCAGCGTTTGCGCGCGCGAGGTCGAAAGGAACAGGGCCAGCAGGTACTCATTCCAGGCAAAGATCATCACAAGAAGCGTCGTCGCCGAGAGCCCCGCACGCGAGAGCGGTAGGACGATCTCGCGGAACGTCATGATCATGGTGGCGCCGTCGAGCTGCGCGCTCTCCTCCAGATCGCGGGGGATCGAGTTGAAAAAGTCGTACATGAGCCACACCACGATCGGCATGTTGACGACCGCATAGGTCAGGATCAGCGCGATGTGCGTGTCGAGAAGCCGCACGGATTGGAACATCATGTAGATCGGCACGACCACGACGATGGGCGCAAGGATCCGCTGCGAGATGATCCAGAAGAGGATATCGCCGTTCCCGAGCCTGACCGTGTAGAGCCGCCCGACCGCCCGCGCGAGCAAGAAGAAGAGCGCAACCGCAACGGCAAGCGTGAGCCAGAGATCGGCATCGTAGATCCCAATCGCTACCGAGGAGCCGATGAGAAGCGCCACGAAGTAGAGGATCGTGATCAGGTTCGGCGCAAACTCGATCCGGCTGAGCGAATAAGCGGCCATAGAGCCCACAAGGACCGAGAGCGCTGTCGCAGAGAGCGAGATGACGATGGAGTTCACATAGGCCCGCATCGTGTCCTCGAAATCGAGCACGAAGAGCTCCCGCCAGGCATGAAGGCTCGGCTGGAAATCGACCCACGGTATGAAGAACGGCCCCTCATTCACCGCCGCGGGTGTCTTGAAGGAGGTGATCAGCAGCCAGTAGATCGGAAAGATCACAAAGAGCGACCAGGCCACCAGCGCTGTGTAGAGGAGCGCCTTCGACGCGGGCGCCATCTCGCCGATTTTTTGGGGCTCGAAGAGACCGCGGCTCATGATCGCGACCTCACGCGGGCAAGAACGACAAGATTGAAGAAGGACACGCAGATCACGACCGTCACGAAAAGGAGGATGTAGGCAATCGCCGAGGCTGAGCCGAGGTCAAGCGAGCGCCAGGCGTAGTAGGCCTGAAGGGAGACGGATTCCGTTGCAATCCCCGGTCCGCCGGAGGTCATGATGTTCGGCAGATCGACGATCTTGAAGGCCTCGATCACGCGGATCAGCATCACGGTCGCGGCGATCGGCAGAACCTGCGGCCAAATGATCTCGCGGAAGGTCATCCACTTGCCGGCGCCGTCGATCTCAGCCGCCTCGTTGAGGTCGCGCGGAACGCTCTCGAAGGCGGCGAGCATCATGATGAAGACGAACGGGATCCACTGCCAGCTCTCCGCGATGACGATGAATATGCGCGCGGCCCAGGGATCCGTCGCCCAGGACCACGCCCCGAGACCCACCCATTGCCAGACCTCGGCAAAGGGGCCCTTCGTGGTGTCAGCCATCATCCGAAAGATGTAGCCGACCCCGATCGGCGTGATCATCATCGGCACGAAGAAGATCACGCGAAACGCCCGGCTCCCCGCGATGTGCTGGGAACACGCGAAGGCAAGCGCCGTGCCGATCACAAACTGGATGCCGCAGCCCACCACCACATAGAACAGCGTCGTGCCCACTGTGCCGAAGGGCCGTCCGCTGAGAAGCGTCGCAGAGAAGAGCCACGCGAGGCCGAGCGCCATGGCGAATGTGATCAGCCTGCCGATGAACCCCACCACCGTGAAATGGCTCCGGCAGTAGCGATAGAGCCAGTAGACGAGCCCCGCCGTGGCCGCGAGGCCCGCGAGCCAGCCGAGGATCGAGAGCGCGCCGAACGTGCCGAGGAGGTGAAACTGCTCCGACCCGAAGAGCTGCTTGTCGAAATTGCGCCACCCGGCAAAACGCACCTGAAACCCGCCAGCCGAGAGCCGCACCCGCGAGAACGCCAGGATCAGCGAGGCGACGAGCGGAAAGATCGAGAACACCAGGATCAGAACGACCGCAGGCGTCAGGAACAGACGCCCCATATGTCTGTCGAGCCACTGATCCATCGCTGCCTCTGAAGCCATCGGGCGACCGGGATGTCCCGGCCGCCCGTGTGGGCGTCAGTTGGTGATGCCGAGCGAGAGGGCGTAGATCGCCGCCTGCTCGTCGCGACCGAAGTCGTCGGTGATCTCCTCCCAGCCTTCCTCGATGTTCTCGAGGGCCTGGTCGACGGTGATCTCACCCGCGAGATAGCGCGCGAGCTCACGATCCAGAACGACGCCGGTGTATTGCTGCGCGCCGGGGATCCGGAAGTCGGAGGCCATGTTCGGGTGGTTGAGGCTCTCTTTGATGGCGCTGAGATAGTTCTCCGCCGCCTCTTGGCTGAAACCCGCCTCGACCCAGGCGCCGGTGTCCTCAAGCTGCGAGTTCCGATAGGGGTTGTAGCCCGTCCACCCTTGCGTCACGTCGAAATTCGACTGCGCCGCCTGGTTCATGTAGCTGAGGAAGTCATAGGCCGCCTGCTTGGTTTGATCCTCAGCCGTGGCCGAGATCGCCGCCGTCCAGCCGCCAAAGGCCGCGAAAGGCGCGTAGTTGATCCCGTCGACCGCGTGTGGGCAGCGCTCAGCGTCGCAGGGCACCAGCTCTCCAGTGTCGAGATCCAGCACTTCGGTCGAACCCGGCATGATGATCGCACCCACCTTGTCCCGGATCTGGCTGCCATCCTCGATCGAGAGCGGGCCGATGTCGCCCCAGTCGATCATCAGACCGCAGCGTCCGCCGGTGGCAAGCGCGCGGGTGTCGCCGATGTCCTGGTTCAGCTCATCCGCCGGACCGAACTCTCCCGTCGCTTTGTAGAGCTCGAATGCCTTCCGCCACGCTGCGTTGTTGATCTTGGGCGTCATCGTCTCGGGATCGAAGTAGATCCCCTCGGACGTGCCCTGGGACTGCACCCGGCTTGCAGCGACGGACTGGATCGCGAAATAGGACTGGGCGTTGCGCTTCTTGAAGATGCAGGAGCCGTAATCCGCTTCGCCGTCGCCGTTCATGTCCTGGCCATGGATCGCGGCCGCGACCTGGAGATACTCCTCCCAGGTTTTCGGCGGCTCGAGACCGTTCTCCGCCAGCACGTCTGTGCGGTAGTAGAGCATCTGGAAGTCGCCATCGAGCGTGATGAAGTAGGTCGAGCCCTCGACCTTTTGGTTGAAGTCGCGGAAGTAGGGGGCGATGTCCTGAAGGTCGATCTGGTCGTCCGCCTCGATGTAGGGATCGAGGTTCTCGACCAGCCCGCCGCTGACGAGTTCAACGCCCCAGCCCGACGCGAAGACGCCCACATCGATGGAGTTCGTGCCGGTTGCCCAATCGGTCAGGATCTTCTGGAAGAGTTCCGCGAAGGGCACTTCTGCGACGCGGATCTCGGCGCCCGTCATCTCCGTGAACTCCTCGCCCCGCTCGACGATGCGGCCGGCGATGACCGGGCCCGGGCGGGTCAGGATGTTGACCACGACGCCGTCATAATGACCGTCCGCACTGACCGCCGCCGGCGCGAGCGCCGTCGCAAGCGCAAGCGCGGAGCCCTTCAAGAACCTCTTCAACATTCGTCTCCTCCTCTGTGTGCGCAGGCCGACCCGGGGGTTGGTCCCGGGGGGTCTCTCGGCTGCCGATTGTCCCGGCGCGCGTATTGTTTGCAGGGGCTGAGTTCGATCCGAGCCCCTCTCGAAAAACCTAGTTGTGCACCTCTTTGAGTGTCAACTAACATGTTAGCTGAGGGAGGCCATGAACGGATCATGTCCGATGCGGATGTCACCAAACTCCGGGTGATGGGCGATTTGAGCGGCCCGCTGGCGGAGCGTGTCTACACTTCGGTCAAAACGGCGATCATGGAGCTCGACTTCCCACCGGGCGCCGTCATCCGGAAATCGGCGATCTGTGACCGGTTCGAGTTGTCCCGCTCCCCCGTCGCGGACGCTCTCTCGAAACTGTCTGTCGAAGGGCTTGTTGAAATCGTCCCGCAGTCGGGCACCCGCGTGTCGCGCCTGTCGATGGCCGCCGTGCGGGAGGATGCGTTCCTGCGCGAGGCGCTCGAAGTGGCGGCTGCACGGCACGCGGCGCAGACGCGCCAGGACGCGCTTCTCGCCCGCCTCACCCGCAGCATCGAGCTGCAGAAGAGGCTGGCCGCCAACGCCGTAGCGGATGAGTTTATGGCAACCGACATTGCGTTTCACGAAACGATCATGGCGACGACAGGTGTCTCGCGCCTGCCGGGCGTCGTGCGCACACTCTCGCCCAATGTCGACCGGGCGCGGAGGCTCTTGATGCCTGAACCGGGTCGCATGGCCGGCACAGTGGAGGAGCACAGCGAGATTGCGCGCGCGATTGAACGCGCCGACCCCGAGGCCGCACAGGACGCCATGCGCCGGCACGTGCGCCAACTCCTCCGCCGGCTCGAACCGCTCGAGACCGCCCGCCCCGACCTCTTCTCAAAGTGAGAGCCACCATGACCCCGACGACGACCCACCTCCTCAACAACCGGACGCCCCGCCCGGTGCCGCTGACCGCCATGGGTTTCGGCGGCGCGCCCCTCGGCAACCTTTACCGCACAATCACGGAGGAGGACGCCCAGGCCACGCTGCAGGCGGCCTATGACGCGGGCATTCGGTTTTTCGATACAGCGCCGCAATATGGTCTCGGTCGGTCGGAGGGCCGCTTTGGAGAGGCGCTCAAGCGCTTTGGCCGGGACACAGTCCAGCTCTCGACCAAGATCGGCCGGTTGCTGGTCGATTGCGCGCCGGAAGACGTCACCCCCGAGGCCTTTGTCGATGTGCCTCAGAAGCGGATCGTGTTTGACTACACCTATGACGGCGTCATGCGCTCCTACGAGGCCAGCCGGTCGCGGCTCGACATCGAGAACGCGGATGTCCTCCTTGTGCACGATGTCGACGTCTTCAGCCAAGGGAGCCAGGAGGCGAGCGACGCGAAAGTGCGGGAGCTGTTTGACGGCGGCGGATACCGCGCGCTCGAGGAGTTGCGGCGCGCCGGCGATGTCGCCGCGATCGGCGCCGGGGTCAATGAGTGGGAGGTTTGCGAGCGCCTCCTCGGTCTCGGCGATTTCGACGGCTTTCTGCTGGCCGGGCGCTACACATTGCTCGAGCAGGAGGCGCTCGAGAGCTTTCTGCCGCTCTGCATCGAGCGGGATGTCGGGATCATCCTGGGCGGCCCCTACAACTCCGGCATTCTGGCCAGCGGTCCAATCCCTGGCGCCAAGTTCAACTACGCCGACGCGTCCCCCGAGATCCTGGACCGCGTGCGCAAGATTGAGGCTGTGTGCACGGCTCATGGCACGCCGCTGATTGCGGCTGCCCTGCAATTCGTGATGGGCCACCCAGCCGTCAAGACGGTGATCCCAGGCGCGCGACATGCAGACGAGGTCCTCTCCAATGTCGCGGTGTTCTCAACGCCCATCCCGCCGGAGCTCTGGTCCGATCTTCGCGGCGAGGGCTTGATCCGTCCCGATGCCCCTCTGCCAACGGAGCGCACGAATGCTGCACAACATTGACCCGATCCTCTCGCCCGACCTTCTCCATGCCCTCCGCGCGATGGGGCATGGCGACGAGATTGCGCTCGTCGACGCCAATTATCCGGCGGAGGCTGCGGGCCCCCGCTGCATCCGTGCCGACGGCTCCGACAACACGACGATGCTCCGCGCCGTCCTCTCCGTGATGCCCCTCGACACGTTTGTCCCGGATCCGGCCCTCTGCATGCAGGTTGTGGACGATCCGAGCGCGGTGCCCGACACGGTCACGGACTTTCAGGCGATCATCGACGACACCGCCGACGCCCCACGCAAAATCCAGTCGCTCGAGCGCTTTGCCTTCTACGCCCGCGCCGCGACGGCCTTCGCGGTCGTCCAAACCGGCGAGCGGCGGCTCTATGGCAACATCATCCTCAAGAAAGGTGTCATTGCGTGAGGATCGATGCGCACCAGCATTTCTGGGCGCTCGCGCGCGGCGATTACGGCTGGCTGACGCCGGACCTCTCGCCAATCTACCGCGATTTTGACCCGTCCGATCTGGCCCCGCTTCTTGAGGAGCGGGGCATTGACGGCACAGTTCTGGTCCAGGCCGCGCCGACGGAGGACGAGACCGACTACATGCTGGACGTCGCCGCCGAGACCCCGTTCGTCGCGGGCGTCGTCGGCTGGGTCGACTTTGCGAGCGCGGACGCATCGGCGCGCATCGCTGAGCGCGCGACCTCCAGCCTCGTTGGACTCCGGCCGATGATCCAGGACATTGAAGACCCGGACTGGATGCTGCGCCCGGACCTCGCGCCCGCGTTCGCTGCGCTCATTGACCATGACCTTGTTTTTGAGGCGCTGACGCTGCCCCGGCACTTGTCCAATCTGCGGCGGCTGCTCGCGCGCCATCCGGGGATGCGCGTGGTTGTTGATCACGCCTCGAAGCCCGCCATTCGAGACGGGTCGTTCGAGCCCTGGGCGACCGAAATGGCAGCCATCGCCGCCGAAACGGCAGCCTTCGTGAAGCTCTCCGGGCTGGTCACCGAAGCGGCTGACGGTTGGAGCACGGCGACCCTCAAGCCCTACACCGATCATCTCCTCGCCACCTTTGGCCCGAGCCGCATGATCTGGGGCAGCGACTGGCCTGTCTGCACGCTCGCCGGCACCTATGCCGACTGGTGGGACGCAACGGAGGAGCTGCTGGCGCCGCTCAGCACAGAAGATCGCGCGGGCATCCTCGGCTTGAATGCTGCGAAGGCGTACGGGCTTGCGCAACGGGTTTGAGACCGATCGGCTCATCCTTGATCCGCTCGGGCGCGACCACTCCGACGGCGTGTTCGCCTTGTGGTCCGACCCACGGGTCTGTGCGCATGCCGGCATCGTCAAAGGCCTCAACGGGACCGTTCTGACGCTGCCCGCCACCGATCGCGGCACAAGCGATCAGATCCTCGACGTTTGGCTGCGGGCGATCGAGAACCGCTCGGGACTTCGCTGGGCCATGATGCTGAAAAGCGGACGCGCGTTCGTTGGGACACTCGGCTTTAAGTCCCTCGCCGGGCACTATGAGATCTCGTTTCACCTTCTGCCCGAGGTCTGGGGCCAGGGCTTGATGGTGGAGGCGGCCGAGGCCGCGGTCGAATGGGCGCAGAAGGACGGGGCGGACGGGATCGAGGCTTTCGTCGATCCGAAGAACGCGCGATCGAAAGGTCTGTTGTCGCGTCTCGGCTTGCGCCCCACAGGTGTGTTGCTCGAGGGGGCCGAGCGCTACGCGAGGGACTTTTGACACAAGCCGTGCGAGGGCGAGCGCATCTGCCGGCCTTCAAAGCTTGACGAATCGACATTGAATGCGCTCAATTGCGATATGGCACCAATGTTGACCAAACGTCCTGTAAAGACGCGCTTCCCTTCGGGGAAGTGATGGGTTCTGGCGCCTAGCCTCTAGCACAAGTCACCATCACTCCCCCCTCGCCGGTTGCGACGGGGTGACCCGTCGCTGACCGGACTTGCACTCCGGAGACACGATGACCGATCACACTTGTTTCGCCCTGCAGATCATCCTCGCATCGCCAATTTTCGACAGTCTCGCCTTACCACGGGGGGCCACATGACCCTGTCCATCACCATCGACCCCAACCTCCACATCCGGTGGGCCAAGCCTCTGGATGCCGACGCGCTCAACCCGCTGCTGCGGGCCCTCTACCGGCACGATGTGCCGGAGGCACCTGCCCCGACCGACGAGACGGTCGCGGCGCATGTCGCAAGGCTGGTCCACGCCTACACGCCTCACAGGCTGGCCGTTGCGTGGGACAACGGTGGCACTGCCGTCGGTCTCGCGGCGGTGGGGACCTTCGTCTCCGTCAGCGACCCAAGACCGGAGCGGTGGACGCACCAGGAGCTCAAGGAGATCTTCGTGCTGCCGGAGCGGCGTGGGATCGGCATTGGGACCGCGCTGATGTCCTGGATCGAACGCCAGGCCCGACGGCAGGGCGTCTGCCGGCTCGATTGGCACGTCAAGCGGGACAACCTCCGCAGCATCGCGTTCTACGAGCGCCTGGGCGCGCGCATCGTTGACGGCCGGATGAGCGTGCGCAAAGAGCTGCTGAAAGACCGGTCGTGAGCCGGGCTGAACCCGGTCCGGCCTCTGGGCTTTGGGGGCCGGCCGGGTCCCACCGTGGGCGCGTCCGGCCGGGTGCGAGATCTCGTTTCCGGTTTGAAATCAAGGGCGGCGACCGACGCTCGCCCCCTTTCGCTTTGATTTGCGTAATGCTATAACACATCTCCAAATGGTGAGGGCGGCGTCTTGAGCAGGCACAACGAAAAGACACTGGAGGACGTGTTGGCGATCCTTCAGCGCCACAAAAAGCCCGTGTCGGCCTATGACGTGCTGGACGAGATGAGTGTGGCGAAGAAACGAACGCTGTCGCCGCCGACAGTGTACCGTGCTCTGGCCGCGCTCAAGGACCGTGGCCAGGTGCACCGCGTGGAATCCCTCAACGCCTATGTCGCTTGCCGGCACGGCCGCCATGAACAGCCCTGCATCATGTCGATTTGCGAGGATTGCGGCTCGGTTGAGGAGTGCATTGCGCCCGATGTTCTGCGGGATTTGGCGAGCATCGCGGCGCAGTCCGGGTTTACGCCGGTGCGCCATATGATCGAGATCCATGGTGTGTGCGCGTCCTGCCGCGAAGGATCCATGGCCGGATGAACGCATTGTCACGGCTGCTCCTGCTCGGTGCTGGGCGACGCGTTGCATGGGCTCTCTTGATCGTGGCGCTTCTATGGGCCGGTTTTTTCTGGGCGATAACGCCTCCGGGGGGGCTGTGACGGCCGCGCTCGCGTTTCAGAAGCTGACCCTGGGCTATGATCGACATCCGGCGGTGCAGGACCTGCACGCGGAGATCGCCGATGGCAGCCTGACCGCGATTGTCGGGCCGAACGGCGCCGGCAAGTCGACGCTTCTCAAAGGGGTGGCGGGCACGCTTGCGCCGCTTGCGGGGCAGATCTCCTTCGGGGGCCTCGGGCGGGAGGAGATCGCCTATCTGCCGCAACAGCTCGACATCGATCGGTCCTTCCCGCTGACAGTGCTCGACCTGGTCGCGATGGGCCTCTGGCGCGAGATTGGCCCGTTCGGGCGGTTGCGCCGCGATCACACCGACCGTGTGGCCACGGCGATAGCCGCGGTTGGGCTCACCGGGTTTGAGACCCGCGCAATCGGAACTCTCTCAGGCGGACAGATGCAACGCGCCCTCTTTGCGCGGCTTCTTTTACAGGATGCGCGCCTCGTCCTCCTCGATGAGCCGTTCACGGCCATCGACACCGGCACGATGGCTGTTCTGCTCGACGTGATCCGGCGCTGGCACGAAGAAGGGCGGACCGTTCTCGCCGTCCTCCATGACCTCGAAACAGTGCGGGTTCATTTTCCGCGCACGCTAATCCTCGCGCGCGGCCTCGTGGCGCACGGGCCGACGGGTCAAGTGCTGACCGCCGAAAACCAGTTCCGCGCGCGACAGATGTGCGAGGCCTGCGCTGGACCGCCACACTTGTGCGGACGGGAGAGCGCGTGATGTGGGAGGCTGTCGTCGCCCCATTTGCCGAGTTCGGATTTATGCGCCGTGCCCTGCTCGGGTGCATCGCGATCTCGGTCGGGGCAACGCCCGTTGGCGTCTTCCTGATGCTGCGGCGGATGAGCCTCACGGGCGATGCGATGGCCCACGCGATCCTGCCTGGGGCGGCGATTGGGTATCTCATCGCCGGCCTCTCCCTCGGCGCGATGACCATCGGCGGCCTGATCGCTGGAATGGCCGTCGCGCTTCTTTCGGGCTTTATCGCGCGGATCACGGCGCTCCGTGAGGATGCGAGCCTTGCGGCGTTCTACCTGATCTCCCTCGCGCTCGGCGTCCTGATCGTCTCGACCCGCGGCAGCAATGTGGACCTGATGCATGTCCTTTTCGGGACTGTCCTCGCGCTCGACAATGCGGCGCTGATCCTTCTCTGCTCAATCGCGAGCGTTTCGATCCTAGCGGTTGCAGCACTGCTCCGCCCGCTGGTCCTTGAATGCGCCGATCCGCAGTTCCTGCGTGCCGTCAGCGGGTTGAGTGCTGTCACGCATTTCACGTTCCTGACCCTGGTCGTTCTGAACCTCGTCGGCGGGTTTCACGCGCTCGGCACGTTGATGGCGGTGGGCATCATGATCCTGCCGGCCGCCGCCGCGCGGTTCTGGGCCGCAGGCATCGGCGGTCTCCTGGTGTGTGCAGCGCTCATCGCGATCGCGTCGAGCGTTTGCGGCCTCCTCCTCTCCTACCACTACAGCCTGCCCTCAGGGCCGGCGATCATTCTCGTGGCGGGCATCGCCTACAGTCTCTCGCTCGTCTTCGGACCGGTGGGCGGTCTTGTTGCGCAGGCTCTGCCGCGCCGCACAGTCGAAGCTTGAAAGGACATCTCATGACCCCGCGCAGAACCCTCCTCCTGTCGGCAACCGCCTCGGCCGCACTGGCCCTCGCCCTCCCAGCCGCATCGCAGGCGGCCGAACCGACGCCAGTTGTGGCAACGTTCTCCATCCTCGGTGACCTGGTCGAGCGGATCGGCGGTCCGCATGTGGCCGTCACGACCCTTGTCGGTCCCGATGGCGACGCGCATGTCTACCAGCCCACCCCGGCGGCGGCTCGCGCGGTGAGCGAGGCCGATGTGTTGATCATCAACGGTCTGGAGTTCGAAGGGTGGCTGGAGCGTCTGGCCGAGGCGGCCGCATTCGACGGTGAGTTGGTTGTGGCCACAACGGGCATCTCACCGCTGCCGTTCGAAGATGATCACGATGATCATCACGACGAGCATGCGGGCGAGGACCATGACGAGCATGGCCATGACGACCACGCGGATCATGATGATGAACACGCGCATGACGACCACGCGGATCATGATGATGAGCACGCGCATGACGACCACGCGGATCATGATGATGACCACGCGCATGACGAGCATGCGGATCATGATGACGAGCACGCGCATGATGAGCATGCCAGTCACGATGATCATGACCATGACGAGCACGCGAGCCACGATGATGAGCACGGGGAGGAGCATGCGGGGGATCACCACGGCCATGATCACGGCGCGTTCGACCCCCATGCCTGGCAGAGCATCCCGAACGTCATTGCCTATGTCGACACGATCACAGGCGCTCTCGCCCAATCGGATCCCGAGAACGCCAGCGCCTTCTATCAAAACCGCGCGACCTATGTCGAAGAGCTCGAGGCACTCGACGCCGAGATCCGCGTGATGATGGATGCCCTGCCGGAGGAGAGCCGCACGGTCGTGACCTCCCACGATGCGTTCGGCTATTTCGCGGATGCGTATGGCCTGACTTTCCTGGCCCCCCAAGGGCTCAGCACTGAGAGTGAAGCCTCGGCCGCGGATGTCGCCGAGATGATTGTGCAGATCCGCGAGGATGGGATTTCCGCTGTTTTCGTCGAGTCCATCGTCGACAACCGGCTCCTGGAGCAGATCGCGCGGGAGACCGGGGCGCGCATTGGCGGCACGCTCTATTCCGATGCTCTGTCAGGTCCTGACGGTCCGGCATCGACTTATGTCGACATGATGCGCCACAACGCGACGACGCTCTCCCAAGCGCTCGGGTCCTGATGTGACATGAAGGGCCAAGGCTCTGCGCGCGGCTTTAGAGCCGCGTGGTGAGCCTTGAGCTTCCTCGGATGGCGCCCGCCATCGGCCGCGCTGTTGTCCCCGCTTTTCTCCACCACAAGCGAACCCTCCGGAACGCAAGAACCAAGGGGACCTTCCCAGGGGCTCAGGTCATCACTCCTCCGCAAGGGCGATACCTTGGGGAGCCCGGTGTGCGCTGAACGCACCGTGTTGATCGCCCCCCCTCTTGCCGTGCGGCCTTGCCACCAAGCGGCATCTAGGCCCGCGCTCGGGCGGCGGCCCGAGCCCTAATCGGACCGGTCCCTTGAGCGGTGGTTTCAGGTCGCACACTCAGCGATAGCCGAGGCGCTCCAAGGCTGGGCGGCAGACGGCATCGAGCTGGGCGCGGTCCCGTTCGGGCAAGTCCGGCCAGTGGCGCACCGCGGGGCCGGAATGGCAGACCGCCCGCTCGATCCAGGCGGACGGTGCGGATGTGTCGCCGGTGAGGAACGTCTCAATGGTTGCCAGCGTGTCGCGCGTCTTCTCGGACAGAGCCTCATAAGTGACAGTCAGGACTTGGGACGGGGGGAGTGCGTCCAGTTCGGCGAGGCCAGCCTCGACCGAGCGGCGCCAGTGCCGGCCGCAGGCCTCCAGCGACACGCGCGCATCCGTGAATTGGCGCACATCGAGGACCCTGGACCCGATCTCCTCCACCCACTCGTGAAAGCGCCAGGCGCCGTAGGCCCGGTCGCGCCGATAGGGTGCGACGCCGAGGGCCGTCAACTGGCTGTGGTAGGAGACCTTGGCCCGAAAGTCGGGCTTTCCCTGCATGGAGACCGCCACGTCCCGTCCGTCGCGGTGAAGGTGGAGGAAGCGTGCATTCGGGAAGAGCTGGCGCAGCCGCCCGACAAGGAGGAGGGAATCGCCCGTCCGCTCGATCCAGACCGTGCGCCCCGTTGCATCCGCCAGCGTGGCGAAGACGACGCGCATGTGCTCGCTGAGGGGGGTCTTGGGGCGCGGCCGGATCGCCGCCTCGAGCCGATGAAAAAGCGGCAGCGGATCGCTTGAGAGGAACGGCAAAGTCGCGAGCATGATCGACGGCGCCTCATGGAGCGGCCACGGTCCATGGCGCCCGGGCTCATAGAGGACTTCGGGCTGTTTCTGGCCGGCCAGATGCATCTCGCGCAGGACCGGGCTTTGCGTGCTGAGGAGGTGCCAGTAGGTCTCGCCGTCCAGAGTGCGCCGCGTGAGCGCGCGGCAGCTCAGATAAGACAGATATTCTGACAGGACCAGCCAGCGCGGGTTCTCATGCAACATCCGCGCAAGGAGTGTGGAGCCGCAGCGCCCGGTGTTCACAACAAAGACGGGTTCGGTCACTGCTCGACCATGTCACGGAGGATACAGGTGTGGATGGGCTGACTTTGGGGCTGGTCCTCGCGGCGGGGGGCGTGGCCGGCGCCGTGCGCGGCTTCAGCGGCTTCGGCGCCTCGCTTGTCTTCGTGCCCCTTGCGGCGGGGGCGATCGCGCCGGCGGATGCGGTCGTCATGATCTCGATCGTCGATTCCGCCGCGGCACTGGTGCTCCTGCCCGGGGCCATCAGGCTGGCGGAGCATCGCCGCGTGCTCGCGCTCGCCGCTGGAGCCACGGTGACAGTCCCGCTCGGCGCCTACGGGCTGGCCACGCTCGACGTGACATGGCTCCGATGGGGGCTCTGCGTCCTCGTGATGGGCTCGGCCGTTCTTCTTGCAAGCGGGTGGCGGCGGCGCCGTGCTCCGGGCGTGCGAGAAGCGGTCGGGATCGGCGGCATTGCTGGGCTGATGGGCGGCATTGGCGGGTTCTTCGGTCCCGTGGTGATGGTGTTTCTGATGGGCACCGACACGCGCGCCGCTGTGGCGCGCGCCAATGTCATTCTCTTTCTCGGGTGGATGATCCTGGCGGCCGGGATCGCCTTTGCGGCGCTTGGCCTCCTCAGAGCGAGCCTCTTTGGCCAAGCCCTCCTTTTGGCGCCGGCCTTCGGCCTTGGGGTTGCTCTCGGCGCGTTGCTCTTCCGCCGGGTGGGAGAGCGTCCGTTCCGGGGAGCTGTCCTTGCACTGATTGCGCTTGCCGCCGTCTTGGGTGCGCCGGCCCTCGACCCGGTGCTGCGGGGCAGTCACGGCTCAGCGCCGGAGCTGGGGGACGACATAGGTCTCGATGAGCCCGAGCGCCTCATCAAGATCGGCCTTGGTGTGGGCCGCACTCACGCAGGTCCGGAGCCGCAGCTCGTTCTCGGGCACGGACGGGTAGTCGACGGGCGCCACGAAGAGACCGTTTTCGCGGAGTGTTGCCGTCAGCTGGTAGAGCATCACGCGGTTGGCGCCCAAAACAATCGGAATGATGTGCTCGGTTGAGCCCGCAGTGTCGATGCCAAGCGTCTGGAGCCCCGCCCGGAAGTGCGCCGCATTGGCGCGGAGCGTCTCGCGGAGCGTGTTGTCCCGCGTCGCGACCTCGAGCGCCTTCAGAACGCCCGCAACGATGGCCGGCGGAAGCGCGACCGAGAACACATAGGTGTTCGCGAAGTATCGGATATAGTCCATCGTCTCGGCACTCCCGGCGAGGACGGAACCGGCGTTTGCGAACGACTTCGAAAAAGTGCCGTAGGTGAGTGCGATCTGGTCCTCAACGCCGTGCACCTCGGCCGCGCCGCGGCCCGCCTCCCCCACGGCAAGGATCGAATGCGCCTCATCGACCATCACCTCGACCCCGTGCGCGCGGGCGACAGGCACCAGGCGATCGAGTGCCCCGAGATCGCCGTGCATGGAGTAAAGCCCCTCCACCACCACAAGGCGGCGCTTGCCGGCGTGGCGCGTGAGTTTCGC
>JBCDHQ010000063.1:0-16777 GCA_038749815.1 Pseudomonadota bacterium | reverse complement strand
TTCGACTTCGGCTCGATAGCGATCTCGATCACCGGCTCGGGGAAAGTCATCGTCTCGAGGACGACCTGCTTCGAGGCATCGGAGAGCGTGTCCCCGGTCGTCGTGTCCTTGAGACCGGCGAGTGCGATGATGTCGCCCGCAAACGCCTCTGTGATCTCCTCGCGGTTGTTCGAGTGCATCATCATCATGCGCCCGATCCGCTCCCGCTTGCCCTTCGTCGTGTTCATCAGGCCATCGCCCTTCGAGACCACGCCGGAATAGATGCGGGTGAAGGTGAGGCTTCCTACGAAGGGGTCGTTCATGATCTTGAACGCAAGGCCCGCAAAAGGCTGAGCGTCGTCGGCGGAGCGGGCGATGTTGCGCTCCTCCGTCTCATCGTCGGGGGCAAAGCCCATGTAAGCCGGCACGTCGAGCGGGCTCGGCAAGTAGTCGATCACCGCGTTCAGCATCGGCTGGACGCCCTTGTTCTTGAAGGCCGAGCCGCAGAGCATCGGGACAAACGCCATGTCGAGCGTTCCCTTCCGGATCAGCTTCCGAAGCGTCTCGATGTCGGGCTCCTCGCCTTCGAGATACTTCTCCATCCAGTCGTCGTCCTGCTCGACCGCGGCCTCGATCATCTGGCCGCGATACTCTTCGGCCTGGTCCTTCATCTCCTCGCGGATCGGTTGACGGGTCCAGGTCGCGCCCAGATCCTCGCCCTTCCAGGTCCACTCTTCCATGGTGATGAGATCGACGAGACCTTCGAGCTTGTCTTCGGCACCGATCGGAAGCTGGATCGGCACCGGGCGTGCGCCCGTGCGATCCTGGATCATGTGGACGCAGTTGAAGAAGTCCGCGCCGATCTTGTCCATCTTGTTGACGAAAACGACCCGCGGAACTTTGTAGCGGTCGGCCTGGCGCCAAACGGTCTCGGTCTGCGGCTCGACACCTGCGTTTGCGTCGAGCACGCAGATCGCGCCGTCGAGAACCGCAAGCGAACGCTCGACCTCAATGGTGAAGTCCACGTGGCCCGGCGTGTCGATGATGTTGAAGCGGTGCTTCTGCGTCTGCGCGTCCGAGCCGTCTTCGGTCCGCTCCCAGAAGGTCGTGGTCGCAGCCGAGGTGATCGTGATCCCCCGCTCCTGCTCCTGCTCCATCCAGTCCATCGTTGCGGCGCCGTCATGCACCTCGCCGATTTTGTGGCTCTTGCCGGTGTAGTAGAGGATTCGCTCGGTCGTCGTGGTCTTGCCGGCGTCGATATGCGCCATGATCCCGAAGTTTCGGTAGCGCTCAAGGGGATAGTCACGTGCCATTGGGTCAGGTCCTTTGAGTGTCCGCCGCCTGGGTCGCAGGCGTTCCCGTCAGTATTCTGTCGTTGCGACGTCCGGAGGAGCCGCGCATAAGGCCAGCGGGAGCGGCGTCCTCTGCCGCTCGACCGATGGCCTTCATGACGGGTGGCTCCTCCATCGCGTCGCCTCGCTTACCATCGGTAGTGGCTGAACGCTTTGTTCGCGTCGGCCATCTTGTGAGTGTCTTCGCGCTTCTTCACGGCCGCCCCGCGGGAGTTGACGGCGTCCATCAACTCACCCGCCAGACGTTCTTCCATGGTGTTTTCGTTGCGCGCACGGGACGCGTTGATCAGCCAACGGATCGCCAGCGCCTCGCGCCGCTCCGGCCGAACTTCGACCGGCACCTGATAGGTCGCACCGCCAACACGGCGGGAGCGCACTTCGACCGAGGGTTTGATGTTGTCGAGCGCTTCGTGGAAGACCTCAACAGGCGCCTTCTTCAGCCGCTGCTCAACCCGCTCCATCGCCCCGTAGACGATGCTCTCGGCGACGGATTTCTTGCCGTCATACATCAGGTTGTTCATGAATTTCGTCAGGATGCGGTCGCCATACTTGGCGTCCGGCAGAACTTCGCGTTTCTCGGCGCGGTGACGTCGCGACATCTCTCAGCTCCTCACTTCGGCCGTTTTGCGCCGTACTTGGATCGGCGCTGCTTCCGATCCTTCACCCCTTGGGTGTCGAGCACGCCACGCAGGATGTGGTAGCGCACACCCGGCAAATCCTTGACGCGGCCGCCGCGGATCAAGACCACCGAGTGCTCCTGCAGGTTGTGGCTCTCACCCGGGATGTAGCTGATCACCTCGTAGCCGTTGGTCAGCCGCACCTTGGCCACCTTCCGCATTGCAGAATTCGGCTTCTTCGGTGTGGTCGTGTAGACCCGCGTGCAGACGCCGCGCTTCTGGGGACAGCTCTCCAGATGCATCGACTTCGACCGCTGGTACTTCGGCTGCCGGGGCTTCCGGATCAGCTGTTGGATCGTTGGCATTCGGTTCTCAACCCCGCGTTCATTCCGTCTCGTGCCACTCACTTGAGCGCTGCATTCAATACACTGACGCGGCGTGTCTCTGCTCAGAGACCCGCCGCGGTGCCCTACCAGAGGACCAAGGGCCCAGCCCTGGGTCATGACCGCCAAGAGAGGCTAACATGTCGGTCGAGAGGTCACCCCCTCGAGCGCGCGGAAATTAGTCGCGACCCAGTGCAGTGTCAACGCCATATTTACGGTGTGCGCGTCTGAGTTTCGCAGGAGCCAAGGGCCTTCATTTGGTCAAAAATCCAGCGCAGGGAATTGCCATGGCACTGCCACACTTCATTATTGCGAGTTGCATCACTGGGATCTGGGTGGCGTTCCGCGTCCTGCCTGTGTTGATCATGATGGCCCTCGCGCTCTCGGTGCCGATCATGGCGGTGCCAAATCCGTGGGTCGTTGGCGCTGCCATCCTCATAGGCTCAACATTCGGCTTTGCCTTCTTTGTGATCACCGGTATCCGGGCGGGGCTCGCATCGCTCCGTCTGACGGAGACGCCAACATTCGACGGGCTCGTCGCGGCGACGCTGCGCTTTGTTTTCGTGTACGGGCTGCTGACGGTGATCATGACGCTTGCCGGATCCATGGTGGTCCAGCTCTACCTGACCAACAGCCTTCTCCCGGCCCTCATCCCAGATGCCTGGGCCGCGGCGCAGATCGCGGAGGTGCCTGACGAGGGGGGCAACACGTTCCTGTCGCCCTTCCACCGGTTCATCCTCGGCGGCTCCGCCGATGACGCGGTCGCGGAGGCGATTGCCCTCACAGTGACCGCTCTTGTGATCGGGGGCGCGGTCGCCTGGGCAATCCCAACAGCGCTCCTCGGCGTGCCCATGGCGGCAACCGCCGCCAACGCAGTGCACAAAAGCCCGCAACACGACCTGATCTTCGGCTTCGCGTCGAGCTTCCCGGGGATCTTCCTGTTTTCTTTCCTGCTCGGCGTCGCACCCTTTACGATGGGTATGCTCGCCAGCACAGTCACCGGCGCCAATGCCTGGAGCCCGGACGTTTCGACGCCCGAGGCTATGGCAGAGTTCGCCACACTGGCCGGCATCGGTGTTGTCATCGTCTACTATATACAATGTGTTCAGTTCGCTGCGATGGCCCATGGGTACCGCCTCTGCCGCGCAAACATCGCCGATCGGAAAGCGGCCGAAGTCCGACCGGTCTTCGATCCCACCGAACATGTCGAAACCGTGCGAAACCTCCGCCGCGCGAGACAGAGTGAGGCCGGCGGATCCGCCGTCTACATCCCCGACCGCCATCGAAGTGACGACACCGACGACTCTGACCGGTGAGAGCGGTTGCCGCCCGTGCGCAAGTCTGCTAGTGCGCAGCGTCGAAACGGCGGGGACACACCACTGACGCCCGACGAGTGACGGCCCGACCGGGCACCAGGAGCTGCACGCTATGAAAAAAGACATCCATCCCGCCTACCACCTCATCGACGTGAAGATGACAGACGGCACGATCGTGCAGATGCGCTCAACCTATGGCGAGCCTGGCTCCGTCCTGACGCTCGACATCGACCCGAGCGCGCATCCCGCCTGGACCGGCGGCTCGACCAGGCTGATGGACACCGGCGGGCGGGTCTCGAAGTTCAAGAAGAAGTACGAAGGCCTCGGCTTCTGAGATCCGCTCAGCGGATCATCCACCGACGGACATCACCGAGCATTCAGTCTGGCGTGCGCTCAACCGGGCGCAGGCCGTCTCCGCTTCCGTGCGCGTCAGACCCACGAACTGCGCTCGATACCTGCCGCCCCCGCTCGGCATCAGGCGCCGCTGGGAGCCCTCCAACGCCTCGAGCTCTTGCAGCGCCGTGCGCAAAAGCAGACGCTCGGCATCAGGCCGGCTCCAACTGCCCCCGAGCTCGACCCCGAAATCTCCGGCGGGCTTGGACGCCGCCAGCCGGATGGTCTTTGCCACCGGTAGGTTCTCGGGCCGCGGGCGCGGCGGAATGATGGCAAAATCGGCGGGCGTCCGATCCGGTACGATCGCCGCCTCTTCTGCGGCACGATCGAGCGCGAGGGCAAGGTCCTCGAGCTGCTGCGCCCGCGCCCCGGTCGGCAGCGACCTGGGCGCGCCCATGGACTGGGCCTGATCGGCGACCACTGTCTTGCCCGACGCGGACGTGTCGATCTTCTGGATGCTCGCGATCACGATTTCCCGCTCGGCCGGCGTGAAGAGCAGTTGGGGTCGCGCCACGGGACGGGTGCTGCGCGCAGGTGCACGCGCGCTCGCAACCGCATAGCCGGAGGACGGAGCGGCGATCAACAGCCGGCTCGGCCGGACGATCTGCGCGCGCGACGGCATCTCCTTGAAGCCGAGATCCATCAGCTCCGCGACCCGCGCGTTGCGCGTCGCGACCGAACGTCCGCCGAAAAGCGACACGATCACCCGCTCAGACCCGCGGCGCGCCGATGACACGAGGTTGTATCCCGCCGCGCGGGTGTAGCCCGTCTTGATGCCATCGGCCCCCTCATAGGCGGCCAGAAGACGTCGGTTGGTGTTGTACACAACCTTGAGCTTTGCGTCCGTGGAGCGCCGGGAGAAGAGGTTATAGTACTCAGGAAAGTCAAAGAAAAGCTGTCGACCCAAGATCGCCATATCGCGCGCGGTCGACAAATGGCCCTTTTGGGTGAGGCCGGAGGCATTTCTGAACGTGGTCCGGGACATGCCCATGGCACGCGCCACTTCCGTCATGCGCCGCGCGAAGGCAGGCTCGCTGCCCGAGATCGCCTCGGCGATGGCGGCCGCGGCGTCGTTGGCCGATTTCACCGCAGCAGCCCGGATCAGGTAGCGAAACTCGATCGTCTGACCGGCGCGCAGCCCCAGCTTCGAGGGCGGCTTCGAGGCCGCGTAGTTTGAGATCGTGATCTTCTGATCGACGCGCATGCGGCCCGCCTTGATCTCGGTAAAGGCCAGGTAGAGCGTCATCATCTTGGTGAGCGACGCGGGGTGCAGCCGGGTGTCCGCGTTCTCCGCGTGCAGAACCTCGCCCGTTCGCGCGTCGAGAACAAGCGCCGCATAGGGCGCCGCTTGCACCGTGGCCACCATAGAAATAAAGAAGCCGAGCGCGAGGAGACTCGCGCGAAACGCCTGTCCGACCATCCTGGTCTCCGCCGATCGATAACCTGCCTCGGGCCGATCTGCTGCCGGCCTCTCGCCTCTCTACCACAGAGCGAATTCACTCAAAAGCGTGAAATTTCAACACTTCAGAACCCTTTCTTAATACTTTGCTCAAACACCACACATTTTTGGTGCGCCGCAACATTGAGACTTGACGCAGTGCAGCATGGCACGTATATCGAAACCACCCCAAACCGAAGACGTGATGGAGAGAGCATTGGCAAACCAAACCACTGCAAAAGTCGAAGAATTCGCGGCAGACGCGCAGAAGTCCATGAAAGAAGGAATCGAAAAAATGACCAAAGGGTTCGAGGACCTTGGCACATTCAGCCAAGAGAACATGGACGCGATGGTCAAGTCGTCCGAGATCGCGACCAAAGCGGCTGAGGGCATCGGTTCCGAACTGACCGCGTTTTCGAAAAAGTCCTTCGAGGACACGGTTGCAGCGGCTCAGGACATGGCATCGGCCAAAAACCTGACCGAGCTGATGGAAAAGCAGACCGCGTTCATGCAGACCTCGTTCGAGACGATGGTCGCTCAGATGACGAAGATGAACGACATCTATGTCGCAGCAGCCAAAGACATCTCGGCCCCGCTTTCGGCGCGTTTTTCCGCTGCAACCGAGACAATGAAGTCCTACGGCGCCTGAGCCTGAGACATTTGCTTCGAATGCACGATGAGGGGGCTGCGGCCCCCTTTTCCTGTTGGGTCGAGCGCTTATATACTGACGCCGAAGCAGCCCATGTTGGAGGCGTAGGACGTGACCAACTGGCCCACGACATCCATGGCCGGGACACCGAACAAGACCGATGACGGCGAGACCGGTGTCGCCACCAAGACCCGCACCCGAACGCAGAAGCCGCCCCTTTACAGAGTGTTGCTTCTAAACGACGACTACACGCCGATGGAATTCGTCGTGCACGTGCTGGAGCGGTTCTTCGGGATCACGCATCAGTCGGCCGTCGACATCATGCTGACGGTCCACAAGAAGGGTGTGGCCGTTGTGGGCGTGTTTTCGTTCGAGATCGCGGAGACCAAGGTCACGCAGGTGATGGACTATGCGCGGCGCAACCAGCACCCCCTCCAGTGCACCATGGAAAAAGAGTAGTCGTCCATCCGCGCGCGCTTTCACGCCCCGTTTGAACAAGGCGCCCTGGAGGCGGAGACGGGGGCGCTGCTCCTCGTGCGGCCGACGCCTGAGATCGCGTTCGAACCGCTGAACCCTGTGAGCATTTCCGCGCTCAGCGATGATGTGACGGTCCATCGGCGCCTCGCGGGGCGCGGCGTGGCCATGGATCCGCCCGAAGACGGCATCGTCGATACGGCGCTTGTGACACTCGACCGGCACCGCGATCGGGCGCATGCGGATGTTGCAGACGCGATGAGGCGTCTTCGGCCGGGCGGCACTCTCTTGATTGACGGGGCGAAGACCGATGGGGTCGACGCGCTCCTGCGCAGGATCAGGTCGCATCTGGAGCTGGGCGGCGTGCTGCCCAAGTCGCATGGCAAAATCGCCTGGGTGACCAGACCCGCGGAGCCGCCGGCTGAGATCCTGGCGTGGTCTGAGCTTGCTGCGCCGCAGCAAAATCAGAGCGGCTACGTCACGGCGCCCGGAATGTTCTCCCATGAGAAAGTTGATGCCGGGACGCAAATCCTCGCCGATCGGGTCCCGGGGCCGCTCTCAGGTCGGATTGCCGACCTCGGCGCGGGATGGGGGGCCCTCACAGCGCTCCTTTTGCCGAAGGTCGCCGAAGATGCTGAACTCGACCTCTTCGACACGGACCGCGCCGCGCTCCGAGCGGCCCTTGAGAACACCAAAGACCCGCGCGTGAAGACGGTGTGGCAAGACGTGACGCAGTTGGGCCCCGACGACGGAGCGTTCGACACGGTCGTCTCGAACCCGCCCTTTCACGAACAGCGCGCGGCGGATCCGTCCCTTGGGGCAGCGTTCATACGAACGGCAGCGCGCCTTTTGAAGCCAAAAGGGGTGTTTTGGCTGGTCGCGAACCGTCATCTTCCCTACGAGAAGACGCTCGACGCCACCTTCAGGACATGGGAGGAGGTCGGGTCGCCCGGTGCCTTCAAGGTTCTGCGCGCTCAGGCACCAAAGCGCGTGGCATAAATTTGGGGGGACCCGTGTACGGACTGGACGGTAAATCGGTGATCGTGACCGGGGCGGCGGCCGGGGTGGGCCTCGCCATTGCCGCGAAGATGGCCGAGGAAGGCGCGCGCGTGATGCTCGCCGGCACAGACGAGGCGCGGCTCGAGGCCGAAGCGGAGCGTCTGGCGCGGGACGGCTCGGACGTGCAGTTCTTCGCGGGCGATCTGAGGGAGCGTCTGGCGATCGCAAACCTGATCTCCGCGACGCTCGATGCCTACGATCGTATCGATATTCTCGTGAACGCCAGTCGGGAAGTCATGGCGTGCGATCCGCTCGACCCAGATGACACGACGTTCGAACATCTCTTGGACCGCAACGTCGTGTCGACCCTCCGCCTCAGCCAGTCCGTGGCGCGGCGGATGATCCAGGAGGCGGACGGGCAGGAGGGCGACAGGGCGGGCATCGGCGCCATTGTCAATGTGACCTCGATCGCGGCACGCCGGACCTTGCCGGAGCTGGCCTTTTACTCCGTCGTCTCAGCGGCCCTTGATCAGCTCACGCGGTCCATGGCGGTCTCGCTTGCCTCGAAGGGCATCCGTGTGAACGCCATCGCCCTCGGCTCGGTGATGAGCGCGAGCCTTCAATCGGCGCTGAAATCCAGTGAAGATCTGCAGAGCGAACTGACGGCAGTGACGCCCCTCGGCCGGATCGGCGAGGCGGAAGAGGCCGCGGAGGTCGCCGTGTTCCTCGCCTCCGAGGCCGCGAGCTTTGTCACCGGGCAGATCGTGGCCGTCGATGGCGGGCGCACGATGCTCGACCCGATGGAGCGCCCCGCCCACTGACTGCGCCCGTCACGTCGGCCGCAGAGCCAACGCTGACCGGCGTTTTGCGGCCCGTGAGCCGCCCCCTCACGAGGGCTGCTCGTCCTCATCGGCTGACGCAGGCAAGTTGAAGAAGCTGTCGGCGTCGATCGGTCCGTCCTGATCGCGCGGGTCGGTGTCGCCGCGCGGATCATCGTCGCCGAGGAGCGTGAGGCCCTCGAGACCCGAAACATTCGAGGGCATGCGGGTCTGGCTCCCCTCCATCGCGAGCGATTGCTCGGTGGAGACGAGGCGCATCCGCTCCTCCTCGGTCATCTCAACCCTGGCTTTGGCCGAGGCCTTGGCCACCGCCTCATCAAGCTCCGTTTGCTTGCAAAGGCCGAGCGCCACGGGGTCGACAGGCTGGATGTTGGCCATGTTCCAGTGGCTCCGGTCCCGGATCGACTGGATCGTCGGCTTTGTGGTGCCCACAAGTTTTGAGATCTGTCCGTCGGACAGCTCCGGGTGGAACTTGACCAGCCACGCAATCGCCGCCGGCCGGTCCTGGCGCTTTGAAAGCGGCGTGTAGCGGGGCCCCTTCCGCTTGGTCTCACCCTCGGCCGCAGGATTCTTAAAGAGCTGAAGCCGCGCACGGGGGTCGGCCTCGCAGCGCTTGATCTCTTCCATCGTCAGCTGATGGTTCGCCACTGGATCAAATCCCTTGATCCCCTGCGCCACCTCGCCATCGGCAATCCCGTTCACTTCGAGCTCATGCAACCCGCAAAATGCTGCGATCTGGGGAAATGTCAGCGTCGTGTTGTCAATCAGCCAAACGGCAGTCGCCTTTTGCATCAACGGCAGGCTCATGGGTCCTCCTTCCTCACGCGCAACGCATATCTTACCCCCGGCCGAAAACAGAGGGGGCCGCGGCGCACTCAATGGTTTTCGTCGGAGGGACTGTCTGGGATATAGACAGGTATCGGCGCAGTGAAAAGGGGATGAAATGCGGCCTGCGATCCTGGCTTTGGCCCTGGCAGCAACACCCGCGATGGGGGAGGATGTCGCCGGAGAGTTCGACTACTACGTTCTCTCCCTCAGCTGGAGCGCAAGTTGGTGCACCCTCGAAGGCGATGCGCGCGACTCCGATCAGTGCGACCCGCGTCACGACCACGGTTTCACGCTCCACGGTCTCTGGCCCCAATATGAGGATGGCTATCCGGAGTTCTGCGCGGGTGGACGCGACCCGAGCCGGGCCGAGACGGGCGGCATGACCGACATCATGGGCTCCGGCGGGCTGGCCTGGCACCAATGGAACAAGCACGGGCGGTGCACGGGCCTCTCGGGTCCCGACTATCTGCGCCTTTCGCGTGTGGCCTATGAGCGGGTGGAGCGGCCCGAAGTCCTCCGCCAGATCCCGCGCCCGCTCAGCGTCGCGCCACCCGTGGTCGAGGCGGCCTTTCTGGAGGTCAATGCGGACATGGTGGCCGACGGGATCACTGTGACGTGCCGCGAAGGCCTGCTCCACGAAGTGCGCATTTGCCTCACACGGGAGTTGGAGCCACGCGCCTGCGGCGCAGACGTGATCCGAGACTGTCCCGCGAGCGCGGTTGAGATCCTGCCGATCCGATGACGCCCGCGGAGACCCTGCGCGCGTTCTGGGCCAGCATGGCAACCAACGATTTCGCGGCCGCGGCCCTCCTGCTCGCGCCTGAGATCGAGGTGCACTGGCCTCAATCCGGCGAAGTGATCCGGGGACGCGCCGATTTTGCTGCTCTCAACGCGGCCTACCCGACAACGGGCCTTTGGCGGTTCCGCATTGATCGCATGGTGGCAGAGGGCGCGGAGGTCGTGACGGATGTCCTCGTTCAAAACGACGTGATGAACGCCCGCGCGATCACGTTCTCGACCGTCACCGACGGGCGGATCGCGCGACAGGTGGAGTACTGGCCGGACCCGTTCCCGGCACCCGAATGGCGCGCAGCCTGGGTCAGCCGATCGTAAGGACGATCTTGCCGATATGGGTTGAGGTCTCCATCAGCCGGTGCGCCGCCGCAGCCTCCTCAAGCGGGAAGCGTGCGGCCATCACAGGATGGATCCGCCCGGCCTCGATGAGCGGCCAAACCTCCGCTTTGAGCGCGCGGGCCATCCGCGCCTTGGCCGCCACTGATTGAGGGCGCAGCGTCGCTCCGGTCACGGTCAGGCGCTTTGCCATGATTTGCGCGAAGTTCAGCTCCGCCCGCGGCCCCTCGAGAAACGCGATCATCACGAGCCGTCCGTCAGGCGAGAGGAGCTTTATGTCCCGCGAGAGGTAGGACCCGCCCACCATGTTGAGCGAAAGATCGATGCCGCCCACGGCCTCCCGGAGCGTCGCGACGTAATCCGCGTCGCGGTGGTTCACCGCAAGCTCCGCGCCGAGGGCCTCGCAAGCCCGGCACTTCGTGTCGTTCCCGGCGGTGGTGAAGACCCGCGCACCGCGCGCGGCGGCAAGCTGGATCGCCGTCGTCCCGATGCCGGAGGACCCGCCATGGACCAAAAACCGTTCCCCGCCGCGGAGGCCGCCACGCTCAAAGACGGTGCTCCACACCGTGAAAAACGTCTCGGGGAGCGCGGCCGCCGCCTCGAGCTCAAGGCCTGACGGCACTGGCAGCGCATGGGACGCAGGCGCGAGCGCGTATTCCGCATATCCGCCGCCGGGCAAGAGCGCTGTGACAGCATCTCCATCGGAGAGCCCCGACACCCCGGGCCCGAGCGCCGCGACATACCCCGCCCCCTCAAGCCCCGGGAGATCGGAGGCATCGGGTGGCGGGTCATAAGCGCCCGCGCGCTGCAGCGCGTCGGGCCGATTGACCCCGGCCGCCGCGAGCTTGATCAGGATCTCTCCGGGCCCCGGCCGCGGGACCTCCCGCATGGCGGGGGTCAGGACGTCGGGTCCACCGGGCCGCGCGATCTCGACCACACGCATGACGGCCGGCACGCTCACACACGCTCTCCCGCGGCGTAGTCCCAATAAAGCTCGCGCGCGCGGCGCGCGATGGGGCCATATTGCAGACGGTTCTCTTCAAACCGAGTGACGGGGATCGTCTTTGCAGCATTGCCAGTCAGGAAAATCTCCTCCGCATCGTGGAAATCCGCGACAGTGAGGCGCGTCTCCCGGACCACCACGCCATCTGCGCGGAGGAGGTCAATCACGCGCGCCCGCGTGATGCCCGCGAGGAACATCCCGTTCGGCTCCGGCGTGAAGACCTCACCGCCCCGGACCATGAAGACGTTGCTCGAGGCGGTCTCGGCCACGTGATCCTCGAAATCGAGGGAGAGCGCGTTCTGAAACCCTCGCGCCCGTGCATCGCGCACAATTCGCGCGTTGTTGGGGTAGAGACAGCCCGCCTTCGCCTCCGTGACAGCCATCTCAGGGCGCGGCCGGCGGTAGGGAGAGACGGTCAACGCATAGTCCCCCGGCTGCGGCAGCGGCAGCCCTTCGAGGCAGATTGCGCAGGTCGTGGAGCTCGGCTCGGCGTCGATGATCGCCACAGAACCCTCCATCGACCACATCATAGGCCGAAGGTAGAGAGCCTGGCCCGCCGGAAACCGAGCAATCCCCTCGCGGATGATCTCCTCAATCTCACCGGCGGTGAGCGGCGGCTCGAGGCCCATGGCCTCGGCCGAGCGGATCAGCCGCGCGCAATGTAGATCGAGATCCGGCGCCATTCCGCCCCAGGAGCGGGCGCCGTCAAAGACGAGCGTGCCTTGCCAGAGCCCGTGATCAGCCGCGCCCATGATGGGCACGTTGCCCTCCTGCCACCGTCCGTCAAACCAGGTCGCAATGCGCCCGCCTAGTCCCATCTTACCTCTCCGAAGCCACGGGCTGAGCTTGGCGAGGCTGCCGGGCGCGTCAATCCCCTAGCCGTCCGCTGCGGCGAGGGGCTCCACCGTTTTCTCGGGGATGATGATCCGCGCCGCTTTTGACTGGATGTCGCCGTTCCAGAAGGCCCGTGCCGAGAGCTTGGCGAAAATCCCCGGGGGAAGAATTGTTGGACGCTCCTTGTACTCAACCTGTCCTCGCACAGTGTGGAGGCCCGGTGTGTTCAGGGCGGCGTCGAACTCCTCCTGTTGGTACTCGACATTCTGAAAATCGTGCTCGAAAGCCTCTTCGCCGATGAAGCGATAGATCCCTGCAAGCGCCTTGTCAGGTGCGAGGCAGAGCGCGCGGTAGTCGATGAGGAGAAGTCGGTGGCTGTCCGGCCCAAAGACGGCCTCCTGAAGGTGGCCGAGCGGGCTGCCGATCAGACCCTCGTTCGACATCATCGCTTCGGCTCTTGCCTCGATGTTGGCGCCGGCCTTGACCATGGAGGATTGGCGGATCGGGTTCTTTCGGATGATCGTCTCGACCGAATCGAAGACCCAGGCCGGGTCGCGCACAGTCGCAATCAGTTTGACCTCCGGGAAGAGGTGGAGGAGCTCCGGGATCCGTCCGGCCCACCCCCTGTTGGTGTCGAAGATGACCTCTTTGTCCTGATGGTCCGAGTAGTAACCATCGAAGATCCCCCGCAAAATCCGCGAGCGCGCGCCGTCATCGACAAGCGCGCGGATCTCGGTGTTCTGCGTCATCATGATCCGGAGGGCATTGGTGATCGCGCCCACAGGGCTTGTCATCCCGGCCGTTGCCTTCGGGTTCTGGCGGAGGATCGCCGAGAGGAGGGTCGACCCCGATCGCGGCAGCCCCGTGATAAAGTGGTAGCGCGGGCCGTCAGTCATCGTGGAGGACGAACTCGGTCTCAAGCAGCATCGGCACGCCCATCGGCAAGGCCGTCGCCCCGATCACACCCATCGCAGGCGGTTGGCCGAACAGAGAGTTCATGATCCGCACCACCGGCAGCGTGAGAAAGCCCAACCGCTCAAAATTCGGCCCTGTGCGAAGGCTGAGATGCGCGCGCACGCAGCCGCTCACCTTGTTCAGATCGTCGCCCGCCGCATGCGCTGCCACAGACAGCGCGCGCAGCGTCGCAAGCCGTGCACCCAGAAAGGCCTTCTTCAGCGGATGATCCTCGGAGAGGTCATCGATGTTGAGTTTGCTGAGATCGACATTTGCGTCCGCTCCGAGGCGCGGGATCTCCATCCCTTCCATGATAAACGGCGCCAACCCGCCGACAAGGAGCCGGTTGCCGGTCTTGTTGTAAGGCGCCATCATCGCCTCGGCCGGTGGCTCGTAAGGCGGAAGGGCGAGCCCCATGGTGGCGAGGCGGGACAGCGGATCGGACGTCTCGGACATTACGCGGACCTTCATCTACAGGAATTCGCGCGGAGCCTAGCCCGTGCCGCCCCGCCCGACAAGCGAACCGCACCGGCAGAACCACGCGGGCCTGAGCCGGCCGGCCTAGCCTGAAGACCTCGCTCGCCGCGGCACGCGTCCGGCCGCAGTCCTCAGAGCCCCCGATCCGCCCGATCGGAAGGTACCGAGAGGCGAGCCTCGCGGCCATCTCTCCACGGGGGTCCGTTTCGGCGCAGGCTCTCAGCCGCACGCGCGCGGGTCGAACCGCGTGCGGCGGCCTTGCCTGCTCGTCGTAGATCTCGATGTCGGTCTTTGCCGTTGGAGCAAAAAGTGAATTGGTACGTTTGGACCGAGACGGGAACGCTCGTGCAGGGATCATGGCACTTAGTGCGGGCAAAACCGTGGGAGAGAACCATGGCCCACGAGCGTCAAAGGACGCTCGGAGGGCAACCGATGCGCGTTGGACGCTGAGATTCGACATCAGGTTGCGCTGTCGCACGGACAAGACCGGATCGCCGATGACGGCGATGGTGTTCCTTTGGCGCACGTCACGCATCATCATGACAGCCGGTTTTGTCATATCCGCGCGCGTTGCCACCTGCTCGGGTCGACGAAACATAAAGTGATTGCTCGGCAGGGAGCATTGCAGAAGGGCCGAGCCGGATTTTTTTTTGTGCGGTTGGCCCCCGCGTTTTGAGGCGAAACGGATGCAAGCCGGCACGGCCTTCGCCTGCGGCCCCGTGATCTCCAGCGACCACCTATCCGTCACGCGACGGGTCTGCCCAATCCGCGCTCAGGGTTCGCGTCGGATCAGTTCAGTGTCGGGGTGAGCCTCGTCTCAGTCCTCCCACCGGCCGGGACCGGCCTCTGGGGCACGGACGCGGTCGAAGAGGCGTTCGGCGCCGGCTTCGAGGGCGCGGCCGATCGATGTGTTCTTGACGCTGGACTTCAGCTTCTCGAACTGCATCACGTTCTCGATCCGCCTGTCGATGAACGCCCGCGTGGCCACCTGTCCCTCGCTGTCGTCGCCCAACCAGTAGAGCACGACCGAGGAGTAGACGGTCGAGAGCGTTGCGCGCTTGGTGTAGTAGTTCACGTCCCGCGAGGTGTCGCCGAGCCCCTTCCAGATGGTGTCCGACGTCTGCCACACGGCGCGTGCCCCATCCGGCGCCCAGATCGGCAGCGCAAAGAGCGACGCCGCGCGGCGCACGGCCTCCCGGTGCGGGGCGACGATGTCAAGCCGCTGCGAAATCGCCTGCGCGACGCGCTCAGAGTAGCGGAGTGCGGACAAATCCGTGGTCTCGAGATAGCTCCGGAGGGTCGCATCGGATTGGGCATGGAAGGCGAGCGCCAGATCGACGCCGCCGCGTGGGAACGCCAAGCGTGACAGTGCAGCGTCGACCTCCGCGTCGCGCACCGCCTCGGCGAGCGTTCGATCTGACCACCCATCGAAGGGCACGATGGGCAGCGCCGCTGAAAGCACGCGTGCCTTGACGTCTGCCACCGGATCCTCGTCTATTTTCGCGGTATCGGACATAACGCCCCCTCTGATCCTCAGGTGGCGGGTGTGGACACTCCGCCGTTGGGTGGCTATATAGAGCGCTCCTGCGACTAATCTAAACCAACTCCGAAAGGCGGTGACACTCCGTGCAGGTTCAGGTTCGTGACAACAATGTCGACCAGGCGCTGCGGGCGCTCAAAAAGAAACTTCAGCGCGAGGGCGTGTTCCGGGAAATGAAACTCCGGCAGCACTTTGAGAAACCCTCCGTGAAACGAGCCCGCGAGCGGGCCGAGGCCGTGCGGCGCGCGCGCAAGCTGGCGCGCAAGAAGGCACAACGCGAAGGCCTCGTCTGATCTCTCACTTGCTTAGGGGCCTCCAGTCCCGATAACGCTTGAGCCCACGGCGCGCGTCGCCGAGGGTTGAGCCTGAAGATTGGAGGGCGTGATGAGTTCAACGGACGGATGGCGCATTTACGCCATCGGTGACGTACACGGGTGCCTTGACGCGCTCAACACGTGCATCGGACACATCCAGGACGATCTCCTCAACCGCCCTCACGCCGAGCCTCTTCTTCTGTTTGTGGGTGACTACACGGATCGCGGTCCCGACAGCCGAGGGGTCCTTGATCGGTTGGTGTCGCTCAGTCAGGAGACGTGGATCCAGCCCGTCTTCCTCTTCGGAAACCACGACAAGCTCTTCCTGGACTTTGTTGATGATCCGAACGTCCAGGGCACAGAGTACTATCATTGGCTCGACCCGGAGCTCGGAGGTGCGGAGACGCTTGCCTCCTACGGGATCGAGAACGCGCGGCCTGAAGAGGCCGATGATGCCCACCGGGCCCTGCTCGCAACGCTTCCGGATGCCCACAAGGCGTTTCTGTCGAGCGCGCACTACTACGCTGCCATTGGCTCCTACCTGTTCGTGCACGCGGGCATCATGCCCGGGATCAGGGTCGAAGGTCAGAGCCTCAACGATCTCATCTGGATCCGGGAGCCGTTCCTCCTCTCGACCGAGGATCACGGAGCGGTGGTCGTCCACGGGCACACAGTGGTCGGGCAGATCGAAGATCACGGCAACCGAATTGCCATCGACACGGGCGCGGTCTTCGGCGGCACGCTCAGCTGCCTCGTCCTTGAGGATGACGATCGGGCGCTGCTGACCGCGGAGGGGCTCGTCCCCGTGCCCAAGGGGCGCAGTCAGGGCAGGCCGCGGAGGGTGTCGAGAAAGCGGATGGTGTGAGTGTCCGCGCGGAAGAGGTTCAGATCCTCGTGCCCGCCCTCGTCATAAATGCGCGCGAATTTGGGTTGCGACGCAGCGCGGAAGAGCAGCGCGCCGTGCTCAAGCGGGACGATCGCATCATTGCCGCCATGGAGAAAGTAGACCGTGGTTCCGACTGCGCCGATCCAGCGGGTGTTGTCGTAGAGCTCGGTCCACATGAAGCCACAGGCCGGGAGGAGCGGGACGCGCGTGTCGATGATCCGGCACATCTCGTCAAACGGGGCTTCTAGGACCAGCGCCATCTCCTCGCGCGCGCGCGCCAGCGGAACGGCGAGGCCACTGCCCAGGGAAAAGCCGTAGATGATCCGGTCTTCAGGATCGATCGCCCGCCCGAATATTGCGTCGAGCCCGTC
>JBCDHQ010000062.1:0-16962 GCA_038749815.1 Pseudomonadota bacterium | reverse complement strand
GCCGCTAACCAGACGCTTACAATCACCGCTGTAGATCTTAAGATGCGGACCATGGGGATACCTCGCGACGCGTGACGCATCCGGGATTGCTCGAATTCGCAGCGCTCGCAATGGTAGAGCCTTTTTTGCGCCACTGATCGGCGCTAACTTCCGCCCGAACACTTAAAAAGGGGTGTGCGATGAACGAAATGGCCCATCCGACGGAGACGTCCGCTCCGAAAGCGCCCCGCACGCTGGAAGAAACGGGGCTCGAACTCGTTTTGATGCGCGACATTTTGCTCAAGACGATCTTCCGGCGCTCTTTGACGTCGATGTTCGACATTGCGCGTGCGCTCTGCGTCAACCCGCCGCTGGCGCAGGATCTGATCGATCACGCGCGTGAGCTCGGCATGCTGGAGACACTCGGCAACCGCACCGCCTCCACCTCGGCCGAGCAGCGCTATCAGCTGACGGAGGCCGGCAAAGCCCGCGCGCTCGATGCACTCACTCAGTCGGAGTATTACGGCGCCCTGCCCGTGCCGCTTGAACAGTACTGGAAGCAGACGGCCAAACAGCAGATTGGCGATGCGGTGATCAGCCAGGAGCGGTTGGAGCGTTCCATGTCGCATCTGGTTCTGCCCGCCGGCATGCTCGACAAACTTGGCCCGGCCGTAAACTCGGGCCGCTCGATCCTTCTCTACGGCCCACCGGGCACGGGTAAGTCCTCGATCTCGAACGGGATCCGGGACGCCCTTGGCGACAACATCTACGTGCCGCAGTTCGTTGAGTATTCAGGGCAGGTGATCTCGGTCTACGACCCGATCGTGCACACGCTCGCCAAGTCGAGCGCGTCGGAGGTCTCGGGCCTGCGATCGGGCAGCGCGAACGACCAGCGCTATGTCCTCTGTCGGCGCCCCTCGGTGATGACCGGCGGTGAGCTGACGCTCGACATGCTGGATCTGAACTACAACATGGTCAGCCGGACCTATCAGGCCCCGCTCCAGCTCAAAGCCACCGGCGGCGTCTTCATCATCGACGACCTTGGCCGCCAGTCTGAGCCGCCACAGGCCCTGATCAACCGCTGGATCGTGCCTATGGAGGCGAGCTTTGACATCCTGTCGCTCCAATCCGGCCAGAAGTTCATGGTGCCCTTTGACACCTTGGTGATCTTCTCAACGAACTTCGCCCCGTCCGAGATGTTCGACGGCGCCGCGCTGCGCCGGATTTACTACAAGATCAAGGTCGACAACCCGAACCGCGACGACTTCATCAAGGTGTTCGTCAAGACATCGCGGCACTACAAAGTGCAGCCGGACGAGCAGATCATGACCTACCTCCTGCGGGAGAAGTACCCGGCGCAAAACAACCAGTACGCCAATTACCATGCGCCCTTCCTGATCGACCAGGTGCTGTCGATCTGTGACTATGAGGGCCTGCCGCGGAAGATGACGCCTGAGTTGATCGATCGCGCGTGGGAAAACCTCTTCCTCAACGAATGAGGGTCGGCGTCGCCGGGTGCGGCGAGATGGGGCTGCCCATGGCCGAGGCACTGGCCGACGGCGGCTTCGATCTTTTGGGCTATGACCTCAAGTCGCTGGCGGCGCCCTTCATGGCCGACCGTGCAGCGTTTTGGGCGCATGCCGAGCTTGCGTTTTCGATCGTGCGGGACATCCCCGAAACCGAGGCTTTGCTCTTCGGCGAGACACCACTCGTTGAAGCGCCAAACCTCCGCGTGCTCGCGATTTGCTCCACGCTTGCGCCCTCCTACGTGCGGAGCCTTCGGGCAAGGGTGCCGCCGGAGATCACGCTCCTCGACACCCCCATGTCCGGCGCGCCCGTCGGTGCGCGTGAGCGGCGGCTGACCTTCATGGTCGGAGGAGAGCCGGCGGAGGTCGATCGGATCCGCCCGATGCTCGACGCGATGGGCTCGCGCGTCATGCATCTCGGCCCACTCGGCGCGGGCATGACGGCGAAGGTCCTGAACAACCTCATCGCCGCAAGCTCCGTTGCCGCGACCCGCACTGCCCTTGCCTGGGGACAGGCCGCCGGCCTTGAGCCCGACACGCTCCGCGCGCTCTTCGAGGTCAGCTCCGGGCACAGCTGGGTGTCCGCGAATTGGGACCAGATTGAGTGGTTCCGGGAGGGGTATGACCCCGCGAACACCATGGGCATCCTGGTGAAGGATCTGGAGAGTGCGCGCGACGCCGCGCCGGATGGCGCGTCCGACGCGCTCGCCCAAACCTTGATCGACGTGCTGCGGGATCTATCACGCGACGCATGACGCTTCCCCCGCAGTTCCAAGACTGGTTCGCCGCCCGCGGCTGGGCCCCGCACCGCCATCAGCTCGACCTCCTCGCGCGGGCCGAGGCGCGCGCGACGCTGCTGATCGCGCCAACCGGGGGCGGCAAGACGCTGGCGGGGTTTCTGCCGACCCTCGTCGATCTTGCCGAGCGGCCGAGGACTGGGATGCACACGCTGTATGTCTCCCCCTTGAAGGCGCTCGCCGCTGACATCCGGCGGAACCTCACCACACCGGTGGCCGAGCTCAACCTCGACATCCGGGTTGAGGACAGAACCGGCGACACCCCGTCCTCCGCCCGCGCGCGGCAGCGCGCCGACCCGCCGCAAATCCTCCTCACGACGCCGGAGAGCCTTGCCCTCCTCCTGTCCTATGAGGACGCGCCGCGGATCTTTGCGGGCTTGCGCCGTGTGGTCGTCGACGAAATCCACGCCCTTGCCGAAAGCAAACGGGGCGACCAGCTGATCCTCGGCCTCTCCCGTCTCGAGACGCTCTGCCCGAGCCTCTCTCGCGTGGGCCTCTCGGCGACCGTCGACGATCCGGCGGCATTGGCGGAGTATCTCGCGCCGGCGACCGGCGCCTGCGACATCGTTGAGGCCGATCCCGGCCCTGCCCCCAACATCCGCCTTCTGGAGACGGAAGACCCCCCGCCCTGGGCAGGCGCGGGCGGCCGCTACGCCGCCCGGGCGATCCTTGATGAGATCCGCAAGGCTGCGACCACGCTCGTCTTCATCAACACCCGCGCCACGGCGGAGCTCTTCTTTCAGGAGCTCTGGGCGCACAACGACGAGGGCCTGCCGATCGCGCTCCACCACGGGTCGCTCAGCCGCGAGGCGCGCGCCCGGGTCGAGGGTGCGATGGTCGCGGGCGAGCTCAAGGCCATTGTCTGCACCGGCAGCCTCGATCTTGGGATCGACTGGGGGGACGTTGATCTGGTGATCCAGGTTGGCGCACCCAAAAACGTCAAACGTCTCGTGCAACGGATCGGACGCGCAGGCCATCGATACGACACGCCCTCCCGCGCGCTCCTCGTGCCGGCGAACCGGTTCGAGGTGGTGGAGTGTCGGGCCGCGCTCGACGCCGTTCACGCCGGGGATCTCGACCGCACCATGAGCGATGCGGGGCCGCTCGATGTTCTCTGCCAGCACATCCTCCTCACGGCCTGCGCTGGCCCCATCGATGCGCGCGCGCTGTTTGACGAGGTGCGGGGCGCCGGACCCTATCGGGCCTTGACCCGCGCCGCGTTCGACCGCTGCCTCGATTTCTGCGCCACAGGCGGCTATGCGCTCCGCGCCTATGACCGCTACCAGCGGCTGCGCGAAGGGGATGACGGCCGTTGGAGCCTCCGCGACCCAAGGGCGGCCCGCGGGATCCGAATGAACCTCGGCACAATCATTGCGACCGAGACCCTCTCGGTTCGGTTCCGCGGCCGCGGCGGAAAGCCAATCGGCGAGGTGGAGGAGCCCTTCGCCGCGACCCTGGTCCCCGGAGACACCTTTCTCATCGGCGGCCAGACGGTGCGCTATGAAGGCCTCCGCGAGATGACGATCGAAGTCTCGAAGCAACCCTCGAAGCAGCCGAAGATCGCCGTTTTCGGCGGGATGAAGATGGCGACGACGCTGGAGCTTTCGCGCCGCGTGGTCGAGACGCTCGCCGATCCAGCGAAGTGGCGGACGCTCCCGGCGCACACGGCCGACTGGCTGCGGCTGCAGGCCGAAATCTCGGAGCTGCCGGAGCCAGGTGGCCTTCTGACCGAGGCGTTTTGGCGGGGGGGGCGCGCCTATCTTGCGGTCTACTCCTTTGCCGGGCGCAACGCGAACCAGACCCTCGGCCTCCTCCTCACCCGCAGGATGGAGCGGGAGCGGCTCGATCCCGTGGGCTTTGTCGCGACGGATTACGCGGTCCTGATATGGTCGCTGAAACGCGTCGACGATCCGCGCCCCCTCCTCTCTCCCGAGGGCATGCGCGACGGGCTGGAGACCTGGCTGTCGGAAAACGCGGTGATGAAACGGACCTTTCGCGCCTCCGCCATCATTGCGGGCCTGATCGAGCGGAACCTGCCTGGCAAACGCAAGACTGGCAAGCAGGCGACCTTTTCGTCCGACATTCTCTACGACACGCTCCGCAAGTATGACCCCGGTCACTTGATGCTCGAGATCACCCGGGCAGAGGCCGCGCGTGGTCTCGTGGACTTCGACCGGATCGAGGAGATGCTGGCGCGCACTGAGCGAAACCGCCACGTCATCGCAAGCCACGTCACGCCCTTCGCCGCCCCCCTCATGCTGGAAATGGGTCGCGTGCCGATCCAGGGCCTCGCCACGGAAACCGCCCTCGAGGAGGAGGCGCAACGGATGATGGCCGAGGCCGGTCTCGGCTGATCGCGCGCTGCCCGGCGCGGCAAAACACCCCTTGCGCGGCGGCGGATGTTCCGGTTTTGTATCCTTATGAGTTTCAAGTTTCAGCTTCAGGGTGCAGAGCTTGTGGCGTGCTCTACTGGGGCGCTCTGGTGGCCGGAGGCGCGGCTTCTGACCGTTGCCGATCTCCATCTCGGCCGGGCGGAGCGTCTGGCGCGGCGCGGCGGGACCCTCCTCCCCCCCTATGACACAATGGAGACGCTGGCCCGGCTCGAGGCGGCCGTGCTCGAATTTGACCCGCGGACCGTGGTCTGCCTCGGCGACAGTTTCGACGATCTGGCCGCCGCGCATCGGCTTGAGGACGGGATCCGGGCGCGGCTGTCCTCCCTTCTGCTTGGGCGGCGATGGGTCTGGGTGGAGGGCAACCACGATCCCGGCGACCCGCAGCTTGGCGGCACGCACATGGCAGAGCTTGCGCGCGGCCCCCTGACCTTCCGCCACATTACGCACCGCACAGGCGGGCGGGGCGAGGTCTCGGGCCATTTTCACCCGAAGATGTCGCTGACAACGCGCGCGGGTCGGATCACTCGCCCCTGTTTCCTCCGCGACCGGGAGCGTCTGATCCTACCGGCCTTTGGGGCCTATACCGGCGGTCTCGATGCGCGGGACCCGGCCCTCACGCGCCGTTTGGGGCTTGGGGCGGAGGCCATCCTGACCGGACCAACGCCCGTGCGGGTGCCGCTCGGGCCAACCCAACAGACCGCCTAGCTGCGCCGCTTCTTGCGGCAGTAAAGCTCCAGACGATGGTGAACCAACTCGAAGCCGTGCTCCGCGGCAATGGCGGCCTGCAGCTCCTCGATTTTCTCGGACCGAAACTCCATCACCTCTCCGGTCTCCAGATCGATGATGTGATCATGGTGCGGCACATCCGCAGCTTCGAAGCGCGCGCCTCCGCCTTCGAAGGCGTGGCGGTGGACAACGCCGGCGTCTTCGAGGACTGCAAGCGTGCGGTATACTGTCGCAAGCGAGACCGCCTCATCCACGGCGCGCGCGCGCCCGTGCAATTCGTTGGCATCCGGGTGGTCTTCCGCTGTTGAGAGAACTGTAAGGATTGCAGAGCGTTGGCGCGTCATACGAACGCCGGCGCGGCGCAGCGCCGCCTCCATATCCTCAACACGGGACTTTTTTGGGCTCATACCCCAGCTGCCTATGCCAGTTGCGACGCGTTTGCAAACACTTGATGAGAATTTCCGACCAAAACACTCACCCGTGCGACAGCAAGGCTGTGGCCAGCGCGACTATTTCTTTTTACTCTCCCGATGTCACGCAAATGGAGCAGTCCGATGTCCCAGGGTCAGCCCCGCGACGCCCGGTCCGTTGAAATGCCTTCGCTTTGCCGAACGTGCGAGGCGCGCGATCGTGGTATCTGCGGTGCGCTCTCGGCCGCACATCTCGAGGAGTTGAGCCGGTACACCACCCGCCGCGTCGTTCCGATGGGATCGGAGATTTTTGCGGAGGAGCAGGAACAGGACGTGGTCGCCAATCTTCTGAGCGGCGTGGTCAAACTCTCAAAGCTCATGTCGGACGGGCGTCAGCAGATCGTTGCCTTGCAGTTCGCGCCGGATTTCGTGGGACGGCCGTTTGAGCGGACCACGCAGGTGAGTGCCGAGGCCGCAACGACCGTGCGCGTCTGCAGCTTTCCCCGCTCAGTGTTGGAGCGGCTTGCCGAGCGTGCGCCCGAAATGGAGCATCGCCTCCACTCTCAAGCCTTGCGGGAGCTTGACGAGGCCCGCGACTGGCTGATGACGCTCGGCCGGCGCACCGCGGCAGAGCGCGTGGCGACGTTTCTTCTGCTGATCGCAGAGCACATCGACCTCGATGCCGAGGAGCCCGCGGCGGAGTTCGATCTGCCACTGAAACGCGCGGACATCGCGGATTTCCTCGGCCTGACGATCGAAACCGTCAGCCGGCAGATCACCCGCTTGCGGCGCGCGGAGGTGATCGCGGTCCGACAGAACCGCCATGTCACCGTCCTCGACCTCGACGCTCTCCGGGAGGCCGCGGGATCGGACTGAGGCTCAAAGACCCCGCGATCTGAGAATGGGCAGGACGTGCTCGCGCTCAAATGCAATGTGCCGGCGCATCCCCTCAAAGAACCCGCGGAGCATATAGCCGATTTGGTTCGCTTGGATCAGGTTGGGATTGATCTGGTAGTCCGCAAACGCATCCTGGAGCTCCTCCACAAACGCCCGATCCTCGATATGCTCCCGCCGGAGCCGCTCGAAGGTCATGGTGGACGTGAAACCAAGGCCGACCATCTGCGGATGCAATCGCCCCTCTTCAAACCGGTGCGCGCGGGCGAGCGCGTCGTACACCGATGACAGCATCTGATCCACACCCTGCTGACGCAGCGACACCGGCAGATTGTCCGCAAATTGCTCCAGCCGCGCGCAGGCCCGCTCGAGTGTCCCGAGATGGCCATGGAGCACGTCGCTCATCCGCTCACCATCGGGCGCACCATTGAGGTTGGCGGCCGCTGAGGTATCGTGTGTGGCCTTGAGCATCAGGCGGACATCCCGTTTCGCGCAACCATTGCGCGTGACTTAAGGCTCATCGTCTCAAAGCCGCACCCTGCAGTCCTTGACCAAGATCAAGGCGCCGCGCCCTCGGACCGGTCACCGTCCTGGTGCGAGATGTCGGCGTAGAGGGACAATGACATGAGAGAGAACGCGACCCTTGTTGGGATCGGCTTTGCGGCGTGCCTCGCCCTGTTTTTGTCGGGCATGGCCGCCGACGCGGCCTTTGCGGCCCATATGATGGTCGCCTTCCTGGTGCTTGCGATCACGTTCATCGTCTTGTTGCGGCAGGTGGATTTCGACCCGGCCGGCGCACCCTCCGCGCTCGCCGACAAGCCGGACGGCTATCTCGACGGGCCGATCCGCTGGGGGGCCATCGCGACGCTCTTCTGGTCGATCGCCGGGCTGGTGCTCGGCGTGGTGGCCTCGGCCCAACTCGCCTGGCCGGATCTCAACATCGAACCCTGGTTCAACTTCGGCCGGATTCGCCCTGCCCACACCTCCGCCGTGATCTTTGCCTTTGGCGGCAACGCCCTGATCGCGACATCCTTCTACGTCGTGCAGCGCACCTGCAGAGCACGGCTCTGGGGCGGGGATCTCGCCTGGTTCGTGTTCTGGGGCTACCAGTTCTTCATCGTGATGGCGGCGACGGGCTACCTCCTCGGCATCACCCACGGCAAGGAATACGCCGAGCCCGAGTGGTACGTGGACCTCTTCCTGACGGTCGTCTGGGTCGCCTATCTGCTGGTCTTCCTCGGCACGATCATGAAGCGCAAAGAGCCCCACATCTACGTGGCCAACTGGTTCTACCTCGCCTTCATCGTGACGATTGCGATGCTCCACATCGTCAACAACCTGTCGATGCCCGTGAGCTTCCTCGGCTCCAAGTCCTACTCGGCCTTTGCGGGGGTCCAGGACGCGCTGACCCAGTGGTGGTACGGCCACAATGCCGTGGGCTTCTTCCTGACCGCGGGCTTCCTCGGGATGATGTACTACTTCATTCCGAAGCAGGCGAACCGGCCGGTCTATTCCTACCGGCTGTCGATCATCCACTTCTGGGCGCTGATCTTTCTCTACATCTGGGCGGGTCCGCACCATCTGCACTATACGGCGCTGCCCGACTGGGCGCAGACGCTCGGAATGGTGTTCTCGATCATGCTCTGGATGCCTTCCTGGGGCGGCATGATCAACGGGTTGATGACGCTCTCGGGCGCCTGGGACAAGCTTCGGACCGACCCGATCCTCAGGATGCAGGTGATCGCGGTGGCCTTCTACGGCATGTCGACCTTCGAAGGGCCGATGATGAGCCTCAAATCGGTCAACGGCCTCTCCCACTACACGGACTGGACCATCGGCCACGTGCACTCGGGCGCGCTCGGCTGGGTCGGCATGATCTCCTTCGGGGCGATCTACTATCTGGTGCCGAAGCTCTGGCTGCGGGACCGGCTCTACTCCCTCCGGCTCGTCAACTGGCACTTCTGGCTCGCCACGCTCGGCATCGTGGTTTACGCGGCGGTGATGTGGGTCTCGGGCATCATGCAGGGCCTGATGTGGCGGGAGTACACGGAGGACGGGTTCCTCGCCTATGCCTTCGTGGAGGCGACAGCCGCCATGTACCCCTACTATGTGATGCGCACCTTTGGCGGACTTCTCTACCTCGTCGGCGCGCTGATCATGATCTTCAACATCTACATGACGATCAAAGGCAAGGTGCGGGACGAGTCCGAAATGGGCGCACCGGCGCTTGCCCCGGCCGAGTAAGGAGCGAGAGATGGCACTGCTCGACAAACATAAGATCATCGAGACCAATGCGAGCCTTCTGCTCGTCGGCTCCCTCCTCGTGGTCTCGATCGGCGGGATCGTCGAGATCGCACCCCTCTTCTACCTCGAGAACACCATCGAGGAGGTGGAGGGCATGCGCCCCTACTCCCCACTCGAGCTGGCGGGCCGGAACATCTACATCCGGGAGGGATGCTATGTCTGCCACTCCCAGATGATCCGGCCCTTCCGCGACGAGGTCGAGCGGTATGGCCACTACTCCCTGGCGGCCGAAAGCATGTATGACCACCCGTTCCAATGGGGCTCCAAGCGAACGGGGCCGGATCTCGCGCGGGTTGGCGGTCGGTACTCGAACGACTGGCATGTCCAGCATCTGATCGAGCCGCGCTCCGTCGTGCCGGAGAGCATCATGCCCTCCTACTCGTTCCTTGCGCGGGCGGAGCTCGACATGGAGGATCCGGCGGCGCATCTCGTCGCAAACCTCCGCGTCGGCGTGCCCTACACCGAAGAGATGATCGAGAATGCCCGCGCGGATCTCTACGCGCAGGCCGATCCCGAAGGCGATTGGGACGGTGTCGAGGCACGCTACCCAAAGGCTGTGCTCGGCGATTTCGACGGCGATCCCGAGCGGCTGACCGAGATGGATGCCCTCGTCGCCTACCTGCAAATGTTGGGCACTCTGGTCGATTTCTCGACCTTCGACCCTGAAAACCACCGCTGAGGACGCGCCATGGATTATGACAGCATGCGCCAATTCGCAGACAGCTGGGGTCTCCTGGCCCTCTTCCTCTTCTTCATCGGCGTTGTGATCCGGGTGTTCTGGCCAGGTCGGCAGAAGGCGATGGACGAAGCAGCCCGCATCCCTCTCGAAGACGACAAGGAGTGAGGCGCCATGGCTGACCAGAGTGAACGCGAGATCGACCAGATTTCCGGGGTTCAGACCACGGGGCATGAATGGGACGGGATCAAGGAACTCGACAACCCGATGCCGCGATGGTGGCTTTGGACCTTCTATGCGACCTGCATCTGGGGGCTTCTTTACACGATCGCCTACCCCGCTTGGCCGCTGGTCAACTCGGCGACGACGGGCCTGCTCGGCTGGTCGAGCCGGGCGGATCTCGAGACATCGGTGGCAGCGGCCGACGCGGCAAATGCCGACAGGATCGCGGCGATCGACGCCGCGAGCGTGGCCGAGATCGTGGCCGATCCGAGCCTCAGGACCTTTGCGGCCGCCGCAGGCGCGGCGCATTACCGTGTGAACTGCTCGCAATGTCACGGGGCGGGCGCGGCCGGGGGCTTTGGGTATCCAAACCTCAATGACGATGCCTGGATTTGGGGCGGCAGCCCGGAGGCGATTTACCTCACGCTCCTCCACGGGATCCGGTGGGATCAGGACTGGGACACCCGGCTCGCGGAGATGCCGCGCTTCGGGGTCGATCAGATCCTCTCACGCGAGGAGGTGTCCGACGTGGCCTGGCACGTCATGAGCCTCTCGGGTGAGGTGGAGGAGACCGAGGCAGCGCTGCGCGGCGGCGAGATTTACCTCGAGCAATGCGCCTCCTGCCACGGAGATGCGGGCGAAGGGATCCGCGATCTCGGGGCGCCGACGCTGTCGGATGCAATCTGGCTCTATGGCGACAGCCACGAGGAGATCACGGCCCAAATCTGGGATCCGCGCCTCGGGGTCATGCCCGGATGGCTTGCAAGACTGGGCGACCGCGGCGTCAAGGAAGTGTCGGTCTATGTGCACGGTCTCGGCGGCGGCGAACCCTCCGAGGAGGTCGAACAATAAGGCGGCGCCTTCGGCGCCACGCGATGAGCCCTTCGGGCCGATGGTGCCCGGATCCGGAGGGCGCGGATGACATGAAACGGGAGAGAGCGTGCACCCGCACCCTTACGCGTCCTTAGGTCCCAGGGGGCGCGACACGCGGCACTCGGGCGGGACCGCGGCCGGTGGGGTAGACCCGGGGTGAGCGAGGCGCAGGTCGTGGAGGCCGGAATGTCGCAGTCCGAAATCGAGACGCTTGACGTCAAGGCTGTCAACACAGGCGCCGCCGCAGACGGCTCCCTCGTGGAGCCGCTCTACGCGGCGCGGGAGAAGATCCACCCGAAGCGCGTCAAAGGTGCGTTTCGGCGGCTCAAATGGATCATCATGGCGATCACGCTTGGGATCTACTACCTGACGCCTTGGATCCGCTGGGATCGCGGTCCCTTTGCGCCGGACCAGGCGGTTCTGATCGATTTTGCGAACCGGCGATTTTACTTCTTTTTCATTGAGATCTGGCCGCAGGAGTTTTTCTTCGTGGCCGGTCTCCTGGTGATGGCGGGGGTCGGGTTGTTCCTGATCACATCCGTGGTCGGGCGGGCCTGGTGCGGATACACCTGCCCGCAGACGGTGTGGACGGACCTCTTCCTGGTCGTGGAGCGCGCGCTGGAGGGCGACCGAAACGCGCGGATCCGGCTCGACAAAGCACCGTGGGGCACATCGAAGATCGCCAAGCGGGTCTCGAAGCACGCCATCTGGCTTGTGATCGCGGTCGCGACGGGCGGCGCGTGGATATTCTACTTTGCCGATGCGCCGACGCTCTTCTGGGCGTTTGTCACCTTTGATGCGCCGCCCGCGGCCTACATCACGGTCGCGATCCTCACGTTCACCACCTACACGCTCGGCGGGCTCCTGCGCGAGCAGGTCTGCATCTACATGTGCCCCTGGCCTCGGATCCAGGCCGCCATGCTCGACGAGGACAGCCTGGTCGTCACGTACAACGACTGGCGGGGCGAGCCGCGAACCCACGGCGCGAAGCGGGACAAGGAGACGCCGCACGGCGACTGCATCGACTGCAACGCGTGCGTGGCGGCCTGCCCGACCGGCATCGACATCCGAGACGGGCAACAGCTCGAGTGCATCACCTGCGCGCTCTGCATCGACGCCTGCGACGACATCATGGGCAAGCTCGGGCGTGACAAGGGTCTGATCTCCTACGCGACGCTGCGCGACTACAACCAGAACATGGCGCTCGCCACTGGGCCGGATGGGACCATCGACCCGACGCGGGTGCGGTCTGAGGGCGCCTTCAAGCCTGAGGTCCGCCGGTTTGACTGGCGGATCTTTCTGCGCGTCCGGACGCTGATCTACTTTGGCGTCTGGGCTGGAATAGGCCTTCTGATGCTTGCAGCGCTTCTCGCGCGCGACCGTATGGATGTGACCGTGCAAAAGGACCGGAACCCGGTCTTCGTTCAACTGTCGGACGGGTCGATCCGGAACGGCTACACGCTCAAGATCCTCAACATGGTGCCGGAGCCGCGGGTTGTCTTTCTGACCCTCGACGGCCTGCCCGGGGCGCAGATGGCGATCAACGAGATTGACCAACCGCCCGGCGTTAGCTTCGCCGTCGAGGTCGATCCCGACACGCTGCGGACGCTCCGCGTGTTTGTCAGCCAGCCGGAATTTGCCGTCGAGCCCGGTCGGAGCGCATTCCGGTTCCTCGCAGAGGACAAGCAGTCCTTCGAGACCGACAGCTACGAGGCCATTTTCACCGCCCCAGAGGAGGACTGACATGATCCGCCGCATCCTTGGTTTCGACGAGTTTACGGGGTGGCACATGGCGGGAGTGATGGTGCTCTTCTTCGGGGTGATCATCTCCGTCAATGTGACGCTTGCCATCTTTGCCAATCGGAGCTGGACCGGGCTGGTCGTCGAGAACTCCTATGTCGCGAGCCAGCATTTCGACGACAGGATCGCTGAGCGGAAGGCGCAGACGGCGCGAGGCTGGCAAACCGCGCTCGATTATGCCGGTGGAGAGCTCCACTTCGCGCTGACGGATGCGGCCGGACGGGCGCTCACCGGCGCCGATGTGCGGGTCCGGGTCGGGCGGCCGACGCACGAGACAGACGATCTCGACATTGCGCTCCTGCCGGTGGCGGACGGATACGGCGCAGCACTGGCGCTCGCGCCCGGGGCTTGGGACGCATGGGTCGTGGCGCGGAGCGCGGACGGCACACCCTGGGAAGGACAGTGGCGCCTCTGGGTTGAGCGCCCGCGATGAGCTGTTGCGAGGCGAGAGCACGGCGGGTCGCAGAAGAGGCCGCAACGGCGGAGCTCGTCGCGTCGGTCACGCCGACCGCGGATGGACGGGGGAGCCTGGTCGTCGCCGTACCCGAGATTTCGTGCGGGGCCTGCATCGGGCGGATCGAACGTGGACTGGCAGACCAGCCGGGTGTGGACGAGGTGCGGGTGAACCTCACGCAACGGCGCGTGGCGCTGACCCTCCGCACACCCGAAGACGCGCCGGCCGCGGTCGCAGCCCTCGCGGATCTGGGCTACCGGGCCACACCGCTCGATCCGGATGAGGGACAGGCGGAGGATCCGGAACTCCAGCATCTGATCCGGGCGGTCGCTGTGGCGGGTTTTGCCGCCGGGAATGTCATGCTCCTCTCCGTCTCTGTTTGGTCGGGGGCGGACGGGGCGACGCGGGACCTCTTCCACCTGATCTCCGCCCTGATTGCCGTGCCGGCGGCGGCCTTCGCCGGGCAGACCTTCTTTCGCTCTGCCATCCGCGCGCTCCGCAAGGGGCGGCTCAACATGGACGTTCCGATCTCGCTTGCGGTGATCCTTGCTCTCGGCCTCAGCCTTGAGCGGAGCCTCGCGGGCGGCGAAGAGGCCTATTTCGACGCGGCCGTGATGCTTCTCTTCTTCCTCCTGATCGGGCGGACGCTCGATCGGAGGATGCGGGCCCGGGCGCGATCTGCGGTCACGTCGCTGTCGCGTCTCGCAGTGCGGCGCGCGACGCTGGTCGAGGAGGGCGTCACACGCTCCGTGCCGGTGGAGGAGGTGACGGCCGGCATGCTGCTGCGCGTCCTGCCCGGTGCGCGGGTGCCCGCCGATGGGCGGATCGAGGCCGGGACGTCAGATCTCGATCGGGCGCTCATCACCGGAGAAGCGGCGCCCGTGCCGGTCGGACCGGGCGTGGAGGTTGAGGGCGGCACACTGAACCTCACGGGACCCATCGACCTGCGGGTGGAGCGCCCGCCGAGCCGGTCCTACCTGGCGGAAGTGCAGCGGATGCTCGCCGCCGCCGAAGCGGGGCGCAGCGCCTACGTCCGGATCGCGGACCGTATGGCGCGGATTTATGCGCCCGCCGTCCACCTTCTGGCCCTTGCGGCCGGTCTTGGGTGGTGGTTGGCCGGTGCTGGACCTCTCGCGGCCATCACTACAGCCATCGCCGTTCTGATCGTCACCTGTCCCTGCGCGCTCGGCCTCGCTGTGCCCGTTGTCCATGTTGTGGGCGCCGGTCGGCTGTTTGAGGCGGGCATCCTGATGCGGGACGGAAGCGCGCTCGAGCGTCTCGCGGAAGCTGACCATGTGATCTTTGACAAAACCGGAACGCTGTCCGTTGGGCTCGATGCGCATCCCCCCAAGGGCCTCTCCCCGCGTGAGGCGGGACTGGCGAAGGGGCTTGCGGCGGCGAGCAGCCATCCCGCCGCCGCCGCCGTCTCGCGGGCTTTGAGCAGCGTCTCTCCGGGCGCGGTCGAGGATCTGCGCGAGGTGCCCGGTGCGGGGGTCGAGGCACGCGCGAGCGGGCGACGGGCCCGGCTCGGCCGGGGCGATTGGGTCGGCGAGATTGCCGCGAGCGGGCCCACGCCGACTGGGCTTGCGTTCGCGTGCGAGGGGGCGCCGGTCCATCGATTTGAGATGGCCGAACGCCTCCGGCCCGGCGCGGCCGAGACGATCCGCGATCTGAGCGAAACCCACATCTCGAGCGAGATCCTGTCCGGCGACAGCGCGCCCGCCGTGGCGACCATCGCCACAGCACTCGACATCCCGGGGAGGGCGGATGTTCGCCCGGAGGGCAAGCTTGCGAGGATCGAGGAGCTGAAGAGAGGCGGCAAACGGGTGCTGATGGTGGGAGATGGCCTGAACGATGCCCCGGCACTCGGCGCGGCGCATGTCTCGATGGCCCCCGCCGATGCCGCGGATGTTGGCCGGGCCGCAGCAGATTTTGTGTTTCTCCGCGACAGCTTGGTCTCTGTGACGGAGGCGATGCGTGTCGCGCGCCGCGCACAGTCTCTGGTGCGCCAGAATTTTGGGCTGGCGCTGCTTTACAACGCGATTGCGGTGCCGCTCGCCGTGGCAGGGTTCGTCACACCGCTTGTTGCCGCGATCGCGATGTCCGCCTCGTCAATCATCGTGATTGCAAACAGTCTGAGGCTTCTTGTGCGACGCCAGCGCAACAGGCCCGCTGTCTCTCTGGCGCTTCCGGAGGCGCAGCCCGCATGACCAACCTCCTGATCCTCATCCCCGCAGCCCTCGGCCTCGGCGCAATCGGATTGGGGGCCTTTTTGTGGAGCCTCCGCGCTGGGCAGTACGAAGATCTCGAGGGCGCGGCGCACCGCATCCTCGAAGACGACGAAGGCTGATCGGGATCAGCCGCGGTTGCGGAGCCAGATTTCGACGCGCCGATTGATCGCCCGACCGGCCGCCGTCTCATTGCAACCCACAGGCGCCAGCGGCCCAAAGGACTGAGCTGTGATCCGGTTTGGCGCGATCCCGCCACCCGCAGCCCGGATCAGCGCTTGCTCAACCTGCTCAGCGCGGCTCTGGCCCAGGAGGACGTTGAGATCCTGGCGACCGAAGCTGTCCGTGAACCCGACCACGAGAATGTCGAGATCGGCTGCTTCACCACGCGTCAGATACTCCGCCATCCGATCGATGTCGCCGAGCGCTTTGTTGTCGAGGTTGGACGACCCGGTCGTGAACCGGAAGGTTGTCGACAACCGCTCCGCATCGATAAACTCACGGCTGAAGTTCTGCAGCGCCCGGAGCGTCGGGTTGTCCGGCGCCGACAGAAGGGCCGAGGCAAGGCGCACACCCTGCTCGTCGAAGTCGGTTGAGACGATTGACTGATCGATGAAGCCGACGCTCTGGATTGCGTCGCGCGCAGCCGTTGAGCCGGCAAAGCTCACAAGATCCGTGATGCGCGACGGCACCGGCTGTCCGGTGAGATACATGAAGACCCTGCGGGTCAGCGGATACTCCTCAGCCTTGATCGTAAAGCTCGACGGCCGGGCAATGGCACCGCAGATGCGCCGAACCGGAACGATTTGTGCATTGCGCTGGGATGAGAGGCTGACGACGCCGATGGCGTTTGGATCGCGGGCGACCGTGTCAGAGAGATCCTCATCCCCTGCGACACGCTCAATCGAGGGCGCAACTGTCACGCGCGAGGGATCGAGCACCAGGGCGCGCAAGACTTCGAAGCTCGCCGTGCCCTCAGCGGGCAGCACAACGCGCAACGGTGCGGGATCGAGGCCGAGCTGTGACCAGTTCGTTATCGTGCCCGCCGCCATCAGGGCCAGCTGTTGCAAGGTGACGGTGCGCATCCGGTTGCCCGGTGCGGTCACCGGAACGAGCGCATCGAGCGCAATGACCTTTTCCTGCTCCGGGAGGGATGGGTTCGCGAAACCCGCCTGAGCAAACGCGTCGATTTCCGTCGCGCCAACCGGTCGTGTGGTGAGCGCGACCGCAGCCTCGCCGCCGAGAAGCTTCGAGAATGCCTCGGGCGTGTCCGAACGCTCAACCTGGACGCTCACCAGAACATCCTCGCCCTCTCGCATCAGCTCGAGCGCAGTCTGCCCTTCGGAGATCGTCTGTTCGGCCACCAGCTCTTCCTGAAAGGCGTACTCCTCAATCAGGTTGGCCAGAAGTGTGTTGTCGACCCCGTCACCGACAGCGATCGCGAACTGGGTTGTCCGTTCGATGTCCGGGCATGCGTCGCCTGAGCAGACCACCGTGGCCGAGTCGATCTCCAACGTGCCGATCAGCGTCTGCATCCGATAGATCGTGCCATCGAACTCCAACAGCTCTCCCGTGATCGAGAGCGAGCCGTCCGTCGTTTGCAGGGTCACCTGCGCCGCCATCACCGCCGAGGTCAGCGACACAGCCGCCACTGATCCGAGCAACGTTGCTTTCCAGCCT
>JBCDHQ010000061.1:0-16976 GCA_038749815.1 Pseudomonadota bacterium | reverse complement strand
CCTCGGCCTTGTCGCCCCATACGATCACCTTGACCCACTTGCCGGCCTCAAGCGCCTTGTAGCTTTCGAAAAAGTGCTTGATCCGGTCCAGGGTTTTCTGCGGCACGTCGCTGAGATCCTGGATGCCCGAGAGGAACGGATCGACCTTCTCAACCGGGACAGCGATGAGCTTGTCATCCATGCCGCCATCGTCCTCCATCTTCAGAACGCCCACGGGGCGGCACCGAATCACAGTGCCCGGGTAGAGCGTGACCTCCGTCAGGACGAGGACGTCTGTCGGGTCTCCGTCGGCGTGGAGCGTGTTCGGCACAAAGCCGTAATTGCAGGGGTAGAACATCGCCGTGTTGACGATCCGATCGACAAAGACCGCGCCCGACTCCTTGTCGATCTCGTATTTGACGGGGGCGCCGCCGCCCGCACCGCCCGGGATTTCGATCACGACGTTGATGTCCTCGGGCGGGTTCTTTCCGGCCGGGATCTTGTCGATGTCCATAGAAACAGCTCCTTCATAGGTCCGTCGCGGCGCCTAGCATGATGCGCATGGGCGGGGAAGGCCTCAGACCCTGGTGCGCGCCCGCTCCGCTCGGATGTTGACCGCGTTCGCGGAGAGGACGATGGCCGCGCCGAGGACGAATGTCGCGACGAGCGGCTCATCGTAGAGGATCAGCCCGACGACGGCTGCGAGCGGCAGGCGGAGAAAGTCGAAGGGCGCCACGACGCTTGTCGGCGCATGATGAAGGGCATTGGTGATGAAGAAGTGGCCTGCCAGGCCGCAAACCGCGATGAGGAGGAGGTAGGGCAGGGTCCCCCATGTGGGCCAGGTGACGCTGCCGAAGGCGGCGACGGTGACAGCGCCGAGCCCCGCCTGGATCACCGTCAGCCAAAACAGGATCGAGAGGGTCGTCTCACTCCTCGCGAGGCCTTTGGTTGCCATATACGTGCCGGCAAAGAAGATCGCCGAGGCTGCACCGGCGAGGACGCCCGGGCCAATTGCAACAGTGCCGGGCCGCACGATGATCAGGATGCCGAGAAACCCGAGACCGGCCGCAAACACGCGCGCCCGCGTCATGCGCTCGCCCAGAAAGAGCGGCGAGAGCAGCGCAATCCAAAGAGGCGTGGTGAACTCGAGCGCGAGGACATTGGCGAGGGGCAGCACCGTCAGCGCATAAAACCAGAGGTTCTGCGCGGTGAAGTGACAGACATTGCGCACACCGTGAAGGCCGAGCCGCTTTGTTCGCACCTCGTTGAGCCGCCCGAGGGCGGCGCCAATGACGGAGACGATCAGGATGCCAACGAGGGAGCGGAACAGAAGGATCTCGAAGGTCGTGTGGACACCGCCTATCTCGCGCCCGGCCACGGCCATGGTCGTGAAGGACACGACAGCGCCGAGCATCCAAAGGGCGGCAACGATGGGGCGGGAGCGATCAGACATCGGCCCCTCCTAGATCCTATGCGCGGGGGACGAGCAAGGGCGGTTCATGGTGCGTCAATTTGGCCGTGCTAGAGATGTGCTCATGCGCGTGCTCACTTGCCTTTGCTTTATGGCCTCCGCGGCATCGGGCGACCCGATCGACACGGTCGCAACGCTTGCCGACTGTCTGTCGCGTGGCGACCGCATCGATGTGATCGACGCCAGTCTTCAGGGTCTCGCCGCGCATGACACAAAGCTCCGCCGGGCGGACGCTGAGATTTCGATGCGCCTTGCCACCATCCGCGACACCGCCCGGGTCGATGCCGGAGCGGCCGCGACCTATGCGGGCTATGAGGTGGAGCGCGAGGCCGTCCGTGCCGCACGTCGAAACGTCTCCGAGACGCGTCGCACCCTCCTCGAGGAGCGGCGGGCGCTCATCAGCGGATACGATCTGAAATGCGCCGGGAAGAGCTACACTGACGAGGAGCTTGACGCTGCGCGCGCGCTTCTCGAAGCGCCCGAAAGCTAGCTCACTCCCACTCGATCGTTCCGGGGGGTTTCGATGTGATGTCGTAGGTCACGCGGTTGATCCCGGTCACCTCGTTGATGATCCGCGTCGCGGTCTCTCCGAGAAAGTCGTGCGAAAACGGGTAGTAATCGGCCGTCATACCATCGACTGACGTGACGGCGCGAAGGGCGCAGGCAAAATCGTAGCTCCGCCCGTCGCCCATGACCCCGACCGTGCGCACGGGCAAGAGGGCCGCAAATGCCTGCCAGATCTCGTCATAGAGGCCGTGGCGACGGATCTGATCGATGAAGACAGCGTCGGCGCGACGCAGGATCGCGAGCTTCTCCGCCGTCACTTCGCCCGGGCAGCGGATCGCGAGACCCGGGCCGGGAAACGGATGGCGGCCAACCAGTGCAGCCGGCAGCCCAAGCTCGCGCCCAAGCGCGCGCACCTCGTCCTTGAAGAGCTCGCGCAGCGGCTCCACGAGCTTCAGGCCCATCTTCTCCGGCAGACCGCCCACGTTGTGGTGGCTCTTGATCGTGACAGAGGGGCCGCCCGAGACGCTGACGCTCTCAATCACGTCGGGATAGAGCGTGCCTTGGGCGAGGAATGTCGCGCCCTCAAGCTGCGTCGCCTCCGCCTCAAAAACTTCGATGAAGAGGCGCCCGATGGTCTTGCGCTTGGCCTCGGGGTCGGTGACGCCGGCAAGCGCTGCGAGAAAACGGTCGCCCTCGTCGGCCACAATCAGCGGGATGTTCTGGTGGTTGCGGAAGGCGCGGGTGACCTCCGCCGCTTCGCCCTCCCGCAGGAGGCCCGTGTCGACGAAGATGCAGGTCAGCTGCGCGCCGATCGCGTCGTGGAGGAGGGCGGCGGTGACCGAGCTGTCGACGCCGCCGGAGAGGGCACAGATCACCCGGTCGGACCCGACCTGGGCGCGGATCTGCGCGATCGCCTCCTCTCGATAGGCGGCCATCGTCCAGTCCCCGGTGAACCCGGCGAGGCGTGTGAAGTTCTGAAGCAGGCGCGCGCCGTGTGGGGTGTGATGCACCTCGGGGTGGAACATGCTCCCGTAGATCCGCCGCGTGCTGTCGCCGATCAGCGCGAAGGGCGCACCGGGGGAGGTGCCGATGACCTCAAAACCCGGGGCGAGTTCGGTGATCCGGTCGCCGTGGCTCATCCAGACTTCCTCGGCGCCGTCCGCGAAGAGTCCGTCAAAGATCGGATCTCCTTCGTGGCCGCCTGTGGGCGTGACATGTGCGCGTCCGAACTCCCGCGTGTGCCCGCTCTCGACCCGGCCGCCCAGCGCAAGGGTGAGCGCCATCTGGCCGTAGCAGATGCCGAGGACCGGCACGCCGAGCGCGAAAACGGCATCATCCGCGCGCGGGGCATCGGGATCTGTGGGGCTCGCCGGGCCGCCGGAGAGGATCACAGCCTTCGGCGCGAGGTCCTTCAGCCGTTCTGGCGTGATCCGGTCGAAGGGGTGGATTTCGCAATAAACATGCGCCTCGCGGAGGCGGCGCGCGATGAGCTGCGTCACCTGGCTGCCGAAATCGATGATGAGAAGGCGCTCGTGGGACTGATCTGCCATGGGCTGGGGCTAGCGCAGCGCCAACTGGCGCGCAAGCGTCCTCAGCCGATGTCGGGTTTCGACAAGAAAGCGCGCTTTCGGTGCATGTCGGGCCCCGCCCGCTCCGCTAGGGTCCAGCCAGCGCGGCGAGGAGGAGAGGCACGTGGCGGAACAAGAAGGGCGCCGCCGGGCACGCGGCGGCGGCGCAGCGCGGCGGGCGGAACGCCAGGGCTTTCGGCTCGAGGCGGCGAAGGTGATCGAGCGCCGGGTGCCCAATTTCGAGATCCTCGACGCGGAGGCCTTGGAGATCATCGAGGCAAACGCCGAGACGGTGCTCGAGGAGGTTGGCGTCTCCTTTGTCGAGAACCCCGCAGCGCTCACGCGGTGGCGAGAGGCCGGCGCCGACGTGCAGGAGGACCGCGTCCGCATCCCCCGCGGCCTCGCCCGGACTTTGTGTCAAACGGCCCCGTCGCAGTTCACGCAGGCCGCGCGAAACCCAGAACGCTCGGTGGTGATCGGCGGGCGCAACCTCGTCCTCGCCCCGGTCTACGGCCCGCCCTTCGTGCGCGATCTCGAGGGCGGGCGGCGTTACGCGACGCTCGAGGATTTCCGGAACTTCGTGCGGCTGACCTACATGTCGAAGTGGCTGCACCATTCAGGTGGCACGGTCTGCGAGCCAACGGATGTCGCGGTCAACAAGCGCCATCTCGACATGCTCCACGCGCATATGACGCTCTCCGACAAGCCGTTCATGGGCTCCGTCACAGACCCCGAGCGGGCGCGAGACAGTGTCGCGATGGCGCGGATCCTCTTCGGTGAGGCGTTCGTCGCGCAGAACGCCGTGATGACGTCGCTCATCAACATCAACTCGCCCCTCACATTCGACAATGTGATGATGGGGGCGCTCGAGGTGTATGCCGAGGCCGGGCAGGCCACGATCGTCTCCCCCTTCATCGTCGGCGGCGCGATGGCGCCCGTCTCGGTGGCGGGCACGCTGACGCAGGTTCTGGCGGAGGTCTTGGCCGGCGTTGCTTACGCGCAGCTCGTGCGTCCCGGCGCGCCCGTCATCTTTGGCGCGTTCGTGAGTTCCATCGACATGAACTCCGGTGCGCCCACGTTCGGAACGCCGGAGGCGTCGAAGATCCTGTACGGGGCCGGGCAGTTGGCCCGACGCCTCGGCCTGCCGTTCCGCTCGGGTGGTGCGCTGTGCGGGGCGAAGCTGCCGGATGCGCAGGCGGCATATGAGACAGCAGCGACGCTCAACGCAGCCCTCCTTGGCGGGGTGAACTTCATGTTGCACTCCGCCGGATGGCTCGAGGGCGGGCTTGTCTCGTCGTTTGAGAAGTTCGTGATGGACGAGGATCAGCTCGGCGCGCTCCACACGCTCGCCGCTGGCGTCGACCTCTCCGAGGGCGGGCAGGCGATGGATGCAATCCGCGAGGTCGGGCCCGGCGGGCACTATCTCGGGTGCGCCCACACGCAGGCGCATTTCAAGGACGCATTCTGGCGCTCGTCGGTCCTCGACTACAAACCCTACGAGCAATGGGCCGAGGAGGGCGCGCGCGACACGCAGCAGCTCGCCGCGGCGCGGGTCCAGAGCCTGCTTGGGGCCTATGAGGCGCCACCGCTCGATCCAGGGATCGCGGAGGCATTGGCGGACTACGTCTCCGCGGCCAAGGCCCGCGCGCCAGACGCCTTCGCCTGAGCCTGGGTTTGGGCCTCAGGCCGCGACGGGCTTGCGCTCCTGCGCACGCGCTTCGGCGATGAGGGCGGCGAGAAGCGAGATGTGATGGGCGGCCGAATAGGTCCGCGCACGGGTCCGCCGCTCGCCTTCGGCTTCCTCTTCGGCGGCCAGCAATGTCGGCAGCACCTGGCGCCGTGTTGGCACGGTTCCGAGCGCAGAGCGCAGATCGCGCGCCGCGCGGTAGTCGAGCGCGGCGAGGCGCGCGGCGCGCACGAGGAGGCGAGGGCGGACGAGTTCGGCGAGAGTGTCACGGGCTGACATGAGTTCGGATCTCCGTTGAGCGACTGGCCGTAACTCTCGGATCTCAGGGGCGCTGTTGCCTCTCGCCATACGTCAGCGTTCGCCATCGCAGCATCCAGCAATTAACCATCGATTCACGATTCAACTTTAGGGAGAGTTTTGTTCAAAGTGTTTGTACAGGGTCGCAAAGTGCCAAGTAGTTGCGCAAGCAGGAAAGATCCGCCCGGCCTGACACCGGTCGCGGAACCAGATCCATCCGTCCCCGACAGTGTCGTCACGTATCTTGCCCACGTCTCCGGCAAGGTGCCCATCCGTGCGCTCGCGCGTGCACAAGGATGTCACGCCTCGACGCTGCTGCGACAAATTCGCCGCGTCGAAACCCGACGTGATGATCCGCTTGTCGATGCGGCGCTCGATGCCGCGGATCGGGACATTCCGAAACCTGATCTGACCACGCCCCCAACCCCTGAGGAAGTTGCCGCCATGGTCGCCAAAGCCCAAACACGTCTTGAGGAGACGACTGAAACCGTGACGCGAGAGGCGAAGCGGATTCTGCGCAGGCTCTGCGAGAAGGAGGCGTTTCTGGCCGTCTCGCCTGAGCTCGACAAGGCCGTGGTCCTGCGTGAGACCGTACCGGGTCGTCACACACGGATCGCCGTCGTCGACCGTACGATCGCGCATGAGTTTGCGCTCCGCGATTGGATCGTTGCGGGCAGCGGGGCGAAAGTGACCCGCTACCGGATCACGTCAGCCGGGCGCGCGGCCCTGAAGCGGATGCTCGAGCTCGAACGCGCCGCCAAGGCCGGCACGGGCGAGGAGGCCAAGCCCTTCACCGCGCAGCACCAGGAATATGGCGTGCGGCGCACGCAAGACCGTGACGGCAACGGTGCGGAAGTTGTCCGCTTCAACCTGGCGGAGAGCCCGCTCCTCATCCTGGGGCGCAAGAAGGACCGGAACGGGCAAAGCTACCTGACTGCGGATCTGATCGAGGCGGGTGAGCGTCTGCGCGAGGATTTTGAATGCGCCCAGATGGGACCGCGTGTGGCTCAGAACTGGGACCGGTTCCTCGCGACCGGCGACGCACCGGCCCCCCAACGGGGACCGCTCGAGGGGCCGACGGCGGCGCGGGAGCGGCTGTCGAAAGCGATGACCGCCCTGGGGCCCGGGCTCTCGGATGTCGTCCTTCGGGTCTGTTGTCTGCTCGAAGGTCTCGAGGCGGCGGAGCGGCGGCTGGGGTGGTCGGCGCGTTCGGGCAAGGTGGTCCTCAAGATCGCCCTGCAGCGGCTCGCGCTCCACTACCAGATCAAACCGAAGGTCTACTACTCGGAGGAGCTGCGGACCTAGGACGCGGCAGCTTCGATGATAGGTGCGAAGTCGGCGGCCTTGAGAGACGCGCCGCCGACGAGCGCGCCGTCCACATGCGGGACGGCGAAGATCTCCGCTGCATTGGCGGGTTTGACCGAGCCGCCATAGAGAATTCGAATGTCCGTCCCGCCCGCACCGAACCGCGCCTCGAGCGCGGTTCTGATTGCAGCATGGACTTCGCCGATCTGATCCGGTGTCGCCGTGCGACCTGTGCCGATCGCCCAGACCGGCTCATAGGCGACAACCAAGGTCTCCGCTGTCCCGCCTTCGGGCACCGATGTCGCGAGCTGCTGCCCCACGATCTCAAGCGTTTGGCCGGCGTCGCGCTCCGCTTCGGTCTCGCCGATGCAGACGATGGCCGCGAGGCCTGCGGCATGGGCGGCGGTCACTTTCGCCGCGACCAAAGCGGAGGTTTCGCCGTGATCGGCGCGCCGCTCCGAATGGCCGAGGATGACCGCCTGAACACCGAGCTCGGCCAAAAGGGGTGCAGAGACATCGCCGGTGTGCGCCCCAGCATCCGCCCAGTGACAGTCCTGCGCGCCGATGGGCACGGTCCCGGTCGCCAAAAGGGCAGGGATCAGCGGAAAGGGCGGGCAGACCAGCACGTCGCAGCCGGGTGAGGGGGGCAGCTCGGACAGCATGGCCGCGGCCCCGGTGGCACCGTTCATCTTCCAGTTCCCGGCGACGAGTTTTCTTGGCATCTCTGATCCTCCCCGCGGGGGATCTAGCAGGCCTCACCCATGGCCGGCAACGGTCACGCGCCGGCGAACTTGATGGATTCTCCGCAGCCGCAGGCTTCGGTCACATTCGGATTCATGAATTTGAACCCGGCTTCCAGCAGCGAGACCTGATAGTCGATCTCGGTCCCGAACAGGAACATCTGTGCCATCGGGGCGATCAGAACCCGCGCGCCATCCTGCTCCACCACTTCGTCATGGGGATCCGCGGTCGCCACATATTCCATGGTGTATTCCATGCCGGCGCAGCCCCCCTTCTTCACACCGATCCGGAGCCCTTCGGATCCCCCCTCCGCCATCAGCTTGGCGATTTGAGAGGCTGCGGCAGGGGTCAGCGTGACGGGTTTTTGACCTGGGATGAACATGGCGTCTCCTCCAACCCCTCACAATTAGGGGACGGCGCGGCGCGCATCAAGATCCGGCGTCGGTCGCTCAGCCGCGCGGATGGCAAACCCGCCGAGAAAGGCACAGACAGTCGAGACCAGCATCAGCGCCGCGAGCGTCGCGCGATCCGGGGCGGCGCCCACCAGCATGCCCGTCAGGGCCGTCATCACGGCACCGATCGCCACGGTGATTGCGCCGGAGACGCCAGAGGCGCTGCCCGCGAGATCGGGACGCACCGACATCGCGCCCGTGTAGGCGTTCGGGATCGTCAGCCCGTTCCCCGCGCCGACGGCCGCCATCAGGCCAAAGAACAGAAGCGCCGAGGGATCCCCGAGCGTGAGGAGGAGGGCGATCAGAACTCCTGCGAGAGCGATCGACCGGCCGACGATGATTAGACGCACCATGGGCACACGCCCGCTGAGCCGGTTGGTCCAGAAATTCCCGATCATGTATCCAAGCGGCGTGACCGCCATCGCGAGACCCACTTCTGCCGGCGTGAGGCCATAGACCTCGGTGCCGACGAGCGGCGCGCCGGAGATGAAGACAAAAAAGGTTGAGGCCGAGAACGCGATGGTGACGGCATAGCTCCAAAACCGGAGATCGCCGAACAGATGTGGGTAGGTGCGCACTTGGTCGAGGAGGCTCCGCCCGAGCACCGGGTTCGTCTCCCCGAGATCGCGCCAGACCAGGAGAAGCGCACCGAACCCGGCGAGTGCCGCAGCAAGGAAGCTCGCACGCCACCCAAAGGCGAGGTCGAGCGCACCCCCAACGATCGGCGCCAACATCGGGGCGAGCGCCATGGCCATACCGATCATGCCCAGCCGCGCGGCTGCCTCGGCCGGCTCGGCCGTGTCTCGCACAATCGCGGGTGAGAGCGCTGCACCCGCAACGACGCCGCATTGCAGGATCCGCGCAACAAGAAAGAGCTCCACCGTCGGTGCCACGGCGCATCCGAGCGACGCCACCGTAAAGAGCGCAAATCCCGCCAAGACGATCGGACGGCGCCCATAGCGGTCCGAGAGTGGGCCCGCGATCAGTTGCATGACGGCGGTTGTTGCGAAGTAGCCGCTGATCGAGATCGAGATCAGGGCGTAGGAGACCTCAAAATCCGCGGCCATCCCGGCAAGGGACGGCATGAACATGTTGAGCGACAGGATCGAAAGACCTGTCATGACGACCAGCGTCGCCGTGTGCGGCGCGCCGGTGGCGGGGCGAATCATGGGAGCTCCTGTCTGGGTGGAGCAGAGGTAGACGCCAAAGCGGACTTTGCCAGTGCTGGCAGAGCCGTCTACATGAATCCGAGCTCCAGGCGAGCCTCATCCGACATCATGTCCATGCCCCATTGCGGCTCCCACACGAGGTGCACATTCACCGTGCGCACGCCTGGCAGCGGCTCGATGGCGTCGGCGATCCATCCGGGCATCTCACCCGCCACCGGACATCCCGGCGCGGTGAGCGTCATGATCACGTCGACATCGTTCTCGGCCGTGATCTCAATCGTGTAGACCAGTCCCAGATCGAAGATGTTCACCGGGATCTCCGGATCGTATACCGTCCGGCATGCCTCCACGATCGTGTCGTAGAGTGCATGGTCGGTGGTCGATGGCTTGATGAGGGGCGTGCCCTCCATCGGTGCCTCGGGATGCATCGACGGCCCCCCTCTGTTGCGCGTCATGCCAGATATAAGGATTGGCGTTGCGCCGTAAAGCCGCGGCATGGCGTTTCCCATCTCTGCCCGGTAACAGGCGGCATGACTGAGGCCATCCAATTTCGCATCGATCACCGCGACGGTCGCGCCCGCACGGGCGCTCTCTCAACGCCTCGGGGCGAGATCCGCACACCGGCGTTCATGCCTGTCGGGACTGCGGCGACCGTCAAGGCGATGTTGCCCGAGAACGTGCGGGAGACAGGTGCCGACATCCTGCTCGGCAACACCTATCACTTGATGCTGCGCCCGGGGGCCGATCGGATGGCCCGGCTTGGCGGGCTTCACCGCTTTATGAACTGGGAGCGGCCGATCCTGACGGATTCCGGTGGATTTCAGGTGATGAGCCTCGCCGATCTGCGACGGATGGACGAGACCGGCGTGCGGTTCCGCTCCCACATCGACGGCTCGGAGGTGGAGCTCACGCCGGAGCGGTCGATGGAGATCCAACGTCTGCTCGGCTCTGATATCGTCATGGCCTTCGATGAGTGCACGCCGCACCCGGCGGACCACGCGACGGCGGCACGATCGATGGAGCTGTCGATGCGGTGGGCCGCCCGCTCCCGCGCCGCGTTTGGCGAGCGTCCGGGTCACGCGCTCTTCGGCATTCAACAGGGCAGTCTTTTCCCCGATCTCAGGGCGCAGAGCGCAGAGCGCCTCCGGGAGATCGGTTTTGACGGCTATGCCATCGGTGGGCTCGCGGTGGGCGAGGGGCAGGGCGCCATGTTCGAGGTTCTCGACTACGCGCCCGGTCAAATGCCCGACGAGAAGCCGCGCTACCTGATGGGTGTGGGCAAACCGGATGACATCGTCGGTGCCGTCGAGCGGGGGATCGACATGTTTGACTGCGTGTTGCCGTCCCGCTCCGGTCGAACCGGCCAGGCCTTCACACGCCGTGGCGTCATCAACATCAAGAACGCGCGCCACGCGGAGGATCCGCGCCCCCTCGACCCCGGTTGCACGTGCCCGGCCTGCAGAAACTACTCCCGAGCCTATCTGCACCACGTGTTCAAGGCGCAGGAGATCATCTCCTCAATGCTGCTGACATGGCACAATCTCCACTACTACCAAGAGCTTATGGCCGGTCTTCGGAGTGCAATCGCCGCGGGAAAACTGGCCGAGTTTGTTGCAGAGTTTCACGCAGCACGAGAAGAAGGGGATCTCCCCGCGCTTGCGTGACGATCACTGCTTTGGCGATTCCCGAATACATGCAATTATCATCAAACTGTTGGTAACGGATGCCAGGGACGGGGACATGCCGGATATTAGAGTGTTGACGCCTGAGAGCGGTGTACTGATCAGAGGCGACGACAGCCCCAGTGTCTTTCGCGTCAGCGATTTGGAGACGGTGACCGTTTCCGTCTCAGATGATGACGACGTCTTCAGCGGCAGCGAAGCTGAGGGTGTCGAGGATGCCAACCAGTTCCTCGAGGGCTCGGACGCTCGGGTCTATATCGATCGGGGCTGCACGATCACCAATGGCGGCGAGCCCATCGAAGTCTTTGCCGTTGTGCTTGAGGGGCGGATGATCGGCTGGGCCGTCGAGGGCGGGGTCAGCACGCTCGAGCCCGGCTCTTATGTTGTCACGGACGAGTATCAGGTCTCTGAAGAGCCCGACGACGAGACGATCGAGCCGTCGCCCACCTACGAGTCGCTCCTCTGCTTCGCGGCCGGAACCCTGATCGAGACGCCCGAGGGAGAGCGCCCGGTCGAGAGCCTTTTGCCCGGAGATTTCGTCTCGACCCTCGACCACGGCGCGCAGCCGCTCCGCTGGCGCGGGGTCACCACAGTGCGCGCCGCGGGTGCGTTGGCACCGGTGGTCTTTGAGCCCGGAGCCTTCGGAAATCGGCGCAGGCTGACGGTGTCGCCCAATCACCGCATGCTGATCAGCGGCTCGCGCGCCGCAGCCTTCGACGCGCCGGCAGGTCTGCTGGTGCCCGCGCACCACCTCGTCGACGGCGACAAGGTTCGGCGCCAGATGGGCGGATTGGTCAGCTATGTGCACCTACTCTTTGAGCGGCACGAGATTGTGATCTCGGACGGGGCGCTCAGCGAGAGTTTCGCCCCGAACAGCTCCGCGCTCGACGCGCTGTCTGCGAACACACGTGCCGAGATCCTCCGTCTCTTCCCGGATCTCGCCCGAGCCGCTTGGCCGCCGGCGCGCCCGGTGGCGATCGCGGGCGAGGCGCGGCTGCTGTCCTGAAGCCTGCGTCAACCAAGTGCTCGGGGCACGCTTGTCACCGGCGCCCCGAGGGATCACGGTTGAGTTAAGCTTGAATTCGTGTGTTTGAGGGCACACCTACTCCATTCTGAACGGAGGTCCGCGCGTTGCCGCAAGGTTCGGGACCGTGGCGCCTTGCAGCTATAAGGACATATCTATGCCAGACCAGAGCAGCATCACCCTTCCCGTCCTGCCGCTCCGCGACATCGTGGTCTTTCCGCAGATGATCGTGCCGCTGTTTGTGGGCCGTGAGAAATCGGTTCGTGCACTGGAGGAGGTGATGCGCGACGACAAGCAGATCCTGCTTGCCAGTCAACGCGACCCATCCGAGGAGGACCCGGCGCACGACGGCATCTACGACGTCGGCGTCGTGGCCAACGTATTGCAGCTGCTGAAACTTCCCGACGGAACGGTCAAAGTGCTGGTCGAAGGGCGGCAGCGCGCGCGGATCACCGATTTCCTGGAGAACGATGAGTTCTTTGAGGCCGAAGGGGTGATGATCGAGGAGACGCCGGGCGATCCCGACACGGTCTCTGCCCTCGTCAACACCATCGCGGAAGAGTTCGAGCGCTACTCGAAACTCAACAAAAACGTCCCCGAGGAGGCCGTCAGCGCAGTCTCGGAAACCAAAGGTCCGTCGCATCTCGCTGACACCGTCGCCGGCCATCTCGGAGTCAAGCTCGAAGAAAAGCAGGAGCTTCTCGAGACGTTCGACGTGGGCGAGCGGCTGGAGAAGATCTATGGCCTGATGCAGGGCGAGATCTCAGTTCGCCGGGTCGAGAAGAAGATCAAGAGCCGGGTCAAAACGCAGATGGAGCGGACCCAGCGCGAGTACTACCTCAACGAACAGATGAAGGCGATCCAGCGCGAGCTTGGCGATCAGGGCGACGGCACGGATGACGCGTCCGAATACGAACGCAAGATTGCCGAGACCAAGCTGTCCAAGGAGGCGCGCGACAAGGCCGAGGCAGAGCTGAAAAAGCTCCGCAACATGAGCCCGATGTCGGCCGAAGCGACGGTCGTTCGGAACTATCTCGACTGGATGCTCTCGATCCCCTGGGGCAAGCGCTCCCGGATCAAGAAGGATCTCCACAACGCCGAGAAGATCCTGAACGACGACCATTACGGTCTCGAGAAGGTCAAGGAGCGGATCCTGGAGTATCTGGCCGTTCAGCAGCGGAGCCAAAAGCTGAGGGGGCCGATCCTCTGCCTTGTCGGTCCACCGGGCGTTGGAAAGACCTCCCTCGGCAAGTCCGTGGCCAAGGCAACCAACCGGGAGTTCATCCGCATCTCGCTCGGCGGTGTCCGGGACGAGGCCGAGATCCGTGGCCACCGGCGGACCTATATCGGCTCCATGCCGGGCAAGATCATCCAGTCGATGAAGAAAGCGAAGACGATCAACCCGTTGATCCTCCTCGATGAAATCGACAAGATGGGACAGGACTTTCGCGGGGATCCGGCGTCCGCGATGCTCGAGGTTTTGGATCCTGAGCAGAACAGCACCTTCATGGACCACTATCTGGAGGTCGAATACGATCTCTCGAATGTGTTGTTTCTGACGACTGCGAACTCCTACAACATGCCGCGTCCGCTTCTCGATCGGATGGAGATCATTCCGCTGTCGGGCTACACCGAGGACGAAAAGCGCGAGATTGCGCGCCAGCACTTGCTCGACAAGCAACTCAAGGGCCACGGGCTCAAGAAAGGTGAGTTCGAGCTGACCGACGAGGCGATGACCGACATCATTCGCTACTACACGCGCGAGGCTGGCGTGCGAAACCTCGAGCGGGAGCTCGCGAAACTTGCGCGGAAGGCCGTGACCAAGATCGTGAAAGGTGAGGTCGAGACGCTCGTCGTCACCCCTGATCTCCTTGAGGAGCTTCTGGGCGTGCGCCGCTTCAAGTACGGTCTCGCGGAAGAGAGCGACAGCGTCGGCGTCACCACGGGGCTCGCCTGGACGGAGGTCGGCGGCGATCTCCTCTCGATTGAGGCGCTGCGGCTGCCGGGCAAGGGTCGGATGAAGACCACGGGCAAGCTCGGCGACGTGATGAAGGAGTCGATCGACGCGGCGAGCTCCTACGTCCGCTCGCGCAGTCCCGATCTCGGCATCAAGCCGCCCGAGTTCGAGAAGCTCGACATCCACGTCCACGTCCCCGAAGGCGCGACGCCGAAGGATGGGCCGTCTGCCGGGATTGCCATGGTCACCTCGATCGTCTCGGTCCTGAGCGGGATCCCCGTCCGCCGTGATGTCGCGATGACCGGAGAGGTGACGCTCCGCGGCAATGTCCTGCCCATCGGCGGCCTCAAGGAGAAGCTGCTCGCAGCCCTCCGCGGCGGCATCACGACGGTGCTGATCCCGAACGACAACATGAAGGATCTGCGGGACATCCCGGACAACGTGAAAGACGGTCTTGAGATCATCCCCGTCGGCAATGTGACGGAGGTCCTGAAGGTCGCCCTGACGTCGGAACCTGAGCCGGTCGATTGGGATGAAGCCGCTGAGGCCGCCGCCGCCGCCGCGGCTGCCAGCGCGGGCGCCGCCCAAACGGGTCCGGCCGCTCACTGATCGACCGACCGCACCGCCCTTGAGCGGTGCGGTCGTCCGCCCCCCTGATGGCGGATCGAAGGTGAGTACTTCGTCTACTGAACCTTCTTTTTTTCTCATATATCAAAAAGATCTTAGCAGCCCGATGGCTCCCGCCCCAACTTGGGCGGGCCGTTTAGGCTGGGTCGCTCGGATGCAGGTGCGCGGCACCAGTTGCCCCTTGAGACCAACCGCTCATCCAATCCCGTGAAGAGAGCTCGATCCGGACCCCCAACAACCACGTACTGGCCCGCAGCCGCCTTGGCGCCGCATCAGGACCATGTTGGATCCCACCACCTGAGCCTTCCGGCGAGAGCATCCACACCGTCAGCCCACTCGTCACCCGGTTCCCCCGGATCGACCTGCGCGGGGGAGGGGGCTGCAGATCGCCATCCGCCGGATCACGTTTGGTGAGAAGGCCATTCCAAGCCCTGCTCCAGACCGACGCTCCCCTGCGCCGATCGTCTCAGCGAAGCGCATGCGCACCAGGAGGCCCGCGAGCAAACGAGGGGACTTGCAGGCCGCTGATCTCGTCTGTAATCAGCTAGCGCATCGGGTGATTAGCTCAGTGGTAGAGCGCTTCGTTCACATCGAAGATGTCAGGAGTTCGAATCTCTTATCACCCACCATGCCTCGCTTCAGTGCGACCACACGCGTTGAGAATAGTGACGGGACGTCAGACCGTTTGGCCGGCTTCGCTCAGCATGTCGGTGAGAACATCCTCATAAGCGAAGAGCCCGGCGAGGCCACCAGTGTGCACGAAGCAGACCCGGCTGCCCCTTGAGATGCTGCCATCCTCAACGAGAGCGATGACGGCAGCAAAGGCCTTGGCGGTATAGACGGGATCGAGCAGGAGCCCCTCTGCCTCCGCCATTCGACGCATCGCGCCGAGGGCAGCGGGTCCGATTTTGCCGTAACCAGGGGCAAGCGCGCCGTCCCAGAGAAGAATGTCGCTCGGCCCAACGCGCTCGGCCGCCGGGGTGAGCGGGCGCATCCGGTCGATCACCCGGCCAATCCGCGCCGTCTGGGCGGCGGCATCGCGCCGGACACAACTGCCGATCACACGCGACGCGTGGCCCGCGCCGCGGAGCCCCGCGAGCAAACCCGCATGGGTCGCACCGCTGCCCGAGGCGACCACGACAACGTCGAAGGCGCTGTCTTGTCCGGCAAGCTCTCCCCCGGCGTCCACATATCCGAGCGCCCCGAGGGGCGGATGGCCCTCGCCAAGCGGGATGACATAGGGTTTGCGCCCGGCTGCCCGCAAGGCATCGGCCCGGTCAAAGAGAGCGCGGTCCGCCCCGGCCTCATCCTCGCCGTCCGGATACGTCATGATCTCAACACCAAAGAGCCGGTCCAAAAGCACGTTCCCGGAGCGTTTGTAGATCTCCGTCGTTTGAGGCACGCGGTCCTCAAGCTGAACCACGGCATCCATGCCGAGCATGCGGGCGACCGACGCTGCGAGCCGCACGTAGTTTGACTGCCGCGCGCCGGTGATCAGGATTGTGTCGGCGGCCTCTGCGCGCGCCTGGCCAAAGTAATACTCGAGCTGACGCGCCTTGTTGCCCCCGAGCGACGGGCCAGCGACATCGTCACGCTTGATGCTGAGCTCGATCCCGAGCTCGCGGGAGAGGCGCGGCGCGGGCACGAGCGGCGTCGGACCAGTGAGGATGGGAAAACGGTCAGGCACAGTCGGATCCAGGCAAGAGGTGCTTCACCTGAGCGCCGTTGAGTGAGCGCGGCAAGCCCAAACTTCGCAACCGCTCGGTCGCCACCGGATCTCGCGCCGCCTCGATTTTCGACGGGGTTTGGGTGTGAGGTCCGGGCGGCGCAGTTTGGAATGGTCGCGGTGCAACAGACCGTAGACTGGGTCAGAAACCTTGATCAGGTTGTGGAGGTGTGGGTCATGGCTCGGAAGACGAGCGGTGGCATGGGTCATCTCTTCTGGCTGAGCGAGGCGCAGATGGCGCATCTCGAGCCCTTCTGTCCTAAGTCCCACGGACAGCCTCGCGTCGATGATCGGCATGTGCTGAGCGGGATAATCTTCCTCAACCGCAAGGGCTTACGGTGGTGAGATGCGCCCCGGGAGGACGGTCCGGACAAGACCCTCTGCAACCATGAGAGCGCAGGAGCGAAAGGTGTGCCTTCGCCCGGATCCGAGTGGGACCGGCCGCCGAGGACCCCGAGGAGAAGACTGCGATGATCGATCCGACCTGCCTGAAAACCCACCGCACGGCCACGCACCTGCGGCTGAAAAAGGGGGCGAGGGCGCCTGATCGGCCGGCCCAAGGACGGCACAACTACCAAGCTGCACGCCGCCACGGACAGCGTCGGGCGTCCGATCCGCCTCTTCAGGCGTCAAGCGACACACCGATTTGGGGGTTGAGGCGGCGTCCCGTTTTGCGGTTGGTGTGGCGCAAGGCTGAACAGGGCGTGCGGTTTGGCGTGGGGAGATGGGCGGGCCGCGGGGGCGCGGCGGGCTCATGTGTTGCACGCGTGGCCGGGTCGGCGGG
>JBCDHQ010000060.1:0-16992 GCA_038749815.1 Pseudomonadota bacterium | reverse complement strand
GCCGGCCAGACTTTGAGACCCCCCACATTGATCATCCGCTTCAACCGATCGACGAAGGTGAAAAACCCGTCCTCGTCCATCTGTCCGATGTCGCCGGTCCGAAAAAAGCGCTTGCCCGCGATCTCGAGGAACGCAGCCGCCGTCGCCTCCGGCCGCTGCCAGTAGCCCGCAAAGACCTGCGGCGCGTGGACTACGATCTCTCCCGCAAACCCGGGGCGAGCTCCTCCACCGTGTCAGGGTGCACGATCCGCGCGTCGACATCGAAGATCGGGATGCCGAGGCACTGGGGGCGCGGCGTCTGCGGCGGGTTGATGAGGATGGGTGCCATCGTCTCGGTCAGACCGTAGGCCTCAATGTAGGGAAGCCCGATCAGGTCGGCCATTTTGCGCGCGACATCCTGCGGCATCTGAGCACCGCCGCCGCCCAGGGCCTTCAGCGACGAGAGGTCGCCCGCCGCAATCCCCGGCAGTGCCAGAAAGTCGATCATCATCGTTGTGATCGAACGCCAGTGTTCGATCTCTTCGCGCTCCATCAGGTCTGCCGCCACGCCGGCGTTCCAGCGCGTCATCAGCGTGGCCGTCGCCGCCATGCGGATCGGCAGGTTCATCGAATGCTGCATCCCCGTCACATGGCAAAACGGCAGCGTGGCGAGAACGCGCGCCCCCTCCGCCACCCCGATCCAGAGCGGGTAGGCTTGGATCACCGCATTGACGCTGGCGTGAGTGTGGAGGCAGCCCTTCGGCTGACCGGTCGTGCCGGAGCTGTAGGGGATGATGCACCAGTCCTCTGGCCCGCGGTCGTGATGCGGCGCGTCGCGGGGATCGGAGAGCGCGTCGCGCCAGGGCACACCAGGCGCAAGCGCTTCGGACGCGATCAGCTCCCGCGGCAGATCCAGATCGGTGTCGGGGTCGATTTCGTGCCGGTAGTGCGCGTGGACGAGGTGCGGCCGGCCGGCATCCTCCCAGATCGCCGACACCTCCGGCGCGCGCTCCGTCCCGTAGAGCAGGGCGACGGCGCCGGCATCCCGAAGCACGTAGGCGAGCTCATCGCGCAAGCACATCGGATTGATCGGCACGATCACCGCATTCGCCGCGAGGATGGCGTAGTAGGCCACCACAAATTGCGGCGCGTTCTGCATGTAGAGCGCGACACGGTCCCCCGCCCGAACGCCGGCACCGCTCAAATGCGCTGCCAGACGCTCCACTTGCGCGGACAGATCCGCGTAGCGCGTCCGGCGGCCATAGTAGACGAGCGCGTCCCGATCGGGCGCACGCTCGACCGCGCGACGAAGGTTGTCGTAGACCGACCCTTCGGGCGGCGGCAGGGTCTCCGGCAGACCGGGGGGCCAGACTGCGCGGTGTCGCATCAGGCCTTCGGCAACTGGTTCCCAGCGAGGAGGTTCAGCTTCGGGTTCTGGGCATATTTCTGGCAGAGCCGCTCACACCCCTCATAGGTCGCGTCGAACGGCCCGGCCCGCCACCCCGTCAGCTGCAACACCACGCCGTTGCCGGTCTTGGGCCCGGCGAGCGCCTCCTGATAGTCGGCATCCGCCATTTCGGTCTTGTCGAGCTTCACGCCCTTCGCCTCCAACTCGGCCACGTACGCCTCGATGTCGTCAATCTCGAGGCCGATGTGCTGGATGCCGTTGCCGTGTTTCTCAACGAATTTTGAGATGAAGCTCTCGGGATCATCGCTCGAGATGAAGCTCATGATGCTGACGCCAAACCGAACGCAGGCCCCCTTGTAGCGGTCCTCGATCGACTCGAACTCCATCATCATCTCGCCGCCGAGCGTGTTGATGGCGTTGTCGAGCGCGGCCGGCAGGTCTTTGACGGCGAAGGCGATGTGGTTGATTGCGGTGATTTTGGCCACGGTCAGTGCATCCTTTGTCGGCAGCGGGGGCGGCGTCAGGCGGCCGACCCATGGAACAGCGCGTGGGGACACATGCCCTGGCGCTTCGGCAGGAACGGCATCTCGCTGACATCCGCCCATCGAGGACCCGACCAGGTCTCAACGCTGAGGCGTGTGCCAGGCTCGGCAAGGTGGGCCGGCACGAGCCCAATTCCGATGTTGCGCCCGAGACGGGGAGAGAAGGCGAGGCTCGTCAGCCGGCCCGCCGGCCGGTCACCGAAGGTCATCGGCCAAGGGTCCTCGTTCGGATCGAGGGCGTCGCCCCCGACCACAAGGCCCACGATCCGGCGGGCGGGCGGCGCGTCCGCCAACCGCTCGAGCGCGGCACGGCCCATGAAGTCGGGCGTCGTCTCAAGCTCCACCAGATGGCCGAAGCCAGTTTCGAAGGGCGTCTCCTCCATCGTCATGTCGACGCCCCAGGACAGAATGCCGGCCTCGATCCGCCGCGCTTGGTTCACGGCCCCCGGCGCCACCTGACAGTCGCGCCCAGCGTCGAGGAGCGCATCGAAGAGCGCGTCGCCCTGCTCGGCATGGGGCAGGTAGATCTCATACCCGAACTCCCCGCTCCACCCCGTGCGCGAGATCCAGAGCGTCCGCCCCTCGAACTCCGCTTCCATCAGCCGGAAGTACTTCAGATCGAGGATGTCGGTCCCAAACAGGGTCACCATCAGCCGCGGCGACTTCGGCCCCTGCACCTGGATGACCGAGACGCCGGCATCCCGGATCTCGACCCGGAACGGCATATGCGCCGCAATCGCGCGCGCCCAAAGCTCGAGATCGCAGTCGGAGGTCGAGAGCCAGAACCGATCCTCGGCGAGCCTTAGGATGATCGGATCGCTCACAATCCCGCCCGCGGCCGACGTGATGAGCGCGTACTTACACTGCCCGACATCGCAGCGCGCCATGTTCCGGGGCGTGAGATACTGCACGAAGGCCGCCGCATCGGGCCCCGAGACCTCCACTTGCCGCTCGCCCATGACAGGCCAGATCGCCACACGCTCCGTCACTTGGCGATACTCCTCCGCGGGGGAGGAGAACGTGCTTGAGATGAACGTCCGATTGTAGACCGAGAAGGTCCGGCACCCATGCCGCCATGCCGCTTCGAAAAAGGCCCCTTTGCGGATCCGGGGCTGAAACGAGATCGACGCCCCCCGGTGCTGGATCATCGTCATGTCAGAGGCCCTCCGGCACGTGGCGCCCGGGCGGGGGCGCGTATCCTGGTCTGGCGTTTCAAGGTTCGCTCTCGTTCAAAATGCGGACGAACTCATCTCCCAAGCGCGAGTGTAAAGCCTCTGCCGAGCGGTCGAAAATCAATAATGGTTTAGAGTGGTGGTCCGAAATTTATACGCTCCCGTGATCGGTGACCGTAGACCGCATTGGTCGTAAGGCCCTCTAAAGGCGGCCAAAGACATTTGCGTTGAATTGAGGTGCGGGCGTTTCTACGCTCTCCGTGATGTAAGCGAGGGAGAGACTGCGTGGACCAACCTCCGACACCCGGCAAAGCGGATGACGTCTGGGCGCCGGGCTGGACGGATGCGCCCTACTGGTGGTCGGGCCTCCCCGAACCGGAGCGTGCGCCCGTGACCGCCCCAGCGTCCACCGATGTCCTGATTGTCGGCGGCGGGTACACGGGCCTCAATGCGGCGATCGAGCTCGCGCGCGGCGGCCGTTCGGTCACGGTTGTGGACCGCGACGCCCCCGGGGCGGGGTGCAGCACGCGAAATGGCGGCCAGATCAGCACCAGCATCAAGCCGTCACTGGCGTCCCTCACAGCGCGGCTGGGCGCGCCCCGCGCGCGCGCCATCAGGCGCGACGGCGAGAGCGCGCTCGACTGGATCGAGGACCGCATCAACGCCGAGGGGATCGACTGCGCGTTCCGTCGCTCCGGACGGTTCCATGCCGCACACGCCCCGCAAAAGTACGACGCGCTGGCCCGCGAGGCGGAGATGCTCTCCCGTGAGGGGATCGAGGCGCACGTGCTCCCCAAAGCGGATCAAAGAACCGAGCTTGGAACGGATCTCTATCACGGTGGCGTCCTCTTTCCGCGCCACGCCGCGCTTGACCCGGGCCGCTATCACCTCGGCCTCCTCCGCGCGGCGCGTTCGGCCGGCGCAACCGTAATCGGAGAGACAGCCGTCACCGGGATCGAGCGGCAGGCGCACGGGTTCCTTGTCCAGACGTCGACCGGCCGGATCGAGGCCCGGGATGTGATTGTTGCGACAAATGGCTACACCGGCGCGATCACCCCCTGGCTCCGCCGCCGGGTAATCCCGATCGGCAGCTACGTGATCGCGACGGAGGAGCTGCCGGAGGCCCTGGTCGACCGCCTGTTTCCGACGGACCGGGTCGTCAGCGACACGTGCAAGGTCGTCTACTACTACCGCACCTCCCCCGACAGGCGGCGGATCCTCTTCGGTGGGCGGGTTTCGGCCGCCGAAACCAATCCCGCAATCAGTGGCCCGCGCCTCTACGCCGATCTCTGCCGCATCTTTCCCGAGCTGCGCGCGCACCGGATCACCCATTCCTGGCGGGGCACGGTGGCCTACAGCTTCGACGAGCTTGCCCATATCGGCCGGATCGACGGCATCCACTACGCCATGGGCTATTGCGGCTCCGGTGTTTCGATGGCGAGCTATCTTGGCATGCGCGTCGGGCAACAGGTCCTCGGCCTGAAGGAGGGGGCGACGGCCTTCGACGGCCTGCCCTTCCCAACCCGTCCCTTCTACACGGGCAGGCCCTGGTTCCTGCCCGCCGCGGTGGCCTGGTATCGGTGGCGAGACAGGTTGCAATATCGGCGCGCTGAGGCAACGGTGTAGCCCACATCCGGGTGCGGGTTTCGCCGCCCTGCCCGGTCCACAACATGGCGAGACGCATGGACCGACAACAGGCGGTCCCCTACCAACTGCGGAGGTACACTCAATGATCCGACACGTGACACTGACGGCGGTCGCAACGCTTTTGGCCACATCGGCCATTGCCCAGGACAAGTCTGTCACCATCGCCTCCTGGGGCGGCTCCTACCAAGAGGCGCAGAGCAAAGCGCTCTTCGAACCGGCAGAGGCCAACACGGGGATCGCCGTGAAGCAGGAGACCTATGGCGGCATGTCCGACGTCCGCCTCCAGGTGTCGTCCGGCCAGGTGACGCTCGACATCGTGGCGAGCGGATCGGGCTCAGCCGCGCGTGCCGCCGCCGAGGGCTTGCTCGAGCCGCTCGACTACTCCGTCATCGACGTTTCTGAGTTCTATCCGGGCCTCTACACCGACTACTGCGTCGGTGGCGACGTCTTCTCCACCGTTTATGCGTGGAACACGGAAACCTACGGTGAGGATGGCCCGCAGAGCTGGGCGGACTTCTTCGATGTCGAGAAGTTCCCGGGCCGCCGCGCCTATCGGGGCAAAGTTGCGGGTGCGCTCGAGGGCGCACTGATGGCCGATGGGGTCCCGCCCGAGGAAGTCTACACCGTCCTCAACAGCGAGGACGGCATTGAGCGCGCGATCGACAAGATCCGCGAGCTGAAGCCCTATATCGACGTCTTCTGGACCTCAGGCGCTCAGCACGCGCAGCTGATGAAGGATGGCGAGGTCGACATGACCACCGGCTGGAACGGCCGCTTCGACAACGCCAAAGCCGACGGCGCGAACGTCGCCTACAGCTTCAACCAGGCGCTGCTCGACTATGACTGCTTCGCGATCCCGAAAGGCGCGCCGAACAAGGACGTGGCGATGGAGTTCCTGGCCGAGATCTCGAAGGCCGAGTACCAGGACGACCTGCCCAAGTTCATCACCTACGGGCCGACCAACAAAGCGGCCTACGCAACCGGCGAGATCAGCGCGGAGATGGCGGCGGGGCTCCCCTCCTCGCCTGAGAACGCAGCCAGTCAATTGCCCGTCTCGCTCGAGTGGTACGCCAAGTGGGAGACCATCGCGGCGGAAATGTACCAAGAAATGCTGACAGAGTAGGCGTCGCGCACGACCGCCGCGGGCGCTCTGCCCGCGGCGGAGTTCAGAGGAGGGGCCAGTGAAAGACACCGCGACGACGGACGCGCTTCCGATCACTGTTCGCAACGTGACGAAGACCTACGGCGCGGTCCACGCGCTCGACAATGTCTCGATCGATGTGCGGAGTGGTGAGTTTCTGACCCTCCTCGGCCCCTCGGGCTCCGGCAAGACGACGCTGCTCATGGTCATGGCGGGTTTCACCCGACCCGACGCCGGCAGCCTGAAATTCGGCGAGACGGAGATGATCCGCACGCCGCCCCATCTCCGCGACGTGGGGATGGTGTTCCAGAACTACGCGCTCTTCCCCCATATGACGGTGGCCGGAAATGTCGGCTATCCGCTGAAACTCCGCAAGGTGGCGAAGGCCGAGATCGCCGAGCGGGTCGAGCAAGCCCTCGAGAAAGTGCAGCTCGGCGGCTATGGCGAGCGCCGGATCAACCAGCTCTCCGGCGGCCAGCGCCAGCGCGTGGCGCTCGCACGTTCCATCGTGTTCGAACCTCGGATCCTGCTGATGGACGAGCCGCTCTCGGCCCTCGACAAAAAACTCCGCGACCGCATGCAGATCGAACTCCGCCACCTCCACGAGGAGCTTGGCATGACCACCGTCTACGTGACCCACGACCAGCGCGAGGCGCTGACCATGTCGGACCGGATCGCGGTGGTGAACCATGGCCGGATCATGCAGCTCGCGACACCTCAGGATCTCTACGACGCGCCGGCCAACACCTTCGTGGCCGATTTCATCGGCGAGTCCACCTTCCTCGACGTGACGCGGCAGGGCGATGAGCTGATCGCCGCGGGCACGCGCCTGATCACCGACCGCCCCGCGCCGGACGGATCGGCGCTGAATCTGATGATGCGCCCCGAACGCGTGGCCCTCGTCGAGGGGGAGGCCGCGCCGTCCGTCACCACCTTCCGTGCCACCGTCAGCGATCTCGTCTACCAAGGCGAGAGCTTCCTCCTCTATGCCCGCCTCGAGGATGGGACCGAGGTCGCCGTCCGGGGCGCGATCCGCGCCGGCACTTTCGCAACCCTCGCGAAGCCGGGGGAGGCGGTGACGCTTGGCCTCGCCGCCTCGGACATGGTGATCCTCGCCGACGGAGGGCACTGAGATGGTTGCCATCAGCCAAACCGCAGGCGGTGAGCGCAGCACGGACGACCTCAACGCCGCCGGCCTCCGCCGCGACGAGCGGATGGAGCGCCTGAAGCTCTTCGGGCTGAGCTCGCCCGCGCTCCTCATCGTGCTGGTGATCCTCGTGATCCCGACGGGATGGCTGTTTTACGTGTCCTTCATCGGGGCGGACGGCACCTTCTCGCTCGAGAACTACGAGCGAATGATCGAGCGGAAGTCCTACATCCGCATCTTCATCACCACGTTCCAGATCAGCTTGCTGACCACGGCGATCTGCATCCTGATCGGCTATCCGCTGGCCTATTTCATGTCGCAGCTGCCGAGCGGGCTTGCCAATCTCTGTCTGATCGCGGTCCTCCTGCCGTTTTGGACCTCGCTTCTCGTGCGCACCTATGCCTGGCTGGTTCTTCTTCAGAAGCAGGGGCTTGTGAACACTTGGGCGATCAATCTCGGGCTCTGGGACGAGCCGATCAAGATGGTCCACAACATGACCGGCACGCTGATCGGGATGGTGCACATCATGCTGCCCTTCCTGATCCTGCCGGTCTACGGCGCGATGCGCGCGATTGACCGGGACTACCTGAAGGCCGCCTCCAATCTCGGCGCGGGGCCGGTCAAGGCGTTCTGGACGGTCTTCTTCCCACTCTCGACACCGGGCCTCTTCGCGGGCGCGCTGATGGTCTTCGTCCTCTGCCTCGGGTTCTTCGTGACGCCCGCGGTCCTCGGCGGCGGCAAAGTGATCATGGTCTCGATGAAGATCGTCTCGAACATCGAGCTCTTCGTGAACTGGGGCGCCGCGAGCGCGCTCGGCGTCGTCCTCCTGGTGCTGACCTTGGGCGCACTCTGGATCGCGTCGGGCTTCCTCAAGCTCGATCAGATGACAGGTGGGGGCCACTGATGCTCCGCTGGCTGCAGAGCCCCGCCTCCGAGACGCAGGTCACGCACGGCCAGCGCCTCTGGCTCTACGTCTTCTCGATCGTTGCGATGATCCTCTTGGTGACCCCGACGCTCATCGTGGTGCCGATGTCCTTCTCGGCCTCCCAATACCTGGAGTTCCCGCCGGAGGAGTGGTCGCTCCGCTGGTATCAGCACTACTTCGCGTCTGACGAGTGGATGCTGGCCACGCGCACATCCTTCACGGCGGCCTTTTTCACGATGCTCGTCGCGACGCCCATCGGCGTGCTCGCGGCCTATGGCCTCCACGCCTCGCGCGTTCCCTATGTGCGCGCGGCCTTCGTGCTGTTGATCACGCCGATGATGGTGCCCGTGGTCCTCGTCGCCATCGGGGCGTTCTACGCCTATGTGAAGCTCAAGATCCTCTACACGATGACGGGGCTTGTGCTGGCCCACACACTGCTCGCGATCCCGCTCGTGGTGATCGTCACGGGCTCCGCGCTCAAGAGCTATGACATGAACCAGGAAAACGCGGCGCGCTCCCTCGGGGCGCCGCGATGGAAGGCGTTCCTGACGATCACACTGCCGCAGATCCGCTTCGCGGTGATCACCAGCGCGCTTCTGTCCTTTTTGACCTCGTTCGATGAGGTGGTGATCGCGATGTTCATCTCAGGCGGCGACAACCCGACCCTGACGCGCAACATGTTCAACGCGCTCCGCGATCAGATCGACCCGACCATTGCCTCGATCTCGACGCTGATGATCCTGGTCACGACCGGTCTGATGGTGATCGCCCAGGTCTTCGGGACCGAGAAGCCAAAGCGCTAGGCGACCAGCACCTCGCGGGCCTTTGCGGCCGCGCGGGCCGCCTCCTCCCGCTGGCCGAGGGTCCCGAGGATGTCGCCATAGTTGGTCCAGGTCCAGCTTGAGTGGACCTTGTCCCCCAGCCGCTCGGCAAAGAGGGCGCGGGCCCGGAGGGCATCGTCACTCGACTTTGCGGCGTCGAGCAGGATCATGTGGAAGACATCGCGCTGCGCCCAGCTGCCGCCGACGCGGCTGAGCCCGTAGCGCACGGGCTCCATGCTCCTGACTGCGTCCGCAAACCGCCCTTCCCGTGCATGGCGGAGGCCCTCGGCGATGCCAAGGCCCACATCGGCACAGATCCGCGCCTGCGTCGCGTCGAGCGTCGACCACCGCCGGAACCCCTCGATCATGCGATCCGCCGCGTCACGGTCGCCGCCCGCGATCAGCGCCATGAGATAGTGGAGCGACACGAAGATCAGATCCGTGTCCTCGAGATGCCCGCGCGCCACCTCAGCGAGCGTCACCCAGCGGTCGCCCACATCGACACCGAACATCTCCAGACGCCACAGGAGGGAGGAGCAGTTGCAGATGTCGAGATAGAAATCCGAGGCGATGTCGGAGACCACCTGCTCGTCATAGAGCGCCAGCACCTCCGCAAACTCGCCCCGCTCGAGATGGTAGAGGCATTTGTGCCAATAGAGGTGGAAGCGGAAGTTGTTGACCGTCGACCAGTCCTGCTCGAGACCCGCGACCCACTCGATCCCCTCGCTGTGCCGCTCCGTCATCTCGAGGACGTGGGCGACAGCATGGACCGACCAGGCATCGCGCGGGTTCCGGGCGACGGCGTCGCGACCGTAGCGCTCCGCCTTCTCGTACTCCCGAGATTCCTCGAGGCCGAACGCGTACATCCCAAGGAGGAACCCGTAATCCGGGTGATCGTCGGACCAGAGCGGCAGGATCCGCGCGAGGGAATCCCGCATGCGGCGGCCGTCTCCGGAATAGAAATGCGTGAAATGGGCAAGACGGAGGGCGAGGCCGTCCTGCGGATGCTCCAGCAGGATGTCCTCCCAGATCCGCGTCGTCCGGTCGAGATCGCCGGCGCACCAGGCCGCGAGTGCTGCGCCATGCGCCCGCTCCCGCTCATTGGCGCCCGCTGCGTCCATCACGGCGCCGAGCCCGGCTGAGATGCCCGCCGCCCGGGCGGAGTGGTTGGCGCTGCCGATGAGCTTGGCAAAATAGCCCTCCGCGCAGCGCGCCATCGGCATGTCGGGATCGGCGGCGAGGAGATCTTTCAGGATGCCCCCCGTCTCTGGCCGGAAGCCCAGATAGGAGGAGGTCAGTCGCACAAATCCGGCGGCGCTCTCCGCCACTGCAGAGGTCACCCTCAGCCCCTGCGGATCGACATGCTGCCTCATCGCGGCCCTTTCTCCTCCGGGCTACCCCGGCAGGTAGCCGCCCCGTGTCTGCGGGGTCTTGATCCCCAATAGCGCGCCCGCCACCTGCGTTTTCAGCACCTGAGCGGTGCCACCGCCGATCGTGAACATCCGCACGTCGCGGTACATCCGCTCCAAAGGTTCCGCATCGCCGTAGCCCCGGGCACCGAACATCTGGAGCGCGTCATTCACGACCCTGATGGCGTTCTCCGAGGCGAAGGCTTTGGCGCGCGCCGCCATCATGAGATCAGGAAATCCGGTGCCCGTCCACTCCGCCGAGCGCGCGGCTTCGTGAAGCATCAGACGCGAGGCATGGACGGCCGCATCCATGTCGGCGAGCATCCATTGCAGTCCCTGGAACTCGGCAATCGGCCGCCCGAACTGGTGCCGCTCCAGCAAGTAGCGCTTGGCATGCTCAAGCGCCCCCGCGGCGACGCCCATCGCGATCGTGCCGGCTCCGACCCGCTGGCTGTTATAGGCGGTCATCAACTCCGCAAAGCCCCTCTTGGGCCCAGACGGCGTGCGGAGGACCATATCGTCGGCCACCTCGAGCCCTTCGAACGAAAGCTCCGCCTCCGGCATCCCGCAAAGGCCCATCGTCCGCTCGCGCCGGACCACCTTGAAGCCTTTGGGCGCGATGCCGGCCTCCGGGTCGACATGGACAAGGAAGCCCGCGATGCCAAGCTCCGTGCCGTCCTCCTCGAGCGCGCGCGCGAAGATGAGGTAGAGCTTCGAGACGCCGCCGCCCGTGATCCAGTGCTTGGTCCCATCAAGGATCCAGCGGCCGCCCTGCCGCCGCGCGGTGGTCCCCATCTCGGTCGCCGCACTGCCCGCGTCGGGTTCGGTGATGCAAATGGCGGGCTTGTCCCCGGCGAGCACGATCGGCGCCGCAAACCGGCGCTGCGCATCCGTGCCGTACGCCATGACCGCACTGATCCCGCCCATATTGGCCTCGACGATGATCCGGGCCGTCAGAGTGCAGGCCCGCGCGACCTCCTCAACCACCTCAGCCACCTCGAGATAGCTCGCCCCGCGCCCGCCGAACCGCTCAGGGATCGACATGCCCATGACACCGGCCGCGGCCAACTCCCGGACATTCACCCACGGGTAGGTCCGCTCCCGATCCCATTCCGCCGCCCGAGCGGCAAAGCCTGGCGAGAGCGCACGAACGCGCGAGAGCGGGGTGTCGGTCAGGGCGGCGGCCCCACGGATCTGCTTGTTCACGGCGTCCTCCTCGCTACGCGATCACCCCCAGATCACGACACAGTGAGGTTTGACCGTAGCACATTGAGGAAACGTGCCCTAAGAAAGAAAAAAGAGTTTCTACATTCAGAAAATCTAACACTGATGAACCTGCGCTTCCTCAGAACCGTGATGGCCATCGCGCACAGCCCGTCGCTGAGCGCCGCGGCCCATGACCTCGGCATCAGCCACTCCGCCGTCAGCCAGCACATCAAAGCCCTCGAAGATGAGCTGCGCTTCCAGATCCTCGACCGCTCCAAGCGGCCGCCGGTTCTGACCGGCGAAGGGCTGGCTCTTGTCGAGCATGCCCGCCGGATCGAAGACATCGCGGGCGACATCCGGTCGCTTGCCGATGGCAGCCGGCTCCGCGGACAGGTGCGGATCGGCGTGGTGCCGTCGACCGTGACGAACCTCGCAGCACCCGCGCTCGCCACGCTCTGCGCCGCACATCCCGACCTCAAGATTGACCTCATCACCGCGCTCTCGGAGCGGGTGCTGACCCAGGTCGTCGATGGCAGCCTCGATCTCGGGCTGGTCACGGACCCCGGCAGCGAGGACCACGACCTCGCGCTCACACTGATCTGCGAAGAACCGGTGGAGCTGATCTTCTCGGCCGCAGATGCCGCGGGGGATCCCTTCACCCTCCTCACAGAACGCCCCTTTGTCTGGTTCGACCGGCGCAGCCGTCTGTCACAGCAGATCCAAGGTGTCTTGACTGAGAAAAACATCCGCGTCCGCTCCGCCATGGAGGTGGACTCCTTCGAAGCCGTCACAGCCCTCGTCGAGCATGGGCTCGGCGTCTCGATGCTGCCCCACCGCATCGGAACCCCAGACCCGCCTGGCGTCCGACGGCGGCGCCTGCCCTGGGGCTCGCCGGCACGCCGGGTTGTCCTGGCCAGCCGCTGGGCCTCGCCGCGCCGGCTCTTTGCGGCCACTTTGGCTGAGGCGCTGCGGGGCGCCCTCGCCACGCATCAAGCCGCCTAGCGGCGCGTCACCTGTCCGAGATATGTAATCCGACGGAGCACCCACTCGAACGGGCCCATGGCAAACCAGGTCCGCCAGAGCGCAAGCGCCAGGATCAGCGCGACAGTGACGGCGAGGGCGAGGGCCACCGCAGTGCTCGGCGGCACCGCATCCCAGAGGCCGAGCCCATAGGGCGCAAACACCGTGGCAAGGATCAGCGACTGACCGAGATAGATGCTGAGGCTCGCCCCACCGGCGGTGAGACCCCAGGCAGCCACCGGCCCAGGCGCCCGCGCGACTGCCGCGATCACCCCAAGATATCCCATCGTCGCAAGCGGGGCTGCCGCCAGAACCACCACCGTCCCGACGCCAGTCGCGCCGAGGGCGATGAGCGCTGCGCCGATCAGACTGGCCGCCACACCGGGCCGCAGGCACCACCGCCGCGCCCGCCGCCAGTGCGGATGCTCCGGCTTGTCGATCAGCCCAGATTTGACAGCCGCAAGCCCGATTGCAAACCAGCCAAGCGCCGTTGGGCCTTGCAGCACCAGGAGGTAGGGAAGCGTCGAGAGGAATGCGACGGTGCGAAACACAGTCACGTCGAGAAACCCGCCCTCAGTCAAAATCTGCCGCTCGATCTCGCCGAAATCGTCCGGCGTCGGCGCCACCAAAACAACCGAGGACACAACGATCTGAACCAGCAGAAGCCCCGCCGCCAACCTGAGGAGCGCGCGGACCCTCCAGCCGCGAATGAGAAAGAGGAGCGCCCCCGTGAGAGCGTAGAGAACCAGGATGTCGTAAGCAAAGAGCAGACACCCATGTGCAAGCCCGAGGGCGAAAAGGCCGAGCATTCGGTTCCGGTAGAGCGGTCCGAAGGCCAGGTCACGCCGCTCCGCCGCGCGCATCTGAAACGCGAGCCCAACGCCGAACATGAACGAAAAAAGGCCGTAGGTTTTGAAGAAGGCCAGGCCATCGATCAGCCACACCACGACACGGTCGAGGGGGCCGAACGCCGATGCAGCCGAGAACCCGCCCGCGAGCGGATAGGCCATGCCCTGGACATTGACGATGACGATCCCGAAGAGGGCGAAGAGCCGCAAGTAGTCCGGCATGTAGGCCCGCTCCGACATCTCACCCTCCGCTGGTCCCAAGGCGTCCGTTTCACAATCGCGCAGACGCATGGTCCGGCACAGCCAAAAGATGTGCACCGCGCGGCGCCTGCGCAATTTGACAGCGCCGCGAGGGACGGAAACCGCGTCCGGTTGCGTACCGCCATCGGCCACTGCCCGCGTGAGCAACGCCGTTTGCGCGACTGGAATTGTCGCGAGGCGCGCGGTTTCTTAAGCATCCAGGCAGTAAACAGACGTGGCCGGCAGGTTCGAGGGTGGAATGGTTCCCGTTGGGATAGATTTGGGCACAACGAATTCTCTGATCGCTGTGCTCGAAGAGGGCGTGCCGCGGCTGATCAAGAACAACACCGGCTCAGTGCTGACGCCCTCCGTCGTCAGCCTGATCGACGGGAGCGTGGACGTGGGTGCGGCGGCGCATGCGCGCCTGATCACCCATCCTGAGAGTGCGGTGGCGGTCTTCAAGCGCGCTATGGGCACCGAGCGGGCCTTCTCTCTCGGCGGCCGGACGATGCGGGCGGAGGAGCTGTCGGCCCTGGTCCTCAGCGCGCTCAAAGCCGATGCGGAGGCCGATCTCGGCCATCCCATTGAGCGCGTCGTCGTTTCGGTCCCAGCCTATTTCAACGAGGTACAGCGCAAAGCGGTGAAGACCGCCTGCCGTCTCGCCGGGCTGACCGCCGAGCGCCTGATCAACGAGCCGACCGCAGCGGCGCTGGCCTATGGGCTCCACGAAAGGGACACCGAGACGACATTCCTCGTCTACGATCTCGGGGGCGGCACGTTCGATGTCTCGGTGATGGAGTTCTTTGAGGGCGTGATGGAGGTCAAGGCAACGGCGGGGGACGCCTATGTCGGGGGTGAGGACTTTACCGCGGCGCTGTCAAAGGTGCTGGCCGGGATGCTCCCCGAGCGCGCTTTGACCGGGGCCGACCGCGCCACGCTGCACCGCTTGGCGGAGGCGGCGAAGCGCAAGCTCTCCTCGGCCCACACGACCGAGATCGACGCAACGGTGGGCGAGGACCGCCTCACTGCCGCAATCACCCGATCCCTGTTCGAGAGCGCCACGACGGAGGCGCAAAAGCGTCTCCGCCGCCCGGTCGACCGGGCGCTCTATGACGCCGGCCTCTCCCCCGACGACCTCGACAACGTCGTGCTGGTCGGCGGGGCAACGCGGATGCCCGTGATCCGGTCGCTGATCGCCAAGCAGCTCCGGAAGCTGCCGGTCTCCCATCTCGACCCGGATCATGTGGTGGCACTCGGCGCGGCGGTGCAGGCGGGCCTTGTCGCACGCGAGGCGGCGCTCGAGGACATGGTGATGACCGATGTCACGGCGTTCACCCTCGGTGTTGACGTGGTGCGCGAGATCAACGGCAAGCTCGAGGCGGGCTTTTTCCACCCGATCATTGAGCGCAACACCGTCGTTCCCGTGTCGCGCGAGGAGCAGTTTTCGACCGCTGAGATCGGCCAGACCGACATCATGTTCCAGGTGTTCCAAGGTGAGGCGCCGTTCGTCACCTCGAACGTGAAGCTCGGCGAGGTGAGGATCGCGGTCCCGCCAAACCGGCGCGAGCACGAAGCGGTCACGATCCGTTTCACCTACGACGTCTCTGGCCTTCTCGAGGTCGACTGCGTGGCGCAATCGACGGGCCACACCGCATCGACTGTGATCCGGTCGCTTGCCGGAGAGATGTCGGATCGCGAGGTTGAGACACGCCTCACCGCCCTGAAAGCGCTGAAGGTTCACCCGCGTGAACTGGCGGACACCAAGCTCCTCCTCGCTCGGCTCGAGGAGGCGTATGCCATGGCGCGGGCGGAGGACCGTACGGTCATTGCCGAGCTGATCGCCCGCTACAAGAGCGAGATCGAGCGTCAGGATCTGGCCGCGATCGAGCAACTCGGCACTGAAATCGCAAAGCGCCTTGACGGGTTCGAGGCCGGGTATGTCCGCTGAGCATCCCTGGGGCATCCTCGGGCTCGACGGGCCAACCGACGACCGAAAGGCCCTGCGCCGCGCCTATGCCAAGCAACTGAAATCGCTAGACCAGGAGGCGGAGGCGGAGCGGTTCCAGGCGCTGAGACTGGCCTATGAGTTGGCCGACCAGATCATGGCTTTCCGCGCGAGGGCCGAGCCACCGTGCCCGCCAACGGGTGACGCCGAGGCGCCGACCCCGGATGTCGAGCCGCAGCCGCACCTCGCAGCGGAGGTCACGGACAGCGATGCGACAGAGCGGCTCGTGGCGCATCTCCATGACGAAAAGAGCACCTTGGAGAGCCGCCTCCACCGGGTCCTGAGAGACCCCCTGCTCGCCGACCCTCTCACCCATGACCGGGTCGAGAGAGCGCTCCTGCGCTATCTCGACGGGTTGATGGGCGATCTCCCAGACCATGCGCATCTGCCTCTTTCGGTCTCACCGCGGGCCGTTGCGATGATCGATGCGGAGTTTGCGTGGTTGAGCGACTTCACCGGCTTCAAGCGCCGCTTCGCCCGCTACGAGCGCGTGGCGATTGCGCTCGCCTTCATCGAGACCCCCAACGGCCCAAGCCAGGCACCGGTCGTACGGACGACAAGCCGCTGGCGCTGGCTTGCCAATATGGCAATCTTCATCGCCCTCACTCTCGCCGCGGCAGGGGCGCTGACCGCCAACCAGGTCACCGTCTCCTCTGGCGCCGTCTTCCTGATTGCCTTCACCGGCACATGCCTCGCCGACCGCTACATCCTGCCCCGCACACTCTAGAACCCACCGGTCCGCACGGCGCACGGTGGACGTGGGCGCAATGGCCACTGATCAGCAATCCCACCCTCCCCGCCGGTGCGTGAGCACTTCATGTCGACTGACTGCGTCCGTCGCCGGACTGTGGTCGACCACCTTCGGCGACCGCGGGGAGAGATCCCGGCCTTTTGGCGAGGATCAACACAAGCCTGGACGCGCCCATGACGAGGCCTGAGGCCCAATTAGGATGGCAGGCGTCCTCCCTCGTTGGCGCTGGCGGTTGACCCGAGCGGCATCACAGCGCGCCGACGATGCTGAGCGCGCCGCACCCTCTGTCCCAACGGGTGAAGCGTTGATGACCCTCTCGGCACTGCGACTGGTTGCCGAAACAGGTGGAGGAAACACCGCCCCCTCAGCAACACGCCCAACTCCCGATTCTGCACGTGTTCCAAAGCACCGACGCCGAGGGGACGCGGCTCACCGCTCAAGGCTTGAATTCGGACAAACAGTGCCCCTTGCAGAACTGTGCGGATGTCGGGATGGAACCGGAGCCGCGACGTGCCGGAGTGACGTCTCATCTCCAGAGGATCCAGAAAGACCTTAGAGCAGTAGCCGATCATTGTGGAACATACTCTGCGGCGGCGAAGTGGTTTCGGCATTCTCGTGGCGAGAACAGTCCGGTGATGCGCCCAATCGCGCTCCACAGGCCTTCCACCGACCGCTCGGCGGCCTTGCGTGGCAGCGCCTTCATCTTCGCGAAGGCGTTTTCGATGGGATTG
>JBCDHQ010000059.1:0-17014 GCA_038749815.1 Pseudomonadota bacterium | reverse complement strand
CGCCTCGCGGTCGAGCGTCACGCCGAGGCCCGGCCCCTCCGGCACGGTCAGGCTCCCATCCTGAAAGGTGAAACGCCCCTCCGCCACAACCTCGTCGGTCTGCCAGGGGTAATGCGTGTCGCAATCGTAACTGAGGTTCGGTGTCGCCGCTGCAAGATGGGTCATCGCAGCGAGGCTGATCCCGAGATGCGAGTTTGAGTGCATCGAGAGCCCGAGGCCCCAAATGGCGCAGATCTGGGCCAGCTCGCGGCTGGCGCGAAGGCCGCCCCAATAGTGATGGTCCGAGAGGATGACACGAAAGGCATCCTGGGCGATGGCGAGGGGCAAATGCTCCGGCGTGACGACGTACATGTTGGTCGCGAGGGGAATGTTCGTGGCCGCCTGCACCGCGGCGTTGCCATCGATGCCGACGGTCGGATCCTCGAGATACTGGATCAGGCCCTCCAGTCGCGGCAGCAGTCCGAGTGTGGTCTCAACGCTCCACCCCCCGTTCGGATCGATCCGCAGCGGGGCCTCCGGAAAGGCCTCTCTGAGCGCCTCGAGCCCCGCGATCTCCTCTTCGGGCGAGAGGATGCCCGCCTTGAGTTTGATTGCGTGAAACCCACCGATCTCCCGAAAGCGGCGCGCCTCCTCGACCAGTTGCTCGGGCGTGAGAACCTCGCCCCAGGGATCTGTCGTGCCATCTGCATGCGCCGCGAACTTGTAAAAGAGATAGGCCGAGAACGGGACGCGCTCGCGCACCTGACCCCCGAGAAGATCGCACACCCGACGGCCGAGCGTCTTGCCGAGCGCATCCCACATCCCAACTTCGACGGCCGAGACGATCCGCGGCAAGAGGCGCCCGAACCCGGTGTTGTAGCCCTCGGTGCCGTCCGACACCGAGGCGCGGACCTTAGCCCAAACCCCGTTGATGTCGGTGACGTCCAGGCCGACCAGGTGCGGCGCAACGGCCCTGACGCCGTCGAGCAGGGTCGGGTTGCCGTAGCTTTCGCCGAGGCCGATCACGCCGCCATGCGTCTCGACTTCGATGATCGACCTCAGTGCATAGGGCTCGTGACAGCCGGCATTGTTCAGAAGCGGCGGGTCACGGAACGCGATGGGTGTGATCCGTACATCGGCGATCCGGGTGTCAGACGATCTCATTGATCAAGTTCCCGTCAATGTAATCCATGTTGAGATCTTGCCCCAAGCCGGGTGTCGCGCGGGCATGCACATAGCCATCGGCGTCCATCTCGTCGTCGATCCGGTTCTGGTGCTCTTTCGGGGCGTCGTAATCGATGAACGGGTGCAGCAGACCGCGTTCGTAAAAGCGCGTGTTTCCGATTCCGCAGACGACCGAGAGGTTTCCAGCGCCAGTTCCGTGGATCTCGCACGACATGTGGAAACTCTCGGCCATATGAGCGACCTTCAGGACCGAGCTGATCCCGCCAACATCCCAGACGCCTGCGCGGACAATGTCGCACGCGCCGGTCTTGACCCACTCCGCACGGGTCCAGTGCTTGCCCGTCATGGTCTCAGGACCGAGGATGTTGAGCCGCGTGTTTGCCGTCAGCCACTGGTAGGACGAGATCGACGCCTCCTCCATCGGCTCCTCCATCCAGAGGAAATCGAGCTCGGCGAGCTTGTTGGCCAGCCAGAGCGTGTCGGTCCGCGAGTAGAAGTGATGGGGGTCGAGCATCAGCGGAATGTCGGGACCCACGGCCTCGCGCACCGCCGCGCAGGCCGCGTAGTCCTTGCGGACATCGGGCGCGCCCGGCACAGGCGGCATCCAGCCGTGAAGTTTCATGGCCTTGTAGCCGCGGGTCCCGACCATCCAGTCCGCGAACCGCGCATAGTCCTCGGGCGTGGCGAGGCCGTCTTTCAGGTCGTCGCCGCACATCGTTGAGCCATAGGCGAGGACCTTCTCGCTGTGCCCGCCGAGGAGTGTCCAGACAGGCTGGCCCGTCACTTTGCCCTTCAGATCCCAGAGCGCGAGGTCGACCATGGCCAGCATCCGGTCCGTCAGGAGCCCGCCGCTGAGGCGCTGCCACTTGTAGATCTTCTGCCAGAGCAGATCGATGCGCATGGGATCCTGGCCGATCAAGTTCGGCCGCACAAAGCGATCGAGGAGCGCAGGGGCGACGTCGGCGACCCGGCCGATCACCTGGCCCGTCTCGCCGCTGTCGGTTGTGATCGTGAAGAGCGCGCTCTGCGTGTCGCTGACAGGCCCGGGATGCCCGTGCCCGTCGCTGTCCCGGACTGTGTTGGTGGTGTGGCGAAACACCTTTGCGGTGACGGTCTCGATTTTCATGGCCACGGGTCCGGTTGCTGGGCAGACGCGCCGGACGCGAGACTGCCAAAGGGATGACGGAGAGCACCGGCCTCCCGGCCGCTGTTGGGGCCACCGCTGCCAGGCGGGGCGCCCACCCCGCCCGCGGTGGCAGGATCAAAGCGTGCCGCGAGACCAGTCCGTTTCATGCGACCTCCGGCACGTAGCGGTGGCGCATGCGGGTGCCGCGGAGCGCTGGATCGGGGATCGGCACCGAAGAGAGCAGCGCCTTGGTGTAGGGGTGCTGCGGGCTGTCGATGATCTCGCGCGTGTCGCCGATCTCGACGATCCGCCCCCGGTACATCACCGCAACCCGATCGCAGAAGTAGCGGATCACCGCCATGTCGTGGCTGATGAAGATGAAGCTGAGCCCCCTTTCGGCCTGTAGCCGCAGCAGCAGGTCGAGCACTTGCGTCCGGATCGAGACATCGAGGGCTGAGGTCGGCTCATCCGCGATGACGAGCTTTGGGTCGAGCGCGATGGCGCGCGCAATGACAATGCGCTGGCGCTGGCCGCCTGAAAAGGCATGCGGATAGCGCTCCATCATGGAGGGCTCAAGCCCAACATCGCGGAGGAGCGTGGTGACGCGGTCCTCGAGCTCCGTGCCCCGCGCGACATCGTTCACCACCAGCGGCTCGGCGATGATCTGCTTCACGGTCATGCGCGGATTGAGGGCGGCGAACGGGTCTTGGAAGATCATGCGGACCTGCTGGCGCACGTCGCTCAGTTGGCTGTGACCCGCGCTTGCGATGTCTTGGCCGCGGTACTCGATCCGCCCGGCATTGGGTTCGTAGACCCGCGCGACACAGCGCCCGACCGTGGTCTTGCCCGACCCGGATTCTCCAACGATGCCAAGCGCCTCACCCTCGCGGAGGGCGAAGCTGACCCCATCGACCGCGCGCGTGACGTCTGAGACGCGCTGAAAGAAGCCCGCGCGTTTCTCGAAGCGCAGCTCAAGCCCCTCCACCTTGAGAATGTCGGGCGCATCGGCGGCGGGGGGCACTTTCGCCGCCGCGGGCTCTTCGAGGTGTTTGACAGCACTCAGAAGCCGCCGCGTGTAGGCATGCGCCGGCCGCGCAAAGATCTGATCGATCCCACCGACCTCCACGACGCGGCCCTTCTCCATCACGACGACCGCATCGGCAAGCTCGGCCACGACGCCCATGTCATGCGTGATGAACATGATGGCGGTCCCAAGCTCAGCCTGGAGCGAGGTCATCAGGTCGAGGATTTCGGCCTGCGTCGTCACGTCGAGGGCCGTCGTCGGCTCATCGGCAATCAGCACATCGGGACGGCAGGAGAGGGCCATCGCAATCATCGCGCGCTGACGCATGCCGCCGGAATACTCGAAGGAGTACTTGTCGAGCGCGGCTTCGGGATCGGGGATCTCCACCTGCGCCAAGGCGTCGGCGGCCATCTTGCGCGCCGTTGTCCGATCCACCGTGCGATGGAGGCGAATGGCCTCGGTGATCTGGTTGCCGATCGTGTGCACCGGCGACAGCGACGACATCGGCTCCTGAAAGATCATCGCGATCCGCCCGCCCCGGATGTCGCGGATCGCTTGGCCGCGAGGGTCGAGCTTTGCCAGATCCACCGCCTCGGCCGCATCCGGACGGAAGAGGATCCGCCCGCCATTTATCACACCGGGGCGGGGCACCATGTTCAGGATCGCCCGCGCCGTGACCGACTTGCCGGATCCGGATTCGCCGACGACGCATGTGGTCTTGCCACGGTGGAGGTCGAAGCTGACGTCGTGCAAAACGTCCACCACGCCCTTGCGCGACGAGAAGCCCAGATTGAGGGTCTCAATCCGGATGATCGGATCCGCCTCAGTGACCATAGGGATCCGCCGCATCACGCAGGCCGTCGCCAAGAAAGTTGAACGCAAGGACCGCCAGAACGACAAAGCCGCCCGGGACAAAGAGCCAGGGCGCCTGGCTGATCGAGACGATGTTCTGCGCCTCCTTCAGCAGCACCCCCCAGGAGATCGCCGGCGGCGTCAGTCCGAGGCCAAGAAACGAGAGCCCGGTCTCAGCGAGGATCATCAGCGGGATGGCGAGCGTCAGCGACGCGATGATGTGCGAGCTGAGCGAGGGCAGCATGTGGCGCCAGATGATCCGCCATTCCGACGCGCCGTCGAGGCGGGCCGCAATCACGAAATCCTCGTTCTTCATCGCGAGGAACCGCCCGCGCACAACGCGCCCGAGCTCCGTCCAACCGACCAGGCTGACAATCAGTGTGATCACAAAGTACTGCTGATAGATCGGCCAGTCCGGCGGCAATGCGGCGGCCAGCGCCAGCCAGATCGGGATGGTCGGAAGGCTCAACACGAACTCGATCAAGCGCTGGATCAGCACGTCGACGCGCCCGCCATAGAACCCGGAGACGCCCCCGAGAACGACGCCGAGCACCAGGCTGATGGCAACGCCGACCAGGCCGATCGACATCGAAATGCGCGTGCCGTAGATCACCCGGCTGAACATGTCTCGCCCGAGGCGGTCCGCCCCGAACAAGTAGAACCCATCGCGCGGGTTGACCGGGACAAGGAGGTGCCGCTCGGCCGGAAAGAGCCCCCAGAGCTTGTAGGCATCGCCCCGACCGAAGAAGGCGAGGTAGGTCTTCTCACCTGACGGCACATAGGTGACCGCGAGGGTGCGCTGGTCGCGCTGGCGGTCCATCTCATAGACATAGGGGCGGAGGCGAATGCCCTCCTCCGTCCGGTCGATGAAGTGGATCATCTGCGGCGGGTGGTAGACCGCCCGGCGGTTTTGCTGTGTCGGATCGAAGGGTGAGACAACCTCCGCGAAGATCGAGAGGAGGTAGAGCGCCCCGATCACCCAGAGCGACACCACCGCAAGCTTGTGGCGGCGGAAGGCCCATCGCGTCAGCTGCCATTGCGACGCGATGGCCACATCCCGCTCGGAATGGCCGATCGCCGCCTGGGGGGCGACCCCGGCCGCACCGGGCGGTCCCGACGCGCGCTCGTCAGTCATAGCGCACGCGCGGATCCAGAAGGACCAGGAGGATGTCTGAGATCAGCATCCCGATCACAGTCAGAAGCGAGAGCAACAGAACGAAGGCGCCTGCAAGATACATGTCCTGGCTGAGGAGCGCTTGCAGCATCAGCGGGCCGGCCAGGGGCAGGCTGAGCACGATCGCGGTGATCACAGCTCCGGAGACGAGGTTCGGCAGGACCCATCCGATGGTCGAGATGAACGGGTTCAGCGCGACGCGCACGGGGTACTTCATGATCAGCCAGAACTCGCTCAAGCCTTTCGCGCGCGCCGTGTCGACATAGGGCTTGTGCAATTCGTCCAGGAGGTTTGCACGCATGATGCGGATGAGGCTCGCCGTGGCCGATGTCCCCAGCACGACCATGGGCAGCCAAAGGTGGTTCATCAGATCGACGACCTTGCCCCAGGACCAGGGCGCGTTCTGATACTCCGGCGAGAACAGCCCGCCCACATCGCTGCCGAAATAGACCACGCCGATGTACATGAGGACGAGCGCCAGCAGGAAGTTCGGGGTCGCAAGGCCGATGAAGCCGATCGTGGTCGCGATGTAATCGCCGATGGAGTACTTGTGCACCGCTGAGTAGACGCCGATCGGAAACGCGATGGCCCAGGTGAAAAGCAGCGTGGCCATGGAGACAAGCAGCGTCAGCGCCATCCGCTCCCACACCAGCTCGTTCACGGGCTGGCGCCATTCGAAGCTCATGCCGAAATCGCCCTGGAGCACGTTTCCGACCCACTTGAAATACTGGACATAGAGCGGCTGATCGAGGCCGAAGCGTGCGCGGAGATTGTCGATGGTGGCCTGGTCCAGAAGCTCGTTCGATTCCCCGAGCTTGGCGATGTAGGTCGTGAGAAAATCGCCCGGCGGGGCCTGGATCAGAAGAAACGAGACAACGGAGACGCCGAACATGAACGGGATCATCCAGAGGATGCGCTTCAGGATGTAGCGCCAGATCATCGGAGGCTCCGTGTGCAGGAGGGGAGGGTGCGGGGCCCGGCCGGCCCCGCACCGAGCGCCTTACTCGGCGTAGTAGTACGTCCAGGGCAGTGTCGGCGCGGGATCGGGATACATCCACGATCCCGGCAGCGCCTCGGGCACGTTGCGAAGCTTCGCGTTGACCACGCCGTAGGTGCTGGGTCGGAACGTGATGCCGATGATCTCAAACTCATCGGCCGCCATCTGGTGGATCTGGCGGAAGAGCCCGAGGGCCTTCTCCTGATCCGCTTCGGCCTTGAACTGGTCGTAGAGGGCAAGCCGCGTCTTCATGCTCTCGCTCGGCTCGATGCCCTCGGTGCCACCGGAGAGGTACCAGCGGGTCCACGGAATGGCGAACCAGCTCGCCTGGGGGTGAACGGCAAGCACATCGCGTGGAGAGAGCGTCGGGTCGAGCCCGCCGGGCGCACCCCACACCATGAAGTCATGCTCGTTCGCTTCGCCGCGCGCATAGTAGATTGAGCGCTCGACGCTTGTTGCGTTGAGCCCGATGCCGATATCGGCCCAGTGATCCTTGATGATCTCCAGCGTGTCGCCGTGCTGGGGCGTTTCCACACCAGGGTAGTTCACGTTAAAGACGATCGGCTCGCCCGACGGGAACAGACGGACCCCGTCGCCGTTCCGCTGGTCATAGCCCGCGGCATCGAGGATTTCGTTCGCGCGGTCCGGGTCGTACTCGGTGTGCTGGCGCCCGAGCTGCTCGTTGTAGAGAGAGTGCTGGGGAAGCGGGCCGATCTGCCAGGGCTCACCGACCCCCTGGTAGACGATGTCGATGATCTCATCGCGGTCGATTGCGATCGAGAGCGCGATCCGCACGTCCTTGTTGGTCAGGAGCGCACGCATCTCGGGGTCCTGATGGGTGTGGTTGAAGTGGATGGCCATGTCGTTTGAGTCCGCCGCCGTCCGCTGGAAGAGCTTGTACCCCGCCTTCTCCGCGTTTTCGAACAGCACCGGCTGGTTGGCCAGCGAAGCAATGCGGCGCGCCTGCATATCGACATTGCCGGCAATCGCCTCAAGGAGGATCGCCTGCGCATCCTGCGCCACGCCCCATTGCAGCGTGTCGACATAAGGAAGCTGGTTGCCCTCGGTGTCGACCTTCCAGAAATACGGATTGCGCTCCATCATCACGAGGGTCGAGCCCGCGGTGTAGCCCTCACCGGTGACCACCCAGGGATCGAGCGTCGGGCGGTCGGCATTGGACCAACGGTTCGGGGCTTCGACCTCGCCGCAATTCAGCCGGAAGAGCGACGGCCAGTCCTCGACCGCTGGGGACGCGTCGACCAGGGCCTGCACATCCGCGTTGTAGGCCGGGTGGAACTGTTGACAGTAATGCTTGGCCCAGAGCACCGGCTCCTGCGCGAGGGGTGTGGCCAGCTCGGTCAGGAACGTGCCGTAGGGTGCCGCGAAGATGAGCTTGACCGTGACGTCGTCGATCTTCTCGGCCTGCATGGTCTCGCCCCCGACAACAAAGCGGGCCGGCGCGGTCGGATAAAACTCCTCATTGTTGAGAAGATCGTCCACAAAGAACATGATGTCATCTGCGGTGAAGGGCTCTCCATCCGACCAGCGCATGCCCTCGCGGAGCTTGAACGTGAACTCCGAGGAGTCCTCGTTCGTCGTCCAGCTCTCCGCGACATTCGGGATGACCTCCGAGAAATCGGCTTGCCACCGCGTGAGACCTTGCGGCCCGACAAAGCGCAGGAACGAGTTGTGATCGTTCGAGCCCGAGAGAAAGCGTCGGATCGTGCCGCCATAGGTGCCGATGCTGTCGATCGGAGCGACGACCTCCGGGTTCGTCGGCAGCCGCTCCTCAAGGGGCGGCAGAGTTCCCGCGGCGACCATCTCGGCAAGAGCGGGGGCCTGGCCCTGGGCCATGGCGACCAATGGCGACACCGCCGCGGCGGTCAGCCCGGCAAGCGTTGCCCTAAGCAACATCTTCATCGGTTATTCCTCCCTTGGCACAGACTTCTTTTTCGGTCTGGAAGCTTCAGGCAAACACCACGTTGACAACTTGTCAAACAGATTCGTAGATGCTGTAAAGCAGCCCAGAGGGCGGGTCGGCGATGGAACAGAGCAGCGTGGAATCTCTGCTGCCAGCACAGGATGAGGGTGCTGAGCGTCTGGAGGTTCAGGTCTATAAGTCCTTGCTCGACAAGATCCGCTTCGGGACCTACCGGCTCGGCCAAAAACTCCCGAGCGAGCATGATCTGAGCGAAGAGCACGAGGTCTCGCGCCCCGTGATCCGGGCGGCCCTGTCGAAGCTGAGGGACTCCGGTCTCATTGTGTCTCGACGGGGCGCAGGATCCTTTGTGACCAGCGGGACCCTCGTCGAGGCGAGCGGTCTCTCGCCGCTCAGCAGCATCGACGACATCTCCGACTACTTTGACTTTCGCCGCACCATCGAGGCGGAGATCGCCGCAAAGGCGGCCCAAAACGGAGGGCCGGCGGCCGCCAGCCACCTCCGCAGCATTGCCAAAGAAGTCCTGACGCTGCTGGCCAATCAGGAGGACAGTGTTGGCGCGGACATCAAGTTTCACACCAGATTGGCGGAGTTGTCGGACAGCCGTTTCCTCACCGAGACGCTGGGCCTGATCCGCCCGCATTGGATTTTCGTCGGCACGTTCGTGCGCTCGCTCAGCGCGACGCGGGTGCGGACCGGCAAGCGCATGACGGACGAACACCTCGCGATCGCCGACGCGGTCGAGGCCCGCGACCCGGTGGCCGCGCGCAAGGCGATGCTCGCCCATATCGACGGCTCGGAGCGGCGGGTCTTCAAGGGGGACAAATGAGCCTCAGCATCGACTGCGTGGCGCCGACCCGGAGCCTCCTCGGGGAGGGGCCGGTCTGGGATGTGGAGGATGCGCGCCTCTGGTGGGTGGACATCGCCGCGGGGCTGATCCACCGCTTCGACCCTGCGACCGGCGCCAATGAGAGCTTCGATTTCGGCGAACCTGTGGGCTGCGTCGCCCGGCGGCGGGGCGGTGGGCTGGTGCTGGCCGCGACATCGGGCTTTTACACATTCGATCCCGACAGCGCGACACGGACACCTCTTGTCGACCCGGAGGCCCACTTGCCGCAGAACCGGTTCAACGATGGCACCACCGACCGGCAAGGGCGGTTCTGGGCCGGCAGCATGAGCACGGCCGGGGACCCGACGCCCCGCGGCAGCTTCTACCGCCTCGATCCGGATGGCACCGTCACCCAGTGGCGCGGGGGGATCCACACGACCAACGGCCTCGCCTTTTCGCCCGACGGGCGCCGGATGTACTTCTCCGACAGCGCGCCTTCGGTTCGAACGATTTGGGCGGCCGATTACGATCCTGACACGGGCACGCCCGGTGCGCCCCAAGTGTTCTTCGACACCCGACAGGTGGCCGGCCGACCGGATGGTGGCACGGTCGATGCCGATGGCTGCTACTGGCAGGCCGGCATTTCGGGATGGCAGATCTACCGGATCACGCCCGAGGGTCGCCTCGACCGGACCATCGACGTGCCCGTCGAGAAGCCGACGAAGCCCATGTTCGGCGGCGCCGGGCTCGACACGCTCTACGTCACGTCGCTTGGCCAAGGTCTCGACCCGTCGCGGCCGCAGCCCGAAGCGGGAAGCCTCTTTGCCATCACGGGGCTCGGCGTGACGGGCGTGCCGCAGACGCGGTTCGCCGGGTGACCGCATGAGGATCACGGGTCTCAGATCCTTCATGGCGCGCGACGGCCTCCGACCGCGCGTGATCGTGGCCCTCGACACCAGCGAGGGCCTCACCGGCTGGGGCGAAGCCTACAATCACGGCCCCGACCGCGCGCTCGCCCCGATCCTCGACTATCTTTGCCTCCAGATTGCGGGCGAGGATCCCCGGCGCATCGAACGCCTGCACCAGAAGATGCTGCAGCACGCGCGGTTTCCGCCGGGGGCCCTCGGGCTGGCCGCGATTGCCGCGATCGATCACTGCCTCTGGGACATCAAGGCGAAGGCCTTGGGGGTGCCCGTCTACGAGCTCTTGGGGGGCGCGGTCAGGGACCGCGTCCGGGTCTATCTCGGCGTCTATGCAGCGCCGGAGGCGGCCGAGGTCCGCGACCATTGCGCGGCGACGCATGAGGCGCATGGCTTCACCGCCTTCAAGATGTCCCCCTACCGCGCCGACATCCATGCGGATCCCTGGCGGTCCGTCCTGCGCGCAACCACGGACTGGGTCGCCGCGCTCACGGAGATGTGCCCGGACTGGGAGTTCGCCTTCGACGCCCATGCGCGACTGTTTGAGCCCTGGCAGGCCGTCTCCCTCGGCAACGCCCTCGCCCCGTTTCACCCGCTCTTCTTCGAGGAGCCGATCCGGCCGGAGAACATCGAGGCCTGGGGCGCTCTCAAGGCCAAGCTCTCGGTGCCGCTCGCGACGGGGGAGTGCCTCTACACCAGGTGGGAGTTTCTGCGCCTCCTCCAATGCGCGGGCGCCGACATCGTGCAACCCGACATCGCTGTGGTCGGCGGATTGTCGGAGATGATCAAGATCGCGCACATCGCCTCCGCCTTCTACGTGCCCGTCGCCCCCCACAATCCCATGGGGCCGCTTGCCACCGCGCACGCCCTCCACTTCTCTGCGGCCTGCACAAACTTCAAGATCCTCGAATACCGGATGCCGGGCACCGCCGCGATGCTCGGCCGGGGCCTGCAGCCCGCGCACGATCCGGCGGGCTATGTCTTTGATCCCTATCTGCCGAAGGACGGGTTTCTGGAGCTCCGTCCGGATCGTCCGGGGTGGGGGCTCGAGATCGACGAGGGCTATCTGCAGACCGATCGCTACATTCACTGGGACCGCACTCTGCCCGTGCGCCCCGACGGCTCGACAGGCTACACCTGACCCGCTGGGGTCCCTCTCCGAGCGAGGCCCCTCACACATCCTTTGGGCGCACGCCGGCCCTTGAATTCAGCTCCCACCCAGGGGCTTGGGCCCTCCGAGCGGCGCAGGTTTGAACGGCCCTGAGGGCCGACCGGCCCCAGCAGGCGCGTGTCAGGGCGCCGGCCAGACCCGGATCCAACTGCAAAGAGGAACTGCTGCACCGGTGGACAGACGGTCTCCGTTGAGCAACACCGGCCAGGTCCCGGGGACCGTCGGGCGGGATCCGGACAACTCGACCGGAGGCACATCCGTTCCGGAGGGCCGCGCCACTTTGGTGACGGCCAGCCTCTAAGGCCTCCACCTCTCCTCTCTGCGCTTCTGGAGAGACCGCTCGGGTCTGGCGCGCGGCGGCTCGCCGTGCGCCGCTGCCATCCAATGGGCAGAACTGGCCTCCACCGGCCCTCTGCACCATCGGGCTGAAGCGCCAGCCCGAAGCCCCGCGGCAGAGGTCTGGCCTCTTGCGTCGCTCCGAAGCAGGAAGACTGCCGGACAAAGTTCAAACCGAACCCACGTCCTAGGCCTGAAACGGCCGGCGAGACCTGGGTTCCATCCCACCGCAACAGGGGGCGAGCGGCATCCAGATCAATAGGGCACGGCCCGTGCCGGCCCAGCAAGAGGACCGCACTGTGATCTCCGCTGGAGTGCGGGCGCGAGCGTGCACACGACCTCCGGATTCACGGACCCGCACCGGGACGGAGGGTGCACGGTCAGATGCGCGGAGCGATGCACTCGTCCCAGGTGGGCACAGTTGAGGCGCCCCCGAACGGTTGGGAGATGCGCGCGGCGATCGTCCCTGGCGGCCCGCGTCGAGGGCGGCTCAGATCAAACGTCGGATCGGCGCTGAACTGATGCCGCTGGCCTCAAGGCGCCTTGCTGCGGCGATCACGATGTCCTCTCGCCAGGCATTTGCGATCAACTGGACGCCGCAGGGCCGCGGCCCCTCCCAAACCGGACAGGACACGACGGGAAGACCGATGCAGGAGATCGGTTGCGTGTAGACCCCGATGTTCGGTCGCAACGGCACGGTCTCACCGCCGATCTCGCAGGTTTGGTCGCCGATCCGCGGGGCGCGCATCGGCGTCGTCGGCGCGATGAGGAGGTTGTATCGGTCAAACAGAGCCCGCATCTGTCGCTGGAAGGTCAGCCGTGCGCGTTGCGCGCGGACATAGTGGACACCGGGCAGCAGCGCGCCCGCCGCCAGACGGTCGCGCACGAAGGGGTCGTATGCCTCGGGCGTCTTGCGCATGTCGTCGAGATGGAGGGCGGCGCCCTCGACATTCGTGATGACAAACGCGGCCGCGCGCGCGGGCGCTGCGCCCTCAATCTCGATGTCCGCAACGGCCCCCAATGCTTGCGCGGCGCGGTCGGCGGCGACATCGGTTTCGGGCTCGCCCTGCCCGCGAAACCAACCGCCGAGCCGCGCGACGCGAAGCTCCATTGGATCGTCCGTGGCCGCGAGGGCGGACACGACCGGGGCATCCGGCGCGCAGACAGGATCTTCGGGGTCGGCGCCCTGCATCGCGTCGAAGGCCAGGGCGAGATCTGCCACAGAGCGGGCGATCGGCCCGAGATGATCGAGGCTGTCCACAAAGGGAAAGGTGCCCGTCCTCGGCAAACGTCCATAGGTCGGCTTTAGTCCAAAGAGGCCGCAAAACGCCGATGGAACCCGGATCGACCCGTTGGTGTCCGATCCGAGCGCAAAGGGCACGAGCCCGGCGGCGACCGCAGCGGCCGATCCCCCGGATGAGCCACCCGACATACGCTCCAGATCGTGCGGATTGCGCGACGGTCCGTAATGCACGTTCTCACCGGTGAAGTCGTACGCGAACTCCCCCATGTTGAGCGCGCCGGCGGTCAGCGCCCCGGCCGCCACGAGGCGCCGCACGAGCGGCCCATCTTCGACCGCCGGCCCCGCGCTGCGGCGGAGCTTCGATCCGGCGAGCGTCACCACGCCCGCCAGATCGAAGAGGTTCTTCACGGCAAAAGGAACCCCGGCAAGAGGACCGAGAGCCTGACCGGAGGACCGCATCGCATCGACGCCATCGGCTTCGCGCAGCATGCGGGCGCGCGTCACATCCGTGAACGCATTGATCGCGGGGTTCTGGGCGTCGATGCGACTGAGGGTGTCCTCAGCGACCTCGCGGGCCAGAACGCGCCCGCCCGAGACGGCGGCGGCGACCTCCGTGGCGGTGGCATCCGCCAGGTCGAGCGTCACGGGCGAAACACCGGCGCTGCCTCGTACCCGACGCCCTCCAGGCTTTCGGCAAGTCTCAGCGCGGTTTCGAGGTTTGCCCGGACGGCGGGGCGGGCTGCCTCATCGATCGAGAGCCCCAGCGTCTCGGCAAACGCCTCAACCAGCGCGTCTGATGCAGGGCTCAAGCTCTTATCCGTCATGCTGCTCATCCGTTGACCACGGTCGATGTGACGACCTCGCCCGGCTTCTGCGAACGATTCGATCACCTCGGTCGCGGCCACCCGCAGCAACGCACTAATATTATGCACACTGCCGGGGTGGTGATGAAGCTTTTGGCGCCGGCCGTAAATGCGACGGGCCCGTCCGGGTCCGATGTAGGAGCCACCGGATCGTTGCGTACAGTTACCGATAACCTGCGGGCCGCGGCAGCGCCGCTCCAGGTCGACACGACTGCTGCTTGCAAAAACGAGGACCCGCAGACAATGACGCTCAGGAGACTCTTCACCGCGGCGCTCGGACTGGCGCTCGCCGCCGCTGTTCCGACCGCCAGCCTCGCACAGGGACGCGCCGATGTCCTGATTGCCGTCGGCGAGCAAGGGCCAAGCTCGCTCGACACGCACAACCCAGTTGCCAACGACTACACGCGACTTGTCGCCTGGAACGTCTACGACCGCCTCGTCAAACACGGCATGAAAACGCTCGAGGACGGGACGACCGCCTACGACATCACCGTGATGGAGCCTGAGCTGGCGACATCCTGGGAGATCTCGGACGACGGCACGATGTACACCTTTTTCCTGCGCGAGGATGCCACTTTCCATGACGGCACCCCCGTCACGGCCGAGGATGTGCGTTGGTCCTTTGAACGCGCCGTCGCCGCGGGCGGGTTTCCCGCGATCCAGATGGGCGCGAGCTTCTTTCTCGATGCAGAGCAGTTCGAAGCCGTCGACGAGCACACCTTTCGCATCCATATGCCGACGCCGAACAAGTATGTGATGGCCAACCTCACCGTGCCGATCCCGGTCATCGTGAACAAGACGCTGGCGCTGCAGCACGCGACCGAAGACGACCCCTATGCGTTCGAGTGGACCAGTCGGAACGACGCGGGCGGCGGCGCGTTCCGAGTGGCGCGGTGGAACCCGGGCAATGAGCTGGTCCTGGAGCGGTTCGACGACTGGAAGTCCGGACCGCTGCCGGAGATGAAGACCGTCGTCTATCGACAGATCCCGGCGGCCGGGACCCGCCGCGCGCTGGTTGAGAAGGGCGACGCCGATGTGTCGATCGACCTGCCGCCGAAGGACTTTGCCGAGATGGACGCGGCCGAGGACGTCAACGTTGTCGGCGTGCCCGTGCAGTCCTCCGTCGTCTACGTGGAGATGAACACCAAGCAGGCGCCGTTCGACGATGAGCGTGTGCGCAAGGCCATCGCCTATGCCCTCCCGTACGAGGAGATCATGGCCTCGGCCTATTACCAGCGCGCGATCCCGATGTTCGGCGCCAAGGATGCCACCGAGTTTCCGCCCGTCTGGCCGACGCCGTCGCCCTATTACACGGATCTCGAGAAAGCCAAGGCGCTCTTGGCCGAGGCGGGCTATCCCGATGGCTTTGAGACCGAGCTCTACTACGACATCAGCCGCGGCACGATCCGCGAGCCGATGGCAATCCTGATCAAGGAGCAGCTGGCCGAGATCGGGATCGAGGTGACCATCCAGAAGGTGCCCGGGGCGAACTGGTTCTCGAAAATGCTCGAGAAGTCGATGCCGATGGTCATCGCGAGCTTCTACGCTTGGCTCGACTGGCCGGAGTATCACTTCTACTGGCACTATCACGGCGGCAACAACTCGATCTTCAACGCGGCCAACTACACCAATGATGCCCTAGATGCCGTGATCGACGAGGCGCGCACGACCTCCGAGCCTGAGGCCTACAACGCGCTGATCAGCGAGATGAACAAGATCGTCATGGACGAAGTCCCGAAAGCGCCGCTGGCGCGGAACTACCTGGACGTCGCGCTGCAGCCAAATGTCGGCGGCTACCGGTACTGGTTCCACACCCAGCTCGACTTCCGGTCGCTGACCAAGAACTGACGGGCAGAGCTGTGGCCCCGACGCGGGCCACAGCGAACCGTTCCCTCTCGAGCGACATGGTGGCCGTGCCCGATATGACGATCTGCCAACTGAGCCGCGACAGCGGGCCGGAGAGTGACGCGTGACGATCAAACTCATCGGCCGGCGTCTCGCCTCGGCTTTGCCGAGCCTCTTTTTCGTGCTGCTCATCACGTTTGTTATGTCGCGCGCGCTGCCCGGCGATCCCGCCGCCTATTTCGCGGGCCCCTCGGCGACCGAAGCATCGGTCCAGGAGATCCGCGAGAAGCTGGGCCTCGATCGGAGCGTCATGGAGCAGTTCGGGATCTACCTCGGCGAACTGGCGCGCGGGGACCTCGGCACATCGCTCAACACCGGCCAGCCCGTCACGCTGGATCTGTTGCAGCGCCTTCCGGCCTCGATGGAGCTGACGCTTTTTGCGCTGGCCTTTGCCGTCTTGATCGGGATGCCGCTTGGGATTGCGGCGGCGGCGATGCCCGGCTCCCCCGTGGACCATGTCTGCCGGGCCCTGTCGACGATCTCCGCAGCCTTCCCCGGCTTCTTTGTCGGTCTCTTGCTGGTGTTCGTCTTCTACTACCTCCTCGGCTGGGCGCCGTCTCCGGTGGGGCGGCTCGAGATCTGGTACTCCCCTCCGCCGGCCGTGACCGGCATGTACGTCGTCGACGCCATGCTGATCCGCGACTGGGAGGTTGCCCGCGCGGCTTTTGGACAGCTGATCCTGCCCGCGATTTCCCTTGGCCTCTTTGCGCTGGCGCCGATCACGCGGATGACGCGGGCGTCGCTGATCGGGGTCTTGTCGAGCGAGTTTATCCAGGCAGCGCGCGCCAACGGTCTGTCCGTGGGCCAGGTGTTGGTCACGTATGCGCTGCGCAATGCGCTGCTGCCGGTCGTCAACATCCTCGGCATGATCTTCTCTTTTCTGCTGGGCGCCAGTGTCCTGATCGAACAGGTCTTCGGATGGCCCGGTGTGGGGCGCTACGCCGTCGAGGCGGTGATCACGTCCGACTATGCGGCCATCCAAGGCTTCGTGGTCGCAATGGCGATCATCTACGTCCTTCTGAACTTAGCCGTCGACGTGCTGAACACCCTCGTCGATCCGCGGGTCCGCTATGAGGGGTAAGAGATGACGGACATCGCCGGTCCGGCGCGCAGGGGCGGCGGGCATCTCCGAACCCTCCGCCATGTGTTTGCGGAGAACCCGCTGACGCTCTTTGCGCTTGTGCTGTTCGTGCTTTTGGTGGCGGCGGCGGTCTTCGGCGAACTCATCGCGCCCTACGACCCGCTCGCCACGAACTCAGACCGCGCGTTGGAGCCGCCATCCTTCGCCCATCCGTTCGGGACCGATCATCTCGGGCGGGACGTGCTCAGCCGGGTGATCGTGGCCGCGCGCATCGATCTCGGCATTGCCGTCTGCGCCGTGGCCCTCTCCTTCGGGGTCGGCCTCCTTCTCGGCGCCTATGCCGGCTATTTCGGCGGGTGGACCGACCGGATCGTCGGGCGCTTCGTCGAT